>JAHJLI010000183.1 GCA_018821785.1 Pseudomonadota bacterium
ATAACTAGGCCATTTATAACCATTTCCTTACGGCTCCTTATGCCGTTCCAAGCATTTCTTCGGCTATGAAATTTTTACAACGGTTTAAACACTATGCCTGTACATTTCATCAGGAGTGTTGCACCGCCCTTATTTGCCAGCCTTGAAAATCGTAATAATCAATTTTTTTCAACCCAAAAAAAACCTACTATTTTGCGCCCTTGATCTCAACTATCCTACGTTGCGGCATTCAACATACTGCAATCAAACAAAATATGTTTTGACAAGAAGTATAAGTTGGATTAAACAAATGTCATTGACTGAGCGCTCGTTCATAATATTTTGGTGATACCTTTGAACCGGACTTTTCTCCTGTCCGAACTTTGGCTGGGGAGTGGTTTGGGCTAAGGTTTCATCTCACTTTTACCAACAAGGAGCTCACATGTATGAAAGACCAACTCTATAAAAAGGAATTGTGGATTACCGTTGTTTTCAGTGTCTTACTCTTACTTACCGGCCATTTTGCATCCGTGTTCGTATTGTTCCCGTCCCTCAAAGGGGGTGTATTGTGGGGGTTTCCGGTTGAATACATCGTCCCCATCCTTATGGGTTGGTTCGGTTTGATGGCCGTCTGTATCACCATGGCACTGGTCTGCAACAAGTTCGACGATGACATGGAGGCTTACGCCAAGACCCAGGGCCAGCAAGTCATGTCTGACAAGACAGGGGGTAAATGATCATGAACAATGAATTTGCCATCACTAATATCTGGATAGGCGTTGCCGTAGTCGCCATTCTCTTTGCCATCTGCTATTTGATCGGCTGGTGGGCAAGCAGAATGACCACCAGTGAGGAGGACTTCTACGCGGCCGGATTCAAGATCGGTCCGGTCACCAACGGCCTCGGTATGGCTGCCACCTGGGCCAGTCTCGCCACCTTTCTCGGGGTCATTGCCCTGATTGCTAAACTACAGGTGCCCTTTGTCTATCTGTGGATCCAGTGGGCCATTTCCATTCCACTTCTCACCCTCCTGTACGGCACCAGCCTACGCCGAATGAAAGCCTTCACCCCGGCCACCTTCATCAAGGCCCGTTACGGCAAAGGTGCCACCCTGACCATCGTTTTCTGGATGATCCTCATCATGATCATGTATGCCCTTGGCCAGATGATCGGCCTCGGTCAGGCCTTTGAAATGCTCTTTGGTATTCCCTACAACGTCGGCCTTGTTGTTGCCGGTGTGGCCACCGTCGGCTATGTGACTCTGGGCGGGATGTACGGGGCCTCTTACAACGCCGCCTTCCAGATGATCATCATGACCATAGCCATGATTGTCCCCATGGGCGCGATTATGAAGAGCATGGGTTCCTCAGGCTGGTGGTTTCCGCCGCTCGCTTACGGCGACATGGTCCCGGCCATGCTCAAGGTACTGCCGACGTTTTTCGACATGAAATATGACATTCGCTGGTATTTTGCTCTCATTCCCGCCTTTACTCTTGGTCCAATCGCCCTACCACATCTGGCCATGCGCGTCTTTACATCTTCCAGCGTCAAGAGTGCCCGCTGGGCCGTGGTATGGTTTTGCCTGTTCCTCGGCCTGCTTTTCGCCGGCACCTATACCAGCGGTTTTGCGGGTAATTATTTTGTAGCCACCACCGGAAAAGCGATCGCCAAAGCTGACCAGACGCTTCTCATCCTCAATGTCTTTTACAACCCGATGTGGGTTGCAGCCTTTGTTATGGGCGGGGCACTGGCTGCCGGCCTGTCAACTGTCGGCGGCAATCTGATGGCTATCTCTGGCCTGGTCGGTAACGATCTGTTGGGGATTATCGCACCGAAAATGGAAACCAAATCACGAATGAGGTGGGGCTTTGCAGCTCTTGCTATGGGTGGCGTCATTGCAGTTCTCCTGGCCTTCAACCCTCCAAAATTTCTGGTTACCAGTATTCTCTGGGCCTTTGGTCTCCTGGCCTCAACCGCTACCCCCGGTATTCTTCTCGGTGTGTGGTGGAAGGAAGCCAATAAGCTTGCCCTGATTATGTCGGCCAATATCTGCGGCCTGATCTTTATCATTATCTCACCCCATGTTTTCCCAAGCATCGTTATCGGTAAGGGCGTCACTGCTGCCCTAGGCATGTCCGGCGGTTTAGTGACGGTTCCACTATCCTTTACCCTCTTTATCTTCCTGTCTCTGATCTTCAATCGTATCCCCTCCCTTTCCGGTTGGGCGCCGAGCCTCAACGATAAAATGGTCATTGATCGTATTCATGGCTGGGGTGATTATGATGAGAAACGTTACAACGGCATAGTCTGGCCTTCCGTCCTTGCTGTGATTTGTATATTTATCTCAATCTGGGGGCTTCAGCCCTGGTCGTAATGACTACATGAAGATATGAGATAATCAAAGGGGAGATGGAGGATTCCAGCTCCCCTTTTTTTTCGACTTGTTGTATTCTTTGTTTTCCTCAAGAAACTGCAGCATCATCAATCAATGACAGCAACAAACAGGGGGGGAGGTCGTTATGGATTACTTTCAGCGCATGCTCCGCATTCTACGCTTTGATGAAGCGGTGTATCGCGAAGTTATCATGCAAAACAAACTCTCGCTTGCCTACACGGCCATTAATGTAGCTATGTTTGGCCTGATTTATGGTTTCAGCGCCACCTATTTCAGCCAATATATCCTGGAACCGGGTGACACTGATCCCCTTTCTTTTCATATCCGACTGACCCTGGTTTTAATGGGGATTTCAGTGTCTTTTCTCATCCATGGAGGTATGGCCCTGTTCGCCTGGGTGTTCTGTAGAGGCTTCGGTGGCTCTACCTTGTTTTTGCCGATTTACCTGGCCCTGGGGATGGCCTGGATTTCTTTCTGGCCCCTCGCCCCCGCCCTTGCCGCGCTCCAGGTCAAACTTACCGGAGGATTGTTTTTTCCGATTATTTCTGCAGTATTGGCCTTCGCGTTGACCGTTGTTTTCCATGCCTTAAAATCAGCCTCTGGCTTGTCTCAAGTCCGCATGTTAATAGTTTTTGCTGTTATCATAGTATATATATGCAGTTTCATGTATCTCTGGGTAGGTTAAAAAACTGCCTTCACACCGCCAAAGAACTCGAAATTAATTGTTTTGGTATGGAACAGACACCTGGAAGCAGGGGATTTCTATGAACGACCAGACCCTGAATTTTTTATCCCGACTTGCCCCCTTTTCTTTTCTCGGTGAATCAGAAATAGAAAAAATCGCTTCTCAGGTAACCCTTGCCTATCATCCGCGAAACACCACTATTTTCACCCAAGGATTGTCAAAAATTGAAGCCTTGTTCATCATTAAAAATGGAGGGGCGGAACACTTTTTCGAAGAGGATGACTATAAGATAGACGGTGTACTGCTGAGCGAGGGGGGCCTCTTCGGCGGCATATCAATGTTGGTCAACAACTCCGTCTCAATCCGCTCTCTGAAAACCACGGAAGACACCCATTTTTATCTATTCCCGAAAGCCTTTTTTCTCGATATCTGCAAGAATAACGTGCAATTTCTAGAGTTTTTCACCGATTCTTTCGGCAAACGTATGCTTGATCGGTCATATGCCGCAATTGTCGCCAAAACCATTCAACCCGGTGCTGAAACCTTGCAGTTTCTTAACCAACCAGTCAGTAGAATCTCACAAAAGCGCTTGATTTCCTGCAATACCGCCACAACCATTCAATCGGCGGCGGACATGATGAGTCGCAACAATTGCAGCAGCATCCTTGTCACCTCGCCAGAGGCGGGATTTGTCGGGATCGTCACCGACCATGACCTGCGACAAAAGGTGGTTGCCAGTCGCCTCGACATTGACAATCCGGTGGAAAAAATCATGTCTTTTCCACTGAGGACCGTCTCGTCACATGCCTTGATCTTTGAAGCGCTGCTCACCATGATGCAAGAAAATATCAAATACCTTGGCATCACCGGGTCTGAAGAGGAGGTAATCGGCATTCTCACCAACCGGGATATCCTCTTAGCCCAAGGACAGTCGCCTTTATTTCTGGTCGGCGAGATAGCCACAGCCGACACCATCAATGCATTACAACAGCTGTACCAGCAACTCCCAGGTGTCATCCAGACGCTCATTGCCCACGGGGCCAAGGCGCAAAACCTTAATCGCATGATAACCACCATTTCTGAAGCTATCCTGCAAAAAATCATCGCCATTGCCATACATGAACATGGTCCGCCACCCTGTCCTTTTGCCTTTATGGTCATGGGCAGTGAAGGTCGCAAAGAACAGACTTTGAAAACCGATCAAGACAATGCCATCATCTATGAAGATGTCAGTGGCGACCAGAAGGTTGCAGTTCACACCTACTTTATTGCCCTGGGAAAAACCATATGCACCGCCCTCAATGCTGTCGGCTATGATTTTTGCCGAGGCGACATCATGGCACAAAATGAAAAGTGGTGCCAGCCCCTCGCTGTGTGGAAGGACTATTTTCGTTCCTGGATACGCTTTGCCTCTCCTGAAGATCTGCTCAACTCAACCATATTTTTCGATTTACGATGCGCTCACGGGCATGCCCCGCTCGTCGCCGAGTTGCACATTTATTTGATGGAAAGGCTTGCCGAATGGCCGCTGTTTTTGGGATATCTGGCGGAAAATGCACAACACTTCAAACCACCTCTCGGCTTTTTTAAAAATTTCATCGTTGAATCCAAGGGCGAGCACAGAGACACCTTTGACATTAAAAAGGTGATGGTACCGATCATCGATTATGCAAGAATCTATACACTGAAACATGGCTTATCGGAAACCAACACCCAGGAGCGACTCCATCAGTTGTATAAAAGAAAATTGCTTTCGCCCGAGACCTATCATGAGATGGAACAAGCCTACAGTTTTCTCATGCAGCTTCGCTTTGCCAGACAGATCAACGCGATAATGGCTGAGAATTCAGCCCCTGACAATCATATCAATCCGAAAAAATTGACCCGGATCGAACAAACCATGCTGAAAGAGATTTTTTCTCGAATTGAACACATACAAAAAGAAATCCTTGTCAGGATCGGGGACCAGCGAGCGTATGGATGAGAGTTGCCTGTTATCGTCAACTCTCAGAAACGAGCCGCGAAATTAGCGTCCTTTACTGCACCAGTTGCTTGGTCGGAAGTTCCGAGGAAGGCGTTGCCGGTAAATTATTGGGAGCGTCGGCCACAAGAGGTGCAGACTGCCTTACGATGCCCGCACCCCGGCTCATGATGTTATTATAACTGGCGATGGTTTTTTCAGAAGACCACTTCTCGCGATTTTTACAGACGGTCTGCTGACAGATGCGCTCCTCGGTAAGAACATCAAGAATGAAATCCATAAACTCATAATGATAGTCCGGCCAGGCAAGGTTTTTGTGTTCCGGGCCGTCATAGAACCAGATATTCAGTTTGTATTCACCATTTACGGTGAGGGCGTAGCCAAATTTTTGATAGATTCGCGGTCCGCCGTCGAGCGGCGGCAGATGATCGCTGGCCACCACGATGAGGCTTTTTGGATCAAGCGCTCGCAGCTTTTGCAGATAGTCGACAAGTGCCCCGGCGCGGTAGTAGAATTGCTGAATTGCCAAATTCGTCTGGGAATGTTTATCGAGGCCAGCGATCTCGACCTTTGGTGGAAAACGAACCAAATCGGTATCATGCGGCAAATGGCCATAGGTACCCAAGACATAGTTGAGAAAAGGACGCCCTTCAGCGAGCACTTTTTCAACATAGGATAGGTTTTGGTTAAAAAGATCTCCATCAAAGATGTAATTTTCGCGGTCCTCCTGCTTGAGATATGTAGGTCTATTACCGGCAAAGGCCGTTGGGTAATTAATCTCTTCAAAGCCTAGTGATCGATAGGCCTTCTCCGAATTAAAAAAATCCGGCTTGTACGATTGTGTGGCAATGGTTCGGTAACCGACCTCGGTCAACATGTTGGGCAGACAGGGTGTCTTGGCGCCATCAAGCATATTGAATTCAGCCGAAGTGTAGAGCTCGAGCGACGGTACTCCGCAGAGGATCTCAAATTCAGCCTGTGCCGTACCGCCCCCGAAAACCGGTGATGTGGCGACATGCATCTTCTTGCGTAACGCTTTAAACTGGGGTGGAGCCGGCGGCGTTAAGAATTTCAGGCCCTTGAACTGTTCCGGGTCGAGAAATGATTCAAGAACGATAATGTGGATATTACGGGGATCCTGCAAGGTACTCTTCAGAAGAGCCGGGTCGCGACCGGGATCGGCAATCATCGGTAACAGCGCTAGCTCACCCATGGCCTTTTGCTTTGCCGCAGCGAAGAGCATAAGAGAAATCGCCCGACCCATTTGGGCTACAGTCCAGCGATCCGACCATGGCACGATGTTAATCCCTCTGCTTTCAGCAATTTTAAGAAACTTTGCCGGTTTGTTAAAGGCTATCATCGGCGGAACTGCAGCGGCAACAACGAGCACAAGCGGCAACACCAACTGCCACAGGCGGCGCTTGAGAAGTATAATAAAGGTCAACACCCAAATACCCAGCGCTGCCCAGACCCCAACCTGCACCCAGGTCGGAGAAACGATAAGGCCTTCGGGCAACAGCAGCAAATCGTCTAGTTTGACGATACTGTGCATGAAGGTATAGTAAAGGTCCATGCCCAAATAGAGAACAATGATCGGGGTGGCGGCAACCAGAACCCGCAACATCCCTGGTCGCATCAAGTAGAGCAAGGCTGAGAAAACAATTAAGATAAACGGCAGTTCATAGTGAAAGGCAAACATATACTCATCAATGCCACCGATCAGGCTAAAGGACAAGGAGATGGTCAGGACGACTGCTGCAATAAAAAAAAACGGCGCGATCGCCCCCCCTACCCGACGGAAGCTTATACCGGTTTGACGAGGCAATTTCCGGGTAAAATGAGGAAAAGCATCTGGCATGGAATTATAGAATATTAGCGGGTAGCCTGAAATAGGCGGGGAAAAATACACTAGACAACTATCGAAAAAACCGAAAATCTTTCCCTATTCTCCATCTGGGGAATTAAAACTACTCTTTTTTGGTGGTTTGGGCAAGGTGTATCGGGAGTTATGACTTGTTGCCGAGGTCTGATGCTGTTTACGAATTTTTCCGGTTCGAAGGTAATAATTGATGATTCAACTCCTCGGCAGCAAAAAGATGGATAACCTAGGCGCAAGACCCCACCAGATTCGGGTCATGTTTTCCTCAAAGAAATTGCAGAATATTTCACAAAAGAGTAACTTGGGAGTATTGAAACTCTTGCTTCGGCCTGCAGGCCTATTTTTCTGAATATTCTCGGGGGGGGATCACATGAAATTTCGTTTTTCAATCGTGACTGTGCTGCTTACTTTGCTTTTCGCTGTCAACAGCTGTTTGGCCCTGAGCGCCGGGGGGAGGAGAACCATCGAAATGCTGGTAATGGGTGGCCCGGAATCACAGCGGGACGCTGCCCAGACAGTTTATAATGGCTTCGATCATAGCCCCGAAGTACTGGACGTTATGGCCGAAGTGCTACTGCAAACATACCAGCGGCCTGGATTCGTCCAGGTCGATGCCACTTCCTGGATGTGCAAAGCCCTGGGAGCTTCTGGCAATGTGCGATACAGAGGAGTGTTGCAGCAGGTCGCCGACAAAGCTGCTGAGAGAAAGGTCAGGAAATACGCAGAACAGTCGCTCGGTATGCTCCCGCAAGGTAATGCCACTCCCTACATCGCCGGCACTGTGAACTTGACAAAACTGCGTGATGGAGCGACACATGCCAAAGAAACGCCGACTACGAACGCAAAAGCCGAGCCACCAACCTCTGGCGGGACAGGCAATGCAGCTTTCGACAGGATCACCCACGGCATGAGCATGGAGGAGGTCTTCTCCCTCATTGGCCAACCCACGACAACCTCCTCACGCATCACAGGAAAGGCCTGGGCGCCCTTCTACCACGGAGGTGACACAGCACGATTATTTGCCCTCTATAAAGGCAAAGGGCGAATTGTTTTTTCCAACGCCTCACAGTTTTCGCCAGTCTGGAGGGTGATGGACATCGTCAGAGACCCATCCGAGAGCGGGTATCCTTGACCGAAGATTGATATATATATTTAAGAGGCTACGAATTCAGCAACATATTTCATTGCCGTGAAGACAATGATACAGGCCAGCATCCACTTGATGACCTTGGCCGGCACGAATTTCTGACACCGCGCCCCTATATACATCCCGGCTATCCCTCCGACCCCAAAGAGAATCCCGAGCAAGATATCAGGAGCAACCGAAACATTTGGATAAAAGGGAGCGATCAGTTGATAGAAAACGACGCCTGCAACCGATGTGACGAAAGTACCCATTAGGGCAGCACCGGCAACGGTGTAGACCGGCAAGCCGAAGACGGTGACAAAGAAGGGCGCTATTATTGCTCCGCCACCTATTCCATAAATCCCTCCGACAATACCGACTAGAAAGCTGAGGGAAAAGATACCTGGAAAAGACACATCAAAATTCTCTCCATAGAAACTGTATCCCAATCGCTTCAGATTAAAATGGGTGACCTTGACTATTGACAGAGACCCAGCAGCCTGTTCCTGACCTGCATCCTGGGAGCGAAAACGACGCACCACCTCCTGAAAGCGGTCTTCACTCCTTGTTTTGGTGTCAGCGTTGGCAACTTTTTTCTTAACCAGTTCCCTAACCATCTTAACACCGATATAGAGCAACACTGCTGCCGCGAAGAGTTTGAAATTTTTCGGATCCGGCAGATACGCGACCCGAACGAAAGCGCCGATGAACACTCCTGGCAAGGTCCCGGCAACGACCACCCAGGTCAGTGGCCACACCATTCTGCCCTCTTTCCAATAGCGATAGACACCACTGGGAATGGCCACTATGTTGTAGAGTTGATTGGTGGCACTGACGGAGGGGTTGGTATAGCCAAGAAAGGACATCTGAAAGGGCAGGAGTAGAAAAGCACCCGACACGCCGCCCATAGATGTAAAAAAAGAAACAACCAGAGCAACCAGGGGTGGAATCCAAGGCTCGACTTCGATACCGGCAGTTTGAAAGAACATGCGGCCTCCTGAGAAAAACGGCTGGACACTCCATTCAGTCACGTAAATATTATTATTCGTGTCTCAACAAGATACCAGATGCCTAGCCGACAGTCAAGATCAAAAGGTGTGGTTCAAAGATGCCCTAGAAGCAATAGCAATACCGAACATGTAGTTCGTTTTTCACCAACAATGAGGCCTATTTAAAGCAGATCCGTTTCACCTCATCAAAGGTTGACACAAAGTATGGGGTAATCCCTTCCTTGATATGCGCCGGCAGCATCTCAAAATCCTCCTGATTATCCTTAGGCAGGAGCACCTCCTGAACCTTCGCCCGCTTTGATGCGATCATTTTTTCCTTTACCCCGCCTATCGGCATTACCAAACCACTGAGGGTCAGCTCCCCGGTCATGGCGATATTCGGACGGATCGGTTTGTTCATGACCAGTGAATACAGAGAACAGGCCATGGTGATACCGGCGGACGGCCCATCTTTCGGCGTTGCCCCGGCCGGCACATGAAGATGCACAAGATTGCTCTTGAAAAAATCACTCCCTTCCTTGTTATCCCGCATAAGTGACCGGACATAGCTGTAGGCTATTTCCGACGACTCGACCATTACCTGTCCAAGTTGACCGGTCTGCTTGAATCCTGCCTGGCCGGTTGGAATGGGAATCGATTCAATATGCAGGGTGGTCCCGCCCATACTGGTATAGGCCAGACCGGTAATGACCCCGACGCGCGGCTTACGGAAGGCGTGTTCCTCGGAGAAGAAACGCTTGCCGAGGAAGTCCTTCAGATCGTCCACATGAATGCGGATGTTTTGTTCAGGATTATCTATGATCTTGCTGACCGATTTGCGAAGAATTTTCTTGATGGCATTCTCGAGGCCGCGAACTCCTGCCTCCCGGGCATACCCGTCAACAATCGCCGACAACACAGCTTTTGGCAGAGTGATCTGCTGCGCCGTCAGACCATGGGCCTTCAGTTGTTTGGGAAGGAGATGGCGACGAGCGATCTCGACTTTTTCTTCCATGATATATCCAGGCAGCTGAATGACCTCCATGCGGTCCATGAGCGGCGCAGGAATGGTGTCCAGCTGGTTGGCGGTACAGATGAAAAATATCTTCGAAAGATCAAACCGCACATCGAGGTAATGATCTAGAAAATCACGGTTCTGCTCCGGGTCGAGAACTTCCAGCAGGGCCGAGGCCGGATCGCCGTGGAAGCTTGCGCCAATCTTATCTATCTCATCGAGCATGATGACCGGGTTGGCAGTCTTAACAGTCTTAATTGCCTGAATGAATTTTCCGGGCATTGCCCCGATGTAGGTGCGGCGGTGTCCCTTGATCTCCGCCTCGTCACGCATGCCACCAAGCGAAAAGCGAAAGAACTCTCGCCCAAGACTCTGGGCCACCGACCTGCCGATCGAGGTTTTTCCAACGCCCGGCGGACCTTGGAGGAGAAGAATAGTACCGGACAAATCCCCTTTAATTACGCCAACGGAGATCAGCTCAAGAATCCTGTTCTTGACATCCTCAAGACCATAATGGTCACGATCGAGAATCTTTGAGGCCTTTTTCCGGTTGTAGCTGTCCTTGGAATACAGGCCCCAAGGCAAAACCGTCAGCCAGTCGAGATAGGTCCGGGTGACATTGAATTCCGGGGAAGAGGAGCCTATGAGTTTCAATTTTTCAATTTCCTCCTTCACCTTTTCCCTGGCCTCATCGGAGAGGACCAATTTTTTTAGGCGATTTTCATACTTTTCAATCTCGGCCTGGGTGTCGTCTTTTGACAGCCCCAATTCTTTCTTTATTTCCTGCAGTTGCGCTTTGAGAAAGAATTCTCGTTGCTGCTTTGACAGCTGCTCTTCGATGCGTTTTGAGATCTTCGCCTTCAGTTTTGAGATTTCCACTTCATTCTTTAAAAGGATCAAAACCGATTCAAGCCGCTCACGAATATCAGCGGTCTCAAGAATTCTCTGAATTTCCCGCCCGGAAGAAGTGGTCATAGCGGCGGCAAAATCAGCAAGCGACCCAGGATCACTGAGATTTATCCGCTCAATAAGGAGCGACAGACCTTCTTTAAACAGGGGGTTGAGGTTCACCAATTCTTTAATACAGTCAATAATCGCCACCGAATAAGCCTTCAGCTCATCGGTATTTTCCTGAAGGGGCTCGAAGCGGTACTTCACGTCGGCAATAAAAAGCGAATCTTTTTTCATCAAGGCGAGGATATCGAAACGCTCCAGTGCCTGCACAAGAATCTGTAGAGGTTCACCTGGCTTAAAAGGTGAAACCTGAATAACCCTGGCCACCGAGCCAACCTTGAAAAAGTCATCACCACTCTGAGCCGCATGGGCAAGGCCGTCTTCTTTTGGGATCTGCAGTACCAGACCGAAGTAGAGAGGCATATTTTGGTTCATATGCTTCATGACCGCCTGCTGCAGAGGGCCGTCCTCGAGAATGATTGGTCCCATCATTTTTGGGAACATCGGACGATCATGCAGGGGGATAAGCATCAGCCGGTCCGGCAATAAATCTTTGGCAACAACCAAAGATTTTCCAGATCCCTTATCCTCATCTGATTCTTCAATTCCATCAGGGGTTAACACAGTGGTTTCCTCAGACATTCGTATTTCTCCTTTAATATGCAAACGGAACTGTCGTAGATTATAAATCTATTTGGTTATTTACAAAGTAAATCCAAAGTGAAAATGCTTGTCAAGCATCTTGCTTTGCTTTCTCACCGGCATTTTTTAAACAAAGATAATCATTTGCAACTGAATGCAAACTATTTTCCTTCTTCTTTTACTTTCTCTTGTATTTTTCATGGATTGTCGCATTCAATTATATGCTTGATCTCTTGTGAAACGGCCTTACCCTTTTCCTGGTACACTGTTCTAAAGATTAAATCGGGATATCTCCCGAAAATTTCACCAACGACCTGCCATGAACGTTATTGAGGCCTTAGGGCAACGAAAATCGACCCGCGCCTTCCTGCCAAAACCGGTTGAAAAAGAAAAAATTGTCACTATCCTACAGGCAGCTCGCCATGCGCCATCCGGCACCAATGCTCAACCATGGCAGGTTGCGGTGGTCTGCGGCAAAAAGAAGGCCGAACTGACAGAAGCGATGGAAGGGGCCTTCAGGGAAAACGGCCCCGGGGACATGGATTATCACTACTACCCCCTGGAATGGCATGAGCCGTTTAAGAAACGCCGGGTCACCTGCGGTGCCCAACTCTACTCGGCACTGAACATTGACCGGCACGACAAAGAACGGCGACTTGCGCAGTGGAGAGCAAATTACCGTGCCTTCGATGCCCCGGTAATGCTGTTTTTCTTCCTTGATCGAGCCATGCAGAAGGGTTCCTTTCTCGACTTCGGCATGTTTATCCAATCGCTCATGCTTGCAGCCGTAGAAGAAGGTCTCGCCACCTGCGCCCAGGCCGCTCTTGGCCAATATCCGGCGCTGGTTAAAGATTTTCTTGGCTATAACCTGGAAACGCTTCTCCTCTGTGGCATGGCCCTCGGTTACGAAGACCCAGATGCCCCGGTCAACAACTATCGAACCGAGCGTGAGGAGGTGGCGGTCTTCACTCGGTTTTTCGAGTAAAAATGCTTTCCGGTCTGCAAAAATCCTGTACAATGATGTCAAGACAACCTGGTTTTTTCTTGAAATATGGTGGGTTGTAGAACGATGACAGTCATTGCTCCAGGAGAAATACATGTTTACTATCGCCGACATATGCAATATTGCCGTACAGATAGAGAGAAACGGGGAAGAGACATACAGAAAGGCAAGTGAGGCCAGTAAAAACCCGACGGTGGCAGAAATGCTGGCATCCATGGCAGATAACGAGAGACGCCACGGAGAATGGCTGGCAAACATTGGCTCGAACAAGCCGCTCACCGAGGAACAAAGAGAGATGGAGCTGGTGGGAAGGACTTTGCTTCAGGATATGATCAAAGGCAACCACTTCCTGCTGGCAGAAAGCGAACTCGAGAGCACAAAAACAGTCAGAGAGGTATTGGCCCGAGCCAAAGTTTTTGAGAAAGACACTATCCTCTTCTACCAATTCATCCAGAATTTTCTCGATGACAAGGATGCAGTTGGCCGGATGGAAACGATAATCGCCGAAGAACGCAAGCACCTGCAGTGCCTCGAAGATCTCGAGAAATCCCGGCAGGGTGCCGTCCATGAAACACTCCCCTGCTGAGGCAGCCTCTCACCATGTTTAGTGCCTTACAGATTATTTTCGTTCATAAAAAACAAGAAAAAAATCTGCGAAAGGCCCTTATCCCCTTGTGGGGTGTTAGATGAAAAAACTGCCCCGGGATTTTGTCTTTTTTCACTTTTTTTATAATTTCCCAGCAGTCTGGTACGCCAACCACCTTTTGCAGGTACACAAGCTATGCTGAAAAAGTACTCTCTCACCACACTCGCTCTCACCGTCTGCCTGCTTTTCCTCACACTCGCTCCTGCTTTTCCCAGCGACGAGCAGTTACTAACCTCCAAAGGCCAGACCGTTTACGTTCCGGCATACTCCCATATCTACCATGGCAACCGGGAGTCGCCTCTGCTGCTTACGGTTACCATCAGTATACGCAATATCTCTCCAACCCGTTCCCTAACCGTAACCGCCGTCGATTACTATGACACCCAGGGTGCTGTCGTGAAAAAATTCATTACCGCACCTTTTATCCTCGGACCTCTTGGATCAGAACGTTTTGTTGTTCCGCAAAAGGACGAGGCCGGCGGCTCGGGTGCAAATTTCATCGTTAAATGGCACTCGGTAGAATCGCTCAGTCCACCAATCATTGAAACGATTATGATCGGCACACAGAATCAGCTCGGCGTCTCCTTCACTTCCAGAGGGCAGGCAATATCCAAATAAGGTGGCAACTACATCAGCCAAATAAAAAGTGAGGAAGCCATGAAGAACCAGGACTTCATTAAACAACTACCGGGAAATACCTCTACCTGTAACTACTTTTCTATTACTGAACTGGCGAGAGCAGGAATGGGGTCGATAGACCGGCTGCCCTACTCAATCCGCATCCTGGTGGAAAACCTGCTGAGAAAATTTGACGGCCGGATCGTCACGGAAAAAGACCTGCGAGCCATCACCGGCTGGAAGAAACGTTATACTGCACCGGTAGAGATTCCTTTTCATCCGGCGCGGGTACTGATGCAGGACTTTACCGGGGTGCCGGCGGTGGTCGATCTTGCCGTTATGCGCGATGCGGTCAAACAGCTTGGAGGTGACCCTGCCAGAGTCAACCCTCGAGTACCGGTAGAACTCGTCGCCGACCATTCGGTCCAGATCGATTTTTCCGGCACCAGCAAGAGTCTCAATGACAATGTCGCTAAGGAATATGAACGTAACAGCGAACGATACACCCTGCTCAAATGGGCACAAAAAAGCTTCAATAATTTTCGGGTGGTACCGCCTAACTCGGGAATCTGTCATCAAGTCAACCTCGAACATCTCGGTCGAGTGACCATAACCGAAAAGATAGGCAATCAAACCTTTGCCTACCCGGACACGCTGGTCGGCCTTGACTCCCACACCCCGATGATCAACGGCATCGGCGTTCTCGGCTGGGGCGTCGGCGGCATTGAGGCCGAAGCTGTCATGCTCGGCCAGCCCTACTATATGTCGATCCCTGAAGTTATCGGGGTAAGGCTTACCGGCAAACTACCGGTCGGAGTTACCGCAACCGACCTGGTCCTGACCCTTACCGAACTCCTGCGTAAAGCTAAAGTAGTGGAAAAATTCGTCGAATATTTCGGCCCAGGTATGCAGCATCTGTCTGTCCCCGACCGCGCCACCATTGCCAATATGACCCCGGAATATGGCGCAACCCTTGGTTTCTTCCCCATTGACGATAAAACCATCGACTATCTGAGGATCACCGGTCGCGACCACCAGGCTGCCGTTACCGAGGTGTATGCCAAGACCAATGGTTTCTTCTTCACTGGTCAGGAAACCTGTGAATACACGTCGATCATCGATTTCGATCTGTCATCCGTCGAGCCTTGTCTGGCCGGGCCGGCGCGGCCCCAGGATCGCGTCCCTCTCTCCGCCATGCGCTCGACATTCGTAAAAATCCTCGGCTGCAACTTCGAGCACAGCAACAGACCGGTAGCTGAACCGACCTTCACCAAGGAATCCAACAGCAAATCCGACCGCATCAAGGGAACAAACCATTTCACCGCCGTTGTCAACGGAACTCAGGTCAGCATAGGTGACGGCAGCGTCGTCATTGCCGCCATCACCTCCTGCACCAACACATCAAATCCCCATGTCCTCATCGGTGCCGGGCTCATGGCGAAAGCTGCCGTGAAACGCGGCCTGAAAGTTCCCGCCTATGTCAAGACCTCCTTTGCCCCTGGCTCAAGAGTGGTTAGCAGGTATCTTGAGGACTGCGGTCTGCTCCCTTACTTTGAGGCACTGGGCTTTCATATCGCCGCCTTTGGCTGCACCACCTGCATCGGCAACAGTGGGCCGCTCAATCCCGAGATTGAAAAAGCCATTAAAGACCACGACCTGAATGTTGCCGCCGTCCTTTCCGGCAACCGAAACTTTGAGGCTCGTATCCACCAGATGATCAAGTCCAACTTTCTGGCCTCTCCGATGCTGGTCCTCGCCTTTGCCCTTGCCGGTCGAGTAGATATTGATCTCGCCTGCAGCCCCCTGGCAAGGGACCCTAACGGCCTGCCGGTCTATCTGAAGGATCTCTGGCCGGACCAAGAAGAAATCGCCAGTCTGGCCGGTCAACACGTCACCAAAGATGCCTTCGGCCAGGCATATTCGCAAATTTTTGACGGAGACTCCTTCTGGCAGGGCTTACATGTTACCGAAAGCTCCACCTATCCATGGGACGAGAAGTCCACTTATATTAAAAAGCCGCCCTATTTCGATCAGTTTACCACCACTCCGGCGCCCCCGACGGACATAGAAGCGGCAAGGGCCTTCCTGCTCCTGGGAGACAGTGTCACCACCGACCATATCTCTCCAGCCGGGGCCATTTCCAGGGACTATCCAGCAGGTCAGTACCTGATTGGCCTGGGGGTTGATCCCGACCATTTTAATTCCTACGGATCTCGTCGCGGCAACCATGAGGTCATGATGCGCGGCACCTTCGGCAACATTCGCATCAAAAACCGCATGGTCGAACCTAAGGAAGGGGCATACACGATCAAGTATCCGGAACAAAAGGAAATGTACAACTATAACGCAGCCATACAATATCTGGCAGAAGGCATCCCCCTGATCGTTCTCGCCGGCAAGGAATACGGCACAGGCTCTTCCCGTGACTGGGCGGCAAAAGGCACCAATCTTCTCGGGGTGCGGGCGGTAATCGCCGAATCTTTTGAGCGTATTCATCGCAACAATCTGGTTGGTATGGGTGCCTTACCGCTGGTTTTTAAAGACGGGCAAAACGCCGGTGTCCTCGGGCTGGACGGCACCGAGACCTTCTCAATCTTGGGGCTTTCGGCTATCAGCCCAGGAAAGGAGTTGACCGTTCAAGTCCTGAAAGCCGATGGAAGCTCTCTTACCTTTTCGGTAGTTGCCCGCCTCGATACCGAGATCGATGTACAATATTTCAGACACGGCGGCATCCTCCCCTACGTTCTTCGGCAAATGATGCAGGAATAAAGAACTATCGCAAACAGGTGAATGAAACGTCATGGACAACAAGCAACTGACCGATTTGCTTCATTTCTTTGCAAAAGAAAAGAATCGACCGGATCAATCGCCCTACACCAGCCTTGTTCTTGTCGACGCTATCGCCATCGGCCGACAGACCGGCCTGTCCCTGCAGGAAGTGGAACGGGCAGCGTTAGCAAGCGAAATTCTACCCGAACGTTACAGTCGCAATCAAAAATCCCTCTCCTGTGCCGACCAACTCCGGCTGCTCGAGTCGCAGGTTGCGATCATAGGCTTAGGTGGGCTTGGGGGAACAGTGACCGAGATTCTTGCCCGCCTTGGCATAGGTCATCTGACCCTGGTGGACGGTGATGTCTTTGATGAAAGCAATCTCAACCGGCAGTTGCTCAGCAGCCCGGCGCGAATCGGCGGGAAAAAGGCCCTGGCGGCTGCTTTGCGGGTGCAGGAGATCAATCCGGCGGTGCAGGTTCGGGCGATCGAAGAATTCTTCACCACCGCCAATTGCAGCACCATCCTCGAAGGCGTCCAGCTGGCCGTCGATTGTCTTGACAATATCCCGGCTCGATTTGTACTTGAACAAGCCTGTCGCAGGGCGAATATCCCCATGGTCTCCGCAGCCATTGCCGGCTCAAGCGGTCAGGCTACAGCAGTCTTCCCCTCCGACCCCGGCCTGAAGCTGATCTATGGCTCGCCGGAAAAAGCACCGCAAAAAGGCATTGAAGCATCCCTTGGCACCCTGCCCTTTGCCGCTGTCTACATGGCCGCCGTTGAATGTGCCGAGGTAACCACTATTCTTCTCGGCAAACCCCCGGAACTGCGACATCGGCTCTTCCTGGCGGAGACCTGCGACCACACTTCGGAATTGCTGGATTTATCCAGTCAGTTGTAAACCCTGCAAAACATGCTATAATCCAAGACCCAATTATGAATATCACCGCCAATATTTTCTTCATGGATCAAAAATGACAACAAAAGAAACTGAACACAAATTAAAAGTCAGGCACCTTTTTGACGACGATTATGAAATACTGCGCGACACCAGCGCAAAGGTGTATAAAAACGTCGCCTTTCAATGGTCGCGTGAGCAAATAAGCGCCCTTATACGACTCTTTCCCGAAGGACAGATCTGCATTGAGGATCACGGCAAACCGGTAGCCTTTGCCTTGTCAATGGTCATCGACTTTTCCCTTTTTGGCGAACAACACACCTATGATCAGATAATTCGCCGGGGGACCTTTAAGTCCCATGACGCAGAGGGTGATTATCTCTATGGTATCGAGGTTTTTGTTGATCCCTCCTTCCAGGGCATGCGACTCGGCCGCCGTCTCTACGATGCCAGGAAAGAACTTGCCAAGAATCTTAACCTCAAGGGAATACTGCTTGGCGGCCGGATCCCTGGATATTACAAACATTCGGCGGAAATCTCCCCGGAAGAATACATCCTGAAAGTGCAGAACCGGGAAATACACGACCCGGTCCTGTCATTCCAGATCTCCAACGAGTTTCACGTGCGAAATCTCTTAGACGATTACTGGCCGGTAGATCACCATTCCCATGGCAATGCGGTCTTGCTAGAGTGGGTCAATATCTATTTCCGAAAAAAGACCAAGCTGATCGGTCGAACCCAATCAATAGCCAGGCTGGGGGTTGTTCAGTGGCAAATGCGACGATTCGACTCTTTTGAAGATTTCCTGCAGCAGGTGGAATTCTTCGTCGATACGGTCAGCGACTATAAAGCCGACATCATCCTGTTTCCGGAACTGTTCAACGCACCGCTGATTCATACCTATGAAGGCAACAATCCGCCCGATGCGATGCGAATGCTGGCCGGCCATACTGAGAGATTGCGCATAGCCTTGATTGAAATGGCGCTCAGGTACAATATCAATATCGTCAGCGGCAGTGTGCCGTTACTTGGCGATGAGGGGCAACTCTATAATATTTGCTACCTCTGTCGCCGTGACGGGACCTGGGATTCCCAGGTGAAACTGCACATCACCCCCGATGAAGATTCGCACTGGGGCTTTACCGGCGGCAACGACCTGAAAGTCTTTCAAACCGATGTCGGTAAAATCGGAATCCTTATCTGTTATGACGTAGAATTTCCGGAACTTGCCCGTCTGCAGACGCTGCGCGGCATGAAGCTCTTACTGGTGCCATATTGGACCGATACCAAAACCGGCTACAACCGGGTCCGGCGATGCGCCCAGGCGAGAGCTATAGAGAATGAATGCTTTGTGGCTATTTCCGGCAGTGTCGGCAACATTCCCAAGGTTGAGACCATGGGAATCCAGTATTCACAATCAGCGGTTTTCACCCCATCGGATTTTTCATTTCCCCACGACTCCATCGCGGCGGAAGCGACTCCAGGTATAGAAACCATCCTGGTGACGGACCTTGACCTTGACCGAATCAAAGAGTTGCGAGCCAAAGGCAGCGTGCGCAATGTTGAGAGTCGGCGTACCGATCTCTATGAACTACGCTGGCTGGACAAAAGCTCCGAAAAATAAAGTGCGCTTTATTTAAAAAACTGCAGCAGAGCGTGCAGGGTTGTCAGTGGATGCGGCGGACATCCGGGAATATAAAGATCGACCGGGACGATGGCCCCAAGGTCACCGACGATTTCCGGACTGCCGTAGAACGGTCCGCCGGATATGGCGCAGGCCCCGCTGGCAATGACCACCTTTGGTGCAGGAACAGCGTCGTAGGTGGCAATGAGTGCGGCTTTCATGTTTTTCGAAATCGGACCGGTGACATGTATTCCATCGGCATGACGGGGTGATGCAACGAAATCAATGCCGAATCGAGCAAGGTCGAAAAACGGTGTATTAAGAACGTTAGTGTCAGCTTCGCAGGAGTTGCAGCCGGCCGCAGACACCTGACGCAACTGAAGTGACCTGCCGAACAGTTTTTTAAAATGTTGTGTTGAATGTTCGGCAAGAGCAGGCAGAGAGCCGTCCGAAACCAGGGCTTCCCTGGTACTTGTCCCCATTCCGAAATCCTGACTGAATGTGACGAAGGCACCATCCGCAACATTTTCACAGCGTCCGCAGAAGGTGCACTTGCCAAGATCTATTCTGCGCTCTTCACACAAAATGGCATCCTGTGGGCAGATTGCCGCGCATTGCCTGACTGTGGCGGGATCACAATCGCTGTTTATCTTCGGCAGACCTCTGTAGCGTTTATAAAGGTTGATCGGTTCTTTCGGATACTGGGTGGTCTTGCAGCCCTGCTCAAAACGGTTCCTGATGATTTTCAACATATTCTCTACCTTGGTTATCACGCCGAAGAAAAAAACAATTCAATATTATTGCCTTAGAATTTTGTTAAGGTACATATCCCGTTAACCGTGGTTAAAGATCAAAGCCGCAATAGGAAAGATTAAAACTTTTATTACAAAGTGGAAAATCGGAAATTTCCTGATTTCTAAGCGACATGGCCAACCCGGTCCAATTGTGAAACGAGGGGTCTTTGACCTTGTACCGTTCAATCCTGCCGGCCTTATCGGTCAAGAGGCAGTGCGAAACTTCCCCGCGCCAGCCTTCGTTTATGGTCACTACAAAAGATTCTGGCTCAAGGGTTAATTCACTCATGGTCATTTTCGCACAGGCCTCTCCGGCCCGGTTCAAAAGGATGCGGATGAGATGCATGGAGTGCATGATCTCTTCCCTCCGCACAGTCGCACGGCTGTAGACATCACCGTTCACCATCTCGTTGCGATTGGCATGGAGAAGGCCATAGGCCTCGGTCGGAAAGGCCACGCGAGCATCATATTCAATGCCGGAAGCCCGACCGCTGTAACCGACCAGCCCCAGATCTTCAGCCATCTTTTTCGCGACCGTACCGGTATGCTCAAACCGGGCCTGTACCGTGTGGGCAGTGAAGAGGAGATCGCAGACATGGCTGATCTCCGGCTCTATTTCCTTCAGCTTGTCCTCAATCATTTTCACCTGTTGCTCTCCCATCAGTTGGGAAATTCCACCAGGGAGCACCAAACTCTTGCCGAATCTGTTACCCGAGAGAACCTGCAGAAGATTGAGGAATTCACCTCGCAGGCGACCGAAATAGGCGGCCGGCGGATTGAAAGCGACGTCGCCGCTCAAGGCCCCCAGGTCGCCAATATGGTTGGCGAGACGTTCAAGCTCCAGGGCAATCGAACGAACAATCTGCGCGCCGGGATCAACAGACAGGCCTGCCAGCGCCTCAAGGGCCTGGCAACAGCAGAGATTGTGGCCGATACTGGTATCCCCTGCAATCCCTTCACAAAGAATCGGTAATCGTTTCATCGGCACCTGGGTGAGCATCTTTTCGATACCGCGATGCTGATAACCAAGCTGTATTTCAAGAGAAAACACCTCCTCGCCAGCACACTGAAAACGGAAATGTCCGGGTTCGATAATTCCGGCATGTACAGGACCTACGGCTACCTCGTGTATGCTCTCGCCCTCAACCTGAAAATACTGGTAATTACCGGGGATATCCTCCTCGTAGTTATTACCGAAAACATCGGCAACCTGACGATAGTTGGCATGGTAGCGGACCATCCTCAGCCATGGATGATCAACCGGAGTAATGCCGTATTGTTCAGCGATCTCCCGCTCGAACATATGGAATTTCTCACTGGAAGATGCCGTAAGTGACGGAAAGTTCTCACCAACTTCGGTAGAGAGAACATACAGCTTGGTATTCCGTACCACTGCCAGAAGTATATTCCGACCATCCTCGACCAAGGCGAAAAACTGGACAATAAAGCCATCATTTTTCACAAAGGCGTCCAGCAGTTCGGCAAAACGAGCAAAGGGAACGCGGGGAATGGTCGAACGTTTAAGGGCTTGCCCGTTGTTTATCTGCAGGAGATTATCCATGAATTGTTCCGCCAATTATTTTGATAGTATTAAGAATTGTTGTATACAGCCCGGTCGGCATCCAGACGGTAAGTATAATCGAGGTAAGGAGCAGAATATAGGGTGGGAACACGCGAAGATATTTTTCAACACCATGTACCTCTTCGACATTCTCAGAAAAAGACATGTCGGTAACAATCTGGGCGGCACCCGCCATCACAAGCAGCAGGCAGAAAACAAAGACGGCTGCGAAGAATGGATGGCCTGATTGTATGGCTCCGAGGAGAATAAACAGTTCACTTATAAAGAGTCCAAAGGGCGGCAGGCCGGAGATGCCTACAAAGCCCGCAAAAAACGAAACAAAGGACTTCGGCAGGAATTTTGCCAAGTTGCCAATACGTTCTACCAGTTTTGTATTAAAGCCGAGAAGAATATTGCCGGCAGAAAGAAACAGCGAAGATTTAATAAGCGAATGATGGATCATGTGGAGAATCGCGCCGTACACAGCCACCCCTCCGATACCCACGCCAAAGGCAATAACCCCCATGTTCTCGATACTTGAATAGGCAAGCATTCTTTTGTAATCCGGTTGCTTGACCATGAATATCCCGGCAACAAGCATGGAGGTGAGGCCGAAGCCGATCAACAAGTTGCTGGAAAAAGCACCAAGTCCGGCCAGATACATCAGGGTATGGGCCTTGTAGATGCCAAGAAAGGCGCAGTTAAGAAGGGCCCCCGACAACAACGCGGAGGCAGGACTGGGGGCCTCACTGTGCGCGTCGGGCAGCCAGGTATGCATCGGCGCAAGCCCCATTTTGGTGCCAAAACCGATTACTATGAAGATGAACCCTGCCTTCAGCCAGACCGGATCGAGCTGGGTTGCCACTAGGTTGAGGGAGGTGAAGGTCAGAGGCACATCAATTTTTGTGATATCGATTGACAGGGTGATGAAAAAACACCCCAAGAGCGCCATTGCGATACCCACCGAACAGATGATGATATACTTCCAGGTCGCCTCCAGGGCCTCTCTTGAACGATGCAAAAAAATCAGCGGGGCACTGACCAGTGTTGTGGCCTCTATGGCGATCCACAGAACAATAGGGTGATCGGCAAGGCTAACCATGCTCATGGTTCCGAGGAAAAGCAGCATGCAGCCATGGAACACCGATTCGTTCGGCATCTCGGTTTCGCGTACGTAGCAGATCGCGTAGACAGAGATACAGAGGAAGATAAACGAGGTAACCAGCAACACCAGCAATCCGACCGGCTCAACAGAGAAGAAATCCTTGGTATAGACCGGCAGATCCCCGAGCCAAGCCATGGCCGTAAGCTGCAGATGAAAAAGCGCAGCGGCAAGCAGCATTCCCCGGCCAAGGTTAGGGGGAGTAAAAAGTGCTGCCAGGCCTGTCAGTATCGGCAGTAAAAAGATAAGCTCCAGCATGGTATCAGTCCTTTAAGCGATTGAGAAGATCGGTGTCAATATCATCGAAGGCATGATTGATATTGTTGAGAATGATACCCATGATCATGACCCCGACCAAAAGGTCAAGAAGTACGCCGAATTCAACAACATAGGCTGTATGAGTATGTTTGGTAAGGGCAGTGCCTACCAGGTATATTCCATTTTCCAGCATCAGATAGCCGATGACCTGGGTGATTGCCTTTCTCCTGCTCATCATGAGAAAAAAGCCGGCCGACATGGTGGTAATTGCTGTGGTCAGCAGCAGCTCGTGGCCATTAGGAACCGAGAGGTGCAACTTTTCGGTGATGAATATCGAAACGAGAATGATGATCAGTCCGGCAAAAAGCGAGGCGTGATAACCGATTATCGGCTCAATCTCTCGCTTCGTGACCACGCGTTTTAGAGCCACATACAGTAACCCTGGGATCAGCACGCCTTTGATGAGGATCATGATCTGAAAAAAGATCAGGCCACCGCTCCCCATCCGGCTGTGATGTTCGAGCAAGAGTGGCAGCAATGACACCATCACTCCCTGCAGGGCCATGATCTTCACCAGAGCCATGAGCCGACTCGAAGCCAGAGACAACAGCACCGACAGCAGAATGCTGACCATGATTATGTCATTTATATTAATCATTTAACAAACTCCATCGTAAGGATTGCGGCGAAAAACACCAAAATCAAAGATGTTAGGACAAACTTTGGCACAAGGTTCATTTTAAATCTGGCCATACCGGATTCCACCAGGCCGATCGCCGCATAAACAAAACCGACGCCGCCGAAGAACAGCGGAACGTTAAGGAGCCCCCATGCCGCATTGAGAGGACAAATAATGAGGAAGATAAATGCCGAGTAAAAGAACAGTTTATAAAACGAACCGAGCTCGATGAGGGCGAGGTCAGGACCACTGTGGTCAAGAATCATCACCTCATGGATCATCGTCAACTCCAGATGGGTGGCCGGATCATCAACGGGAACCCGTGAATTCTCAGTCAGCAGCACCATGAAGAGAGAAACTATGACGAGGATCAACAGGGCCCCGGCGGTCCCCGCCATACTGATCGATCTGGCCCCAACAAAATAATCGGCAAAGCTGAGCGCCCCGGTCATCCGGTAAAAAAGGATAAGGATGGCGAAAATCGATGCCTCGGCGAGGGTGCCGAAAAACGCCTCTCGGGCGGCACCCATCCCCTCAAACGGCGAAGCGGTGTCAAGGGCTGCGGCGATGGTAAAGAAGCGTCCAAGACCAAGGATGTAAAAAAGAACAATAACATCCCCGTGGAATGAGAAAATCGGCGCTATCCCGCCAAGGGGGAAAAACAACAACATCATCAACGCTCCGGTGCAGGAGACCAGCGGCCCCAGTTTGAAGACGAAGGTGGTACTGGTACTGTACACTGAGCCTTTGCGCAGAAGTTTCAATAGGGTGTAGTACTTAATCAGCAGCGGCGGCCCCTGCTTGCCGGCAAAAAAAGCCTTGACCTTGAGAATAATGCCGGGAAAGAGCGGTGCAAGGAGCAACGCCAGAGCTATTGTTAATAACGATTCCATACCCATTCCTTTTTCCATCACTGCATATCCGAAAAATAATTATTAAATAAACGAGGCCAGCAGCAGGATACTGATCGCCAGAATGATATAGCCGATATAGAGCTGCACATTGCCATGCTGTATCCAGCGAAACTTGCCGAGCAGATCGAGGAGCGGCAGGGCAAACCCCCGGTGTAAGCCTACCTCGGCAATATCATCAACCCGGCTGTGGAATTCTGTTTTCCCGGGGAAGATCTTTACCAGTTGCACCTTTGTCTCCCTGACTATGGCAAAGGGCCGGAAGAAACTGACGACACTGCGCGCATAAGATGTACCGGTATATTGCATTCTTGTAGTCCCCCTGGTGAAACCGCAACCCCACGTCGGACCTTTGGCTATTACCTTGTTGCGGTACAAGAGTTTTCTGAAAAGAAGAACAGTAAAGAATATCAGAAGGAAAAGACGCGAACCGAGAGCAAGATTGGTCCCGACAGTGTCAATCATTGCACCGTCGACCGAGCCTATCTGCAGCATACCGGTGAAACCTGCAAAAGCCAGATGGATAAAACTCTGGGGAAAAACACCAATGGCTAGACACAAGGCTGCCAGGATGGCCATCGGCAGCGTCAGCAGACGGCTACCCTCACTGGCCTGCGCCGCCTGATCGGTGCGGGGTTCACCGAGGAAGACGATTCCCACTACCTTGGTAAAACAGAAAGACGCGAGGCCCCCTATCACGGTGAGTGAAATAATTGCAAGTATTATGAGAAGCAGGGTAACGTGGTTGTGTTTCAAACCATTGAAAGCTGAGAAATAAACGAGAAATTCACTGATAAAGCCGCTGAAAGGCGGCAGGCCGGAAATCGACACTGAACCGATGAGAAAAGTTCTGCCGGTGATGGGCATCCTCTTCATCAAACCACCAAGTTCATCGACATGGCTGGACCCGGTTTTCTTGATAACCGCACCAGCCCCGAAAAAAAGCAAGGATTTAAAGACCGAGTGGTTGAAGACATGGAGAAGGCAACCGGCAAAGCCGAAACCTGCCATGGTTACATTGCCCTTTGCCACTCCTATCATTCCAAGTCCTGCACCTATGAGAATAATACCTATGTTTTCAACGCTATGATAGGCCAGTAGTTTTTTCAAATTGTGTTTTCCAAGGGCATACAGCACGCCCAGCACCCCGGAGACCATACCGAAGATGAGGACCACCTGGCCGATGAACAGATCCCCGCTGCCGAGCAGGAAATAGACCCTGAGAATACCATAGATGCCCATTTTGATCATCACTCCCGACATAATGGCCGAGATATGGCTGGGCGCAGCCGGGTGGGCATGGGGCAGCCAAACATGCAGGGGAAAGACCCCGGCTTTCGAGCCGAATCCGATAAATGCCAGGAAGAAGACAATTAATTTCACCTCTGCGGGGATGGCCGCAAACTCGGTAAATTGCAGACTGCCTGTCTGACTGAAAGCAACCCCGAAGGCGGCAAATATGAGCAGCGCTCCCGCCTGGGCAAAGAGGAAATAGAGGTAGCCTGCCTTTCTCGTATCCGCCTTTTCATAGTCGTACATTACGAGAATGTAGGAAGAGAGAGACATGATCTCCCACACCAGGGCAAAGCTCAGGATATTTGCCGCAACCGTCACCAGGGCCATAGCGACAAGAAGCACATTGGTACAAAAGAAACTGACCGCAGTCCGGAGTGAATTCTCCTCTTTATCGAAATAGGCGAAACTGTAAATCACCGCCAGAGGACAGATCAAAAAAATGGGTATCAGAAAAAAGAAACTCAGTGAATCGCAGGCGAATGCCAGGCTAAAACTGTGCAACCAGGACCACGACCAAGTCGCACCCAGAAAATTTGCCGATGTTGAAAAAAGAGCTGCAAGACCGGTAATGCAGCCAAGCAAAGTAATTCCCAGATAAAGCCCTTTGGCAACCGCCATGTTCCGATAGGTAACAAGGGGTAGGATTCCGCCCGCGATGATAATCGCCAAGGATAAAAGAAAAATATTCATTTGATTTTAGTCTCTTAGAAAATTTAGTCGCATGTTTTTTACGTAGAATTTTTCATGAAGGGGCTTATCTCCCTCCAGGTGGGATTGAAAAGAGCACCCCGCTAGCAGTATCAAAAAATCCCGTCCACAGGGTTAAAAATTCTCATACCAAACAGTGTGCATCCTGCTGCTTTAACTGCACAAACAGATCATCTTGCAAGAGCAGATATTCCTCCCCTGGCGCTTTTCCACCAGCCGCTATATATGCCTGCCATGGCACAAAATAATGTTCTTCAATTCCGGCAAATGCAGTCATATCGATTTCCAATCCGGCAATATACAAGAGCTTTTTCGATCTTTCATGTCGCTCCACGGAAAGTCTTGTCATGTCCCGGTCAAATACCTTCTGAAGATGGATTTGCGCTGCTCGTAGATTGGGGGTTGTATCAGCGACAATTTCTTCTATATGCGGAAGGATAGTCGCGACATACGGGCTATCGTCCTTGAGTACTTTTTCGTCGAAGGTGAAAGAAAACAGCTCCCTGCTAAGATATTTACCGATAGTCAGTTTTCTTCCCGTCGTCCAACCATCGATGAGACCGCTAAATGGCAGGCAGAAGTCGTTTGAAACAACAAATGAGTGATACTCTCCGGAGATGGAAACCGGATATATTGCACCGTCTTTTGCTGGTTCGACAATTTTTTTGAGATGAAGTTTCAGCTTATACTCAGAACACTCTCCACAGTCATTCAACAAGGTGTTCGGTATTGTAATCAGATACTGGCCCTGAGATGTATGATTGATAAAGATGTTGTCCTGGGCAAACCTGTAACGATGCAAAAACGGGGCTATGAACTCGGCGGGAGAATGTCCGGGAGATCTCTTCGATCCATTATAGTGAAGGAGTCGGGGTAAACCACTATAACCACCCCAATGAGGGTTATAAGTTACATGCGTCGAGAAAACCAGCATCATATCCTCGTCCTCTTGCCACCTCATCTCTCCTGCACTCTTCACTGAATAGCCCGATGGCGGGAGATCTTTCCGGTTAATAGTCCCCGGCCCAAACCCGAGGGAAATACAAAAGTTCTTCAACCGACAGGTGATTTCTTCATAGGGAATCATTCGCCCCTTGATTTTGAACGAGGGTTCGATTGGCTGCGACACGTCAAGGGGAACAGTTTTCATTACAGGCAGTCCGATTTGAAATTTCTGTTTAGCGAGTCGTCTTAAAGGCGACAGCACAATTACAGGCATTGGCTCGACCCGGAACAGTCGGCCTGGCCTTACTCTTCAAAAGTGAATCCATACCATTTCAATTCGCTTACAGTCGTTTCCGGGATAAAGGCTATCTCACTGTTATCAATGCGGCTGTGCAACTCATTCATCCACACAAGAGCCTGATTTTTCGAAAAAAACGGGCCTACCTCCGTTAACGAAGTAATATTGAGCACACGCTTTTTATTGAACTTCGCAACGTCTTCTTTATCCTGGAAAATTCCAATTATTATTCGCATTGACGGTATCTTATAGCGGACAGGGTGTTCTCTTTTTATAACAGGCAAAGCATCATCTGGTTTTTTGGTGCCTAACAGATTCTTATTCGTTCACAAAAAACAAGAAAAAAATCTACGAAAGACACTTTTCCCGTACCTTCATAGCACTTTTTATGCCACCCGAAAAAATTGAGGGATTTTTTTGGAAATTCCGTTTCTTTCATCTCCGACGAACAAACGGGTAGATACCGCTCCTGCTGAATAACATGTCAGAGGTTTTGTCTGAAAAAAATTGGCGGGGAGGGAGGTCCTTGAAAAAAAACCGTTTTGACAAGAGAAAAACAGGGGTACTCAGACAGTCGCAACTGGGGCATTTTGTCCCAGATCGGGTTTTTCGCCTCACATTGACACAGGGCTGATTGGCCGCGGAAATCCACGACAGTAAAGTGGCGGTTGTTTACTCAGTCGTTTTTTGTAACCGTCGATACAAGGTTTTTCGATCGATCTTCAGAATTTCCGAAGCAAGACTCTGGTTGCCTTTGGTTGTTTTCAGGATATAGGCGATGTAGCGTTGAATCATTTCATCCAGAGAAATCAGTTCAGCCGGTGCAGATGTTTCCCAAAAGAGGGTGCGTCCTGTATGAT
>JAHJLI010000184.1 GCA_018821785.1 Pseudomonadota bacterium
AGCCGAGAATCTCGAGCCAGCCGGTTTTTTTACAAACTCGGCAGCCGGTACCGCCGCAGATAACGCAGGCGATGTCAACCTCGGCACTCGGTTCGGTAAAGGGAAAAAAAGATGGACGAAAGCGAAGGGGGAGTTCTTTGTCAAACATCTTTCTGGTGAAGACGGTCAACACGCCTTTCAAGTCGGCAAAAGAAATGTTCTTATCGACCAGGAACCCTTCCACTTGATGAAACATCGGAGTGTGGGTGATATCCGAGTCGCAGCGGTAGACTTTACCTGGGGCAATGACCCGGAGAGGCGGTTGCTGGGCCTCCATAATCCTGGCCTGCATAGGTGAGGTATGGGTGCGCAGCAGTACCGAGTCGCTGATATAAAAGGTGTCGTGCATGTCCCTGGCCGGATGATGGGCGGGAATATTCAGCGCTTCGAAGTTGTAATAATCAAGCTCGACATCCGGACCTTCGGCAACAGAGAAACCGAGATTTTCAAAGATCGCGCAGGTTTCCCGCATGACCTGGGTGATCGGATGGAGTTTGCCACCGACCGGACAGCGTCCCGGCAGGGTAAGATCGGGAGTTGTCTTGCCGGAACTCACGGAAGCATTGGCGGCGAGGGAAATCTTTTTTCCTTCAAACAGTTTTTCAATCTCAGCTTTTATGCTGTTTGCCAATTGTCCGACGCGTGGTCGTTCTTCGGCAGGCACAGTACCAAGTTGCCGCATAATCGTACTGAAATCGCCCTTGCGGCCAAGAAAACGGACGCGGAATTCCTCAAGCTGATCACTGTCGGAAAGCTGCTCCAGATGCTTTCTGGCCTCGGCTTCTAAGCTATGTAACTGGTGTTCCATATTCGCTACGAAAGATAGTTGCAGAAAGAAAGAGCATGCCGGTTGTTGGTTACATGAACCAAAACCGGCATACAGAAAAAGACAGTGCAGTGAGACCTGTTATGCGTTGGCTTCTTTAGCGATCTGCACCACTTTGGAAAAAGCGCCGGCATCAAGTATTGCCATATTGGCGAGTACTTTGCGGTCAAGCTGTATATTGGCTTTTTTCAGACCACCTATGAATTTGCTGTAGCTCATGTCATTCATGTGCGTTCCGGCATTGATCCTGGCGATCCATAATTGGCGGAAATCTCTCTTTTTGACCCGCCGGTCACGGAAGGCATAGACCAAAGCGCGATCAACCGCCTCAGTGGCAGTTTTATAGAGGCGGGATTTGCCTCCTCGGTATCCTTTGGCAAGCTTCAGTACCCTGTTTCTTCTTCTTCGGGCCTTAAAACCTCTTGTTACGCGTGGCATCGGTAAACTCCTTTTTATCGTGCCCGTCGGAATGTCCGACAGGCTTAACTAGGCTTTCATTGTCCGAATGACTCAATTTGTGAAACTCGGAAAAGAGCAGCCTGCAACATTACATGTAAGGCAATATCTTGCGAATTCCCTTGAGGTTGGTAGCATCAACGAGGTTGGATTGACGCAGGCCGCGTTTTCTTTTCGTTGATTTTTTGGTCAGGATGTGGCTGGAAAACGCCTTGGAGCGTTTGATCTTGCCTGATCCGGTGATTTTGAAGCGCTTGGCGGCACCTCTGTTGGTTTTCATTTTTGGCATGACATAACTCCTTTTGCCTCAATATCACAATCGCATGCGATTGCTTTTTTATATAAAAAACGAGCTTAACGGGGCTCTAACAATAAAAAATTATGCCTTTGGTCCGACGAACATTACCAGCTGGCGACCTTCCATTTTGGGTTCCTGGAGGATGATCGCATCTTCTTTCAATGCATCGGCTATCTTGTTCATCGAATCTAAGCCGATGGTCTCACAGTAAACAATCTCTCTACCGCGAAAGCGCATGGTAAGTTTCACCTTGTTCTTATCGGCAAGGAACTTTTTAATATTTTTAATTTTGAAATTGAGATCATGGTCGTCGGTTTTAGGACGAAACTTGATCTCTTTGGTTTCTATAACCGTCTGCTTCTTTTTTGCTTCCTGTGTCTTCTTTTTCTGCTCGTAGCGGAATTTATCGTAATTCATCACCCGGCAAACAGGTGGATCGGCATTTTCCGAGACAACAACCAGGTCGAGACCTGCTTCAAATGCTATTCTTTTTGCTTCTTCGGTTGTAACCACTCCCAATTGAGCGCCTTCCGCATCGATTAGTCGAACGTTGGGGAAACGGATCGCCTCATTAGTTAATGATTGTGCCTCACGCTGTACTGGTGCCGTCCTGCCTTTTCTGTTAATAACTTTACCTCCTCGATTCTACGAGCTTAAAATTGCAATCGTCCCGGTTAAACATGCACATTGCATACAGTTCCGGGTATGGTCCTGCTGAAGCAATCTAGTAACCGCGACCTGCCCGGACCTCCAGGGCAATCTTTTCGGCAAATTCCGAGATGGTCATTGGCGGCAGGTTTGCCCCGTCCCGCATGCGAACGGTTACAGTTTGATCGGTTTTTTCTTTGTCGCCAACAATAAGCATATACGGTATTTTAGCAACTTGCGCTTCTCTGATTTTATAATTCAATTTTTCGTTACGCAAATCTTTTTCTATTCTCACTCCGGCCTTGCGAAGCTGCAGATATACCTCTTCACAATACTCCGCCTGATCATCGGTGATATTGAGAATGCGAGCCTGAACGGGCGAGAACCACAGGGGGAAAGCCCCGGCATAGTGCTCAATGAGCACACCGATAAATCGTTCCAGGGAACCCATTAGAGCACGATGAATCATTATCGGCTGATGATCGGTGTTATCTGCGCCGGTATAATGCATGTGGAACCGTTCCGGGAGATTAAAATCGACCTGGATGGTAGAACACTGCCAGGATCTGCCAAGCTGGTCTTTGATTTTTATATCAATTTTCGGGCCGTAAAAAACACCCTCGCCAGGGTCGATCATGAACTCAAGGTCTCTATTTTCCAGCGCGAGTTTCAGAGCCTCGGTGGCTTTCTCCCAGTTCTCGTCACTGCCGACATATTTAGCCGGGCGGGTAGAGAGATAGATGTCGTAATCGCTGAAGCCGAAGGACCTGAGAATATGGAGATTGAGGTCGAGAATATTGAGAATTTCATCTTCAAGCTGATCGGGACGGCAGAAAATGTGGGCATCATCCTGGGTGAAACCCCGCACCCTGAGAAGTCCGTGTAAGGCGCCGGCCCTTTCGTAACGGTACACCGTACCCAGTTCGCACCAACGGATGGGCAGTTCGCGATAGCTTCTTTTGTCGTTGTTGAATACCCCGATATGAAAGGGGCAGTTCATCGGCTTGAGCTGGTACTTCACTTCGTCGATATCCATTGAGGAGTACATGTTCTCGCTGTAAAAATCGAGGTGCCCTGAGGTTTTCCAAAGGTCCTGGCGGGCAATATGCGGGGTGTAGAGCAGTTCGTAGTCGTGACGATAATGTTCGTCTTTCCAGAAATCTTCTATCAGGCGGCGGAGTTGCGCCCCTTTAGGCTGCCAGAGAATAAGCCCAGGTCCGATTTCGTCCCTGATGGTGAAGAGCTGAAGCTCTTTGCCCAATTTACGATGGTCGCGTTTTTTTGCTTCTTCCAGGTCACTCAGATATTTTTTGAGATCTTTTTTATCAAAAAATGCAGTGCCGTAAATGCGTTGCAGCACTTCGCGGGTCTCATCTCCACGCCAATACGCCCCAGCCACCCTAAGCAATTTGAATGCTTTGATAAACGAAGTGTTGGGGAGATGGGGGCCGCGGCAAAGATCAGTGAATTCACCTACGTGGTACAGAGAGACAGCCTCTGTTTGCAGATCTTTTATAAGTTCGACCTTGAATGTTTCCTGATCGGTGGAAAATTTCTTGATGGCTTCGCTGCTGGACATTTCCGTTTTTTGAAACGGCAGGGCACGTCGTACCAATTCTTCCATCTTGGCCTCGATTACCGCAAAATCCTCAGGGCTGAACGGCTCATTTCGTAGAAAATCATAGTAGAAGCCGTTATCAATCGAAGGTCCTATAGCAATTTTCACATCCTGGCCGAAGATCTCGCGCACTGCAAGCGCCATTATATGCGCCGTGCTGTGGCGGAGAATATCAAGCGCCGCAGCGTCATCGATTTGAATCGGGGTAAGTACGGTATCTGTGTGGAGAGACGTGGTGTAATCGGCTATAACGCCACCAATCATTGCAGCAACTGTCTGCTTTCGTTGCTTATTCGAGAGAAGAGAAGCCAGTGCCTCTTGCACGGTGGTCCCCGCGGCCACGGTGATGGATTCTCCTTCGGATAGGGTGACGGTTATATCAGTCATGAGATATTTTGCATATAAAAATAAAGGCTAAAGAATTAACACCTTGGGAAAGGAGTTCTTACTTTAGCCTTTTATCTTGGTAGGCGCGGACGGGATTGAACCGACGACATCCACCACGTCAAGGTGGCGCTCTCCCACTGAGCTACGCGCCTAGGTAACTAATTTTCGCCTGAAACCGATAAATCCGCTTCAGCGGTCTCCCCGGGCTTGGCAAGAGCCATTTATTAACATGATTGAATTGGGGGCGCAACATTTTTTTAACCGGGAATATGGAATAAAAAGCAGTAAACCGACCTTTTTTCTTGGATTTTTCACGGTGATTCAACAGCTCCTTGGGGCTGCAATCATTTGGCTGGGGAGCGGGATTGAATTGCTTTTGCCAGGGTATATCTGTCGGCATATTTTATATCCATGCCCATCGGGATCCCGCAGGCCAATCGGGTCAAACGGATGGGAGAATGTTGCAGAATGTCTATGAGATATGAGGCAGTGGCTTCACCGGGGACAGTAGAGCTGGTAGCTATGATCACCTCTTTTATTGTGCCGTTTTCGATGCGGGCCTGCAGTTCTTTGATTTTGATTTCATCCGGCCCCACGCCGTCCATCGGGGAAATGACACCATGGAGGATATGATAATGCCCTCGGAATGAATCAGTTTTTTCAATAGCCAGGAGGTCGCCGGACTGTTCGACTACACAGAGAGTGTCGGCCTGGCGGCGCGGGTCGGCGCAGATGGCACACGGGTCCTTGTCGGAAAAAGAGAAGCAACAAGAACAGAGCTGAATGGAATTGTGTAGAACGGCAAGGGAATCGGCCAGATCTTTAGCTAAGGCTTGTGGCTTGCGGAGTATATTGAGGGCCAACCGGGTTGCGGTTTTACGGCCGATACCGGGAAGGCGGGCCAGATTATCGATGAGTGTTTCGAGGGCTGGGGGAATGACCTGCATGGCTGTCTATGGTTGCATGAAGTTGGAGAGGCCAGGCAGGTTGAGTCCACCGGTAAGTTGGGCCAGCTCATGTTTGCTCAGTTCTTTGGCTTTTCGTAATGCGTCGTTAGTCGCCGCGACAATCAGATCCTGAAGCATCTCGCCTTCGCTTGCATCGATAACTGCTTTCTCTATAGCCGCGGAAAGAACTTCGCCCTGGCCATTGACGGTTATCAGAACCATGCCGCCGCCAGCACTGCCGGTAATGGTCTTTTTTGCGAGATCCTGCTGGATTTTCGCCATTTTTTCCTGCATGACCTTTGCCTGCTGCATGATACTGTTCATATCCATGTTGTTCGTCCTTGTTGAGTCTTTTTTTAAAAAATGTACTAACGGGTTGAACTTTCTTGACGGACTTCTGTTACCTGCTATGTGGGCCAATACGAATATCGCCAACCTCGCCGTTGAAAATTTCTGCCGCCATGATAACCAGAGGGTCGCCTGCCAGTTGGGCTCGTTTCCGGTTCGGAGATTCTGTGCCGTTCGGTTCCGCCGGATCATCGGCCGCCGGGATAATAAACTTTACCTTTAAAGTTTTTTGGAAGAAATCGAGGACAAATTCCGTGAGGATCTGCCGATTTTCTTTTTGCCGGAGGAGAGAACAGTTGGCAGCATCTTCGTAAGTCAACTGAAGTTCTCCCTCGACATCCTGCTTGACGCTGTCTGCCCGTTGCAGATCTTGAGCCATCCAGACTTTACGATCCTTGACGTACTGTATAAATTCAAGCCAGTCTTTCCGGACATCTTTTTCATGGGGATGGATTTTAACCGGCGATATTTCTGGGACGTTAATTTCAGCTGCGATAGAATCGGGTGCGGCGAGGGTTTTATCACATCTTTCTCGTTCATCTTTCCCTATGATTTCAGTAATGACACTTTCCTTTTGTTCCTCGGGAGCAGGAGGGCTGGTGGGTGGTGCCTGCAGAGGTCGGTTGATTACCGGGGTGGATAAGGCGACTGCCGGTTCATCCTTTTTTCCAGACACGCTTGTATCCTCTCCAGGCAAGATCAACGATGTTGGCGGGCATGTAGGCAAGGAGTCGAGGATATGGTTCAAATGTCCAAGTAGGGTTGTTACCGGGACGACATTGTCTGATTCGATAATCTTCAAAAAAGAAGTCTCAAGGGTGAGCCTTGGCTGAGTGGCGAATCGCAGTTCTTCGGCCATCGCCATCAAGACGGCAAGCTTCAGGTGCAGTGTTTCTCTGGTATAGGCAGCGGCCAATGCTTGAAATTCCTTCAGTTCTTCGGCCGGGAGATCGATAAGGCCGGCGCAACCGTCAATTTTACAGAGCATCAGGGTGCGGAAGTTGGCCATGAGATCCTCAACAAACCGCTTGATATCAAGCCCAAAACTAAGAATATCGTCTAGTGCGGTGAGAACCTCAGGTAGTGAACCCTCAAGCAGCCCACTGGTCAGCCGCATGAGTACCTCGCGGCCCACCAGGCCGAGAACCTCGACGACATCTTTACTGGTAATCCTGTTCTCGCCAAAAGAAAACATTTGGTCGAGCAGGCTCAAGCCATCCCGTACCGATCCGCCAGCCTCGCGAACGATTAGAGACAATGCGGCCGGTTCGATTTCAAATCCCTCCATGGCGGTGAGTTTTTGGAAATGGTCGTACAACTCGCCGGCGCTGATACGTTTTAACTCGTATTGCTGACATCTGGAAAGGATGGTGATGGGGATTTTGTGAATTTCCGTGGTGGCAAACATAAAGTAGACGTGTGCCGGCGGCTCCTCAAGGGTCTTCAACAAGGCGTTGAAGGCCTCGGTAGTGAGCATGTGCACCTCGTCGATGATAATGATGCGGTATTTTGCCGAGGTTGGGAGAAATTTGATTTTTTCCTTTAGTTCTCGTATTTCCTGGATGCCTCGGTTCGAAGCGCCGTCGATTTCGGAGAGGTCGAAGGAGGTTCCGGCGGTAATTTCATGGCATGTCGAGCAGAGGTTGCAGGGGCGATCGGCCGGTTCCGCCTGGCAATTGATGGCCTTTGCCATGATGCGGGCGATGGTGGTCTTGCCAACGCCGCGGACTCCGGAGAAAAGGATGGCATGGGCCACCCGGTTACGGAGGATGCTGTTCTGCAGGGTTCGCACGACCGGACGTTGCCCGACTACCTGACTGAAGGTCTGCGGGCGGGACTTTCTGGCAAGAACGAGATAAGACATGCAACACCGCGAGTGGTTAGAGAAAACTGCAATGCGGAACTTTGAAAAAATGATAGCCGGGCTACCTGCGGCACACGAAGAGTGTCGCTACCGTTGCTTCCTTCCGGACCTGGCGGGGTTCGCGATTCTTTGTTGCGCAGGGCCCGGCTATCAAAGTCGAACTCATATATTGGCGGAGAGAGTGAGATTCGAACTCACGGTACTTGCGTACACACGCTTTCCAAGCGTGCGCCTTAAGCCTCTCGGCCATCTCTCCTTCTCAAATTGCTCTAAAAAATGTGTGGTACTATGTAAACCGTCGCTGACCTTTTAGCAATCAAAAAGTAAGCATTTTCTAAAAAAATGCTAA
>JAHJLI010000185.1 GCA_018821785.1 Pseudomonadota bacterium
TCGTCGATTCGATATTTGGCCTTGGTGGCTCTAGCCTTCGGCCCCCGCCGCAGCCACTCAATTTCCCGACGGGCCTTATTGGCCAGACGCTCCTCTTCCTGGGTTTGCCCTTCAAGAAAAAGTTCTCGTTTCTCGAGAAACTGCGAATAGGGCCCCTGCACCTCCAGGGTTCCCTCGGGATAGAGCGAGGAGAGTTCGATGATCCTGTTGCTGCAGTTTTCGAGAAAGTGCCGATCATGGCTTACCAGAAGATAGGCAGATGGGGCCGCGCCGCCGCTAAGCATCTTTTCCAGCCAGAGAATACCCTCGATATCCAGATGGTTGGTGGGTTCATCCATAACCAGCACATCGGGAGCGAGGAGCAGCGCCCGACAGATCGATAAGCGTTTGCGCCAGCCACCGGAAAGATTTTCGACCGGGGCCTCGGCATCAGGGAATTCGGCGCGACTGAGCAGGGTGTGAACACGGTTGTATTTCTCAGTCTCCTCAAGATCCTCCCCAATTATGGCCGCCAGCAGGTTGGCGGTAACGTTTTTATCCAGGGCGAAAATATCTTCCTGGGCCAGATAGCTGAGGCGAACAAATTTTTGCCGAACAACCTGGCCGCTGTCGGCATCCTCAAGACCACAGATGATTTTCAGTAAGGTTGATTTGCCGGAACCATTGGGTCCGATAACGCCGATTTTATCGCCGCTGTTGACCACCAGGTTGATATTTTTAAAAAGATTTTGAGCACCGAAGGATTTACCGAGGGTTTTGCAGGTTATCAGGTTTGCCATGACTTTAAAGATAAAAACTCCAAGACTGTCCGCCCGTAACCACTGGAATATTCACGAGGGATAAAATTAATATTATGTGATTACAGTAGATTATCCGACCAATGCGGGCATATCTCTGTGACTTTTTATTGTTGCGTAATTTGCTTGTCCTGAGTATAAGCTATAAAAATTTTGTTGCATTATTGAAGCACTTTGAGAAAAACGTCATCCCTGCGGTGATCATTTAGCCGTTCTCAGGAGAAATTATTGTCGGCAGCGGCGATCCGACAAACATGGTTGCAAAAAGGTTATTCATCATACTTTTTGTTTTCTCTCTTAACAACAGTTTTGGATTTGAATAATGGATGATCAACTTCATATCATTATCGCAGGTAACAGGGGCAGAGTTATACGGTTGCCGTTATCACGCAAAAAACTGTGGCTCTCTGTCTGCTCCGCCTTAATTATTTGCCTTTCTTTGACTATCGCAAGCTTGTTCTCTATAACACTTTTCACAGAAAACCGTACTATCGCAAGCCAACTCTCAGAACTACGTGAGCAGCTTCGCACCAGCGCCGAACTCATCGCCGAAAGCAAGAAAGAAAGCGAGGAACAGCAGCTGAAACTGAACTTAAAAGTGGCCAGACTCGAACTGAGCAGCGTTAAACAAGCGGTTGACTTCAAAGCCGAAAAAGAAAACCTCCTGTCTACAGCCGTCAATGAACTTGCTGAAAGAAGTGAACTTATCGAGAAAATGATTGACAGCATCGGCATTGAAGTGCCGATGCAAACCAAAGAAGGCAACAGCAACAGCGGTGGCATTTTTATCGCGCAACCCGAATCAAACTCCGATCGTGATGCCCTTCTCAATCGGGCGGACAAATACCTGAAAGCCATCCGCTTCCTGCCCTTCGGCAGACCGGTTGATGGCCCGGTCACCTCTGATTACGGAAAACGCTATGATCCGGTCAATGGGAAATCAGCTTTTCATACCGGTATCGATTTTCGCGCCAAGCCGGGGGATGAAATTTTTGCCACCGCCGATGGCGTGGTAAACAAGGCCTTTTACAACGGCGGCTACGGCAATTTTGTGCTGATCGACCATAAAAACGGCTACTCGACCGCCTTCAGCCACATGAAAAAATTTCTGGTTCGACGGGGTCAGAAGGTGCGCCGCGGCCAGCTCATAGGGTTCGTTGGTAATACGGGACGATCGACTGGGCCGCATCTTCATTATGAAGTCACCCTCGACGGTGAAACAATAGATCCTTATATCTTTATGAAAGTTGCGGGCTCATCAGAATCGCCCAGTACTACTTCGGGGACACGCTAACAATGGGAATGTTTACTAAAAGTGATATGGACCAGGAAATGAAAAAGGTCGAGAGTGAAGTGATCTCCTCAATCATCGACAAAAGCATGACTATCACAGGAGGCATAACCTTCAAAGGAAAAGCCCGAATAGACGGTGTCATCAATGGCAATATCGAAGGAGAACATCTGGTTCTCAGTGAAAGCGGACGCATCAAGGGTGACATAGTCGTCTCCTCTTTCAACTGCTATGGGGCCATTGAGGGGAACATTAAAGCCAGTCTGCTAACGGCGAGGAAAAATTGCTCTATCAACGGCAAACTTGAAGCTGGAAGCCTGACTGTTGAGTCAGGGGCGGCGATACAGGGTGAAATCAAGGTGGCAGTCGATCATCTCAAGCCGACGGACCACGACAGTGGGACTTCCAACGATTAGACTCTGTTGACATGGACCATCATTACCTGTTTCATTACCGTTCCTTTTGCCTTCCCGACTATTTCCTCGGCTCATTTTTTTGTGCAACGGCTTGACGTAGCTTTCATTTTGCCCGCGAGGAACTGGTTTCGGCAATGGCTTTTCATCCTAAGGTAATCAATCTCATAAAGTGCCCCTATTGCGGCAACGATAAAGATTTTATCGAAATCATCGACGATGTCGTCACCACGACACATTATGTGCAAAACACCGACGGCAGCTTTACCATTGAAGAAAAAAGTTCACAGGCCCTGGGCGATGTCAAGTTCTTTTGCGGCGACTGCGAAGAAGATCTGACGTCTTTTCACCAACGATTCTCGGAGATGATCTTTTGAAAGATCAACCCGCTATTATCCAAGACAACCAGACACTTTTCTCATCCTATCAAAAACTCAAAAAAAACGACATTATCATCGGTCGCATCCGTCTTAAGCCTGGAGAAGAGCACCTCCTAACCGATCTGCTTACCAGGGGTGTCCGCATGGTGCCATCGGCGACCGCTCAATTGGCGAGCCGCTCCAAGGTATTCCAGGCTAGAATCTTCAGTGACTATTTACCCTCTGACACCATAGCCATCTACGACGCCCTGACCCTTCTTCAAGTGTCCTCCCTCTACCAGAAGCATGGACACCAACGGGTTGTCATGAAGCATGACCGGAAAAATGCCGGTATTGGTGTGCATATCTTCTCCAGCATTGAAGACCTTTACAACCAGGTGAGCCTAGCAACCTCCCCTTTCCCGTTTATCATCCAACCTTTCCAACCCGAAAGTCGTGATATTCGGGTCATCCTCATCAATGACTACAGCGAAGCGTACGAGCGCAGTAATCCTTTCAACTTCCGCCAGAACCTCCACTGTGGTGGCAAGGCGACACCTTACACACTGTCCGACCAGCAATTGGCTTTTTGTCTTGAGGTTATGGACCGAGGCGCATTTCCATACGCCCACATCGATCTCATGCTCACGCCCAATGAAGGTATCCGCTTGTTGGAGATAAATCTCCGAGGCGGATTAAGGGGTGCAAATATATCGGGAAAGGAATACCAAAAGAGAATTGAGGCTGTTCACCGGAAAACACTTGAGGATCTGAGCCTGAGTTGTCAAATCTGAAGTTCTTCCTTACGAAACAGCTACACAGAAAAGAAAAAGGGGGAATGACTTTCGCCATTCCCCCTTTGCAAGCAATTAAAAAACCAGCTGAATATCAGACACAACCGGTGGGCTTCGGCAAACCAGCCATTTTACAGGCTCCTTTGCCAGGTCCGGACGGGAACAGCTCATAGATTCTTTTCAGCGGGAAACCGGTGGTTTTGGAGAGGATACGAACCATCGGAGCAATTCCGTTTTTCTTATAGTACTCTTGCAGAGCGTCAATTACTTTGACATGCTCGTCGGTCATTTCGGCGATGCCTTCAACACCTTTAACATAGTCAACCCACTCCTGGTTGAAATCATCACCTTTGAGCAGGAAACCATCCTCATCTACCTCGAAACTTTTACCATTGTGAACTAATGTTGGCATTGCAACCTCCTTGAAATATTATTTTATGGCTTGCGCCGTTTTATAATTCAAAAACTGACTTGTCTTAATACTATAGGCAAAACGATTTGTCAAGCGATTGAAGAATCATTTAAGCGTCAACAAAAAATCAATATTTTACACCATTATTTCAATGAGATATTCGATGCTGCCTTTCACCATGGATTGTTTCCCTGGAACAGAGCGCAGCCGAAATGACATACGATGAACAGTGGCAACACTTGCTACTATACTGACCTGAAGTAAACCGTTGTTAATAAATGACATGACTGAAAAATTGGCCGCAACAACATAGGAATGTTGAACGAAATTCTTGGAAATTGGCGGCATTTCATAACGACTCCTAAAAGATTTTTCCTTGCAGTGTAGAAAAAGAAAGAGTAAATCGATCTGTTATCTAACCAACGGCTTGTGATGCCGGGGTTGGGGGGGGAACTTCCCGCCATTGCCCTGAACATTCAAGGTTTTTGTCAACCCCAAACTCATATTATATATTCATGCTGCAAATACTCCGTAGAAAGGCTCAGTCTCCCTTTATCCAGGTAATTGTTGTCATTATAGCTCTGGTTTTCATTTTCTGGGGTGTCGGCACCAACATAGGGGACAGTAAGCAGTCGGCGATTGTCATCAATGGTGAGGAAATCTCCTTCCAGCAGTTTCAGCAGGCCTACGACCGAGCATATCAACAACTCGGCAACCAGTTCGGCGGTAACGTACCTAAGGGTCTGGCCGAATCCTTTGGCCTCAAACAGCAGGTAATCAATCAAATAATTCAGACTGCTCTGCTCAGGCAAGGGGCCACGGCCATGGGAATTGAGGTGAGTGGTGATGAAATCCGCTCTCTTATTCAGTCGATGCCGCAGTTCCAGGAACAGGGGTCTTTCAGCCTTGAGCGCTACAAAGCTATTCTGGCCACCAACAAAATGGCTCCGACCAAATTTGAACAATCGATGCGCTTCGACCAACTTTCCGAAGTGGCCGTTCGGGAAATAGGTGGTTTTGCCACCATCGCTACGGATTATGAAATTCAAGATATCTACAGTCAACTGAACGAAAAGGTTGCCGTCAAATATGCCCGGATATCGTCCGCCGACTATGTGGACAAAGTAGTCATCGAAGAAACAACCCTTGCTGCCTGGTTTGAGACAGTCAAAGAAAAGTATAAAACCGAGTCACAGGTGAAACTCAAATATTTGACCTTCACCTTTGCCGAAGTCGGCAACAAGGTTACCATCGACCAGCCGAAGATCGAAGAATACTACTCAAACAATCTCAACACCTTCAAGATTCCCGAGCAACGCCATGCCCGCCATATCCTCCTGCAAGCCGGAGAAGAAGACTCTTCAGAGATTCATCAAGAAAAAGCCGCTAAGGCAGCCAAGGTTCTAGACCTTGCGAAAAGTGGTGAAGATTTTATCGCCCTTGCCCAGCAATACTCGGAAGGACCGTCTAAAAACAGCGGTGGTGATCTCGGTTTTTTCCCGGCAGGTCAAATGGTTCCGGCATTCGACCAAGCCGTATTTTCCATGCAGCCGGGGGCGATCAGCGATGTTGTCAAAACCCAGTTCGGCTACCATATAATCAAGCTGGAGGGTATCAAACCGTCGACCACCCAGCCCCTTGCCGAAGCGACCGAAAAAATTATCAGCACCCTGCGGCTTAAAGAGGCTGAAAGCATGGCCTTCCAGGTGGGCAACGCTGCCTACGAAGCGATCATAAGTGCCGGCAGTCTTAGCAAATATAGTGCAAGCCATCCGGACGTTATCGTACGTGAAAGCGATTTCTTCACCAAAAGTAGTGCCCCCGCAGATCTAAAAACCGATCCGCAATTTCTCGAGAAAACCCTCGACCTGAACAAGGGCGAACTGAGCTCACTTATCAAAGGCCAATCGGGCTACTTAATTGTTTTTGTAGAAGATAAAAAAGAACCTGAAACACCAGAACTTACCACTGTCCGGGCAGCACTTGAAAAAGACTTCCGGAAAATAAAATCCCAGGAACTAGCGGAAGCGGCTGCAAAAGATGTGCTGCAAAGCGTAAAGGCCGGCAAACCTTTCGATAGCGCGGCCCAGGAAAAGGGCCTTACCGTCCAGGAATCCGGCCTGCTCGGCCAGAACAAAACTGAAGGTAAAAGTGATTTTCCGCCCTCCCTCCTGCAAACCGCATTTCTCCTCTCAACGGCCTCACCCCTGCCAGACGCACCGGGCCGAGTTGGAGATGATTTTTATGTCTACACATTTTTGACCCGCGAGACGCCAAAGATGCCTGAAAACAGTGATGAGATGAAAAAGTACCGAGACAATCTGCAGCGCTTCAAACAGCAGCAACTGCTGGCGGCGTGGCTGCGCCACCTCGAAATTGGTGCCAAGATCACCAAGCACCCGAGTCTTTAGTGCCTTAGAAATTCGTTTCTTGTTTTTTATCAACGAATTTCTTCAAGGTACTTATCCCGTTTACCGAGGTTAATCTCTTCTATCACTCTTGAAGATTCTCCGCACACCCTCATGGGAAAGGCGGACCTTATATTCTTCTTTGAGCTTTTGTGATATCTCGCGATACGACCAGCGATCCCTGCGCATGTCGACAATTGAGCCGATTATCCGCTGCTGTTCTTCGTTCGGCACAAGATAACCCTCCCGGTTCACTTCCCAGCCAAAGGGAACCGGTCCACCGAGATACTTTCCCATTTCTTTCCTGTGTTTCTTGGCTGTCCGAATCGCCTGGCCATGTCTGCTGATTTCACTGACTGTCAAAGCCGCGAGCAGTTTTTCGACAACCGCCGCTGGCCCTTCGGAGACCATCAGCCGACGCTTTTCCGGTATGCTGATATTGCCGCCCAGGTCAATGCAATAAAAAGCAATTTGAGCGCTTTTGAGAAGCGCCAAAAGACGCTGACCATCACCTGCGGAACCTATCGCCCACTCTGCCTTCATAATAATAATTGTATCTCCGGATTCACATCTCTGAAGGAGTTTGCTGCCTGCAGGACGATCTTTGAAAGGCCGCTTTAAAGGTGCGGCGTCTTCAACAATAATCTCTTCGACCGAAAGACCAAGGCTTCGCCCATATTCCCACAAGGCCTGCTTCTGCGTAATCTCCGGCACCAAATGGTGTTTATCCTGAGCAAGAAAAATATAGCCGAAAACCCTCATCGCCCTGTCTCCGCCACACAAATTGCAAGATTGCCCCGACCTCGATAAACGGGATTTTTAAAAATTATCCCCATAAGGATAACCCTTTTTACCTCGCCCCTGCCAACCATTATCACCTTCCAACCCGATATATGCGGCAGCAATCCCCATTATAACAAAGGTATTATCAACAATCCCGTGCTATGTGGCAAACCCCACGCTTTGTCACAAATACGACTCATTCCTCGCTCCCTGGAAAACGTACCGCATCCCGCCTACCAAGACACCAATCCCCTTCGAACATGGGGTGCAAACACATGAATATTATTAGTTTTTCGAATATTCCAAGCTTTCCTGCCCCAAATTAATTGCAGTTTTTGGTTCTCATCCAGGTCAGACAATGATATATTGACTGGTTCTCTTTGGCCCCCGCTAACTAACAGCCCGATAAACGGGACTCTTTTCAGTTCCCCCTTGAAGGGGATAAGTCACTTCACGAAAAATTCTTTACAAAAAGTGCGCAACTAATTTTTCTGAGGTACTCAAAAAATGAAAACCGCTTGCCGAAGGTGAGCAATCCCGGACAATAATAACACCATGCAAAGCTTTGCCAGCCTCCTCGATCAATACCACAAACTCTCGCCATTTGAACAGGCCCTCCTGCAATTTCTCTCCATCGTTTATGAACCGGCACATTCAACTCTAATCGTCAACTGCCTGCGTCAGCTGGATTTAAAGAATCCCCGCGGCAACAAGCCGACAGCCGCCAATCTTGCCCACTATTTCAATAAATTTGAACAACTGGGACTGCTCACCAAGGAACGCCAATGCCACGAGGAAATTGTCGAAACCCTTAGCAAAATCGCGATTAAAGAAGGAACATACGCTTCTTATGCGGAAGTAATCCAGGCCGAGGCACCGGTCACCTATTATTACGGCAAATGGACTACCAGATGCTGGCGTGGCATGCGGGAAATGCGGATCGGCATATATACCCAGCAGTTTTCGCTAATCGATGACGCCAACGATTTCATTGCCGCACAATGCCGCGATCTCACCGCAGATCCGCCACCGACAGTGCGAATAATGACCAGGCCCTTTGACCTTCAGTGGTTCCGATCTCTCTCTGCTTCTTTTCAATTCTATCTCCTTGGCAATGTCTTCCAATACGGCCAGGAGACTCTTACCGATTACCCGCAAATAATCGATTACCTCTCCTCCGAACAAGAGTTTACCGCCCTTACCTCCGACGAACAACTGCCCTTCAAAAGACTTCTCTTCAACGAATTGTTATTTCGCGGCAGACTGGAAGAAGCCGGAGCTCTTATAGCCACCCACAGCGATTCCTTCAAAGGCACGGGCGCTCGCGGCACCCTCCTTTTTTTGCGAGGTGACAGCCCGAACGCCCTGACGGCTTTTAATGAAGACCTGAATTTTTTGACCACCTACAGCCAAGGTGAAAAAGTAGCATTCTTTGGTCCGCCAGGATTGTTCTATCTCCTCGCCAGCCTGAATGTCGCCGGCCGCAAAGAGTATGCCGCGATTGCCAACAGCATCGGCGTGGCCCTGTCACAGTTTCCTAGTGCCCAGGAAAACGATGCCTACAACTATCTCGCCGTGGTTATTAACTCCCATATCACCAAGGGCGCCTTGAGTGAGCAGGTAACTCTCCCCGAGAAAACGCAGCAGCATGCTCTCACCCTTATTTTCGCCGGGATCTGTCAATACTGGCTGAACAGTGCTATCGAAGTCGACGTCGAAGCGGAAATTGTCGCCTGCTACCAAAAGGGTTGTCTGAGTCATTATCACTTCTTCACCCTCATGCTCGGGGAAATTCTGTCGACCATCCATGACGACAACGAAGACTACCTGGCGACGACCAAAACTTTACGTGAACGAACCGGCATTATTCCCCTCATTCCCATTCTTGAGCCGGAGGAACCGTGGAAACGCACGCTCCAGGCCCTCATTCTGGCCACCACCCAGGAACATGAGCAACTCAAGCAGACAACCCGGTTGATTTGGATGGTTTCCTTCGATGATAAAAAAATCAGCATCTCGCCGCGCGAGCAAAAGCTTGCTCAGGATGGGGTTTGGAGCCGTGGAAGGCCTATCTCCCTGTCCCGGCTCTACCAGGCCAGCAAGATGAATTATCTTACATCTCAAGATCGAAAGATCTGCGCGGCGATCAAAAAGATCCATAACCCGGAAAATCAGAGCATCAACTATGTTCTCGCCATAGACAAGGTACTGCCGGCGATGATCGGGCATCCACATCTGTATCTTGCCGAATCGCCCATGACGCCGCTTGAATTTGTGGCCGGCGAGCCGGAACTTCTTGTCGAGGAACGGGGTGACTTTCTTCATATCTGTTTTGCCCACCCAATCACCGCTGACAACATCAACTTCCAAAAGGAAACCCCGACCCGCGTCAAGATCATCAACATCAACGACAACCATCGCCGCATCGCTCAGATAACCGGAAAAAACGGCATTACCGTGCCGAAGTCAGCAAGCGAACAGGTGCTGACCGCCATCGGCAATATCTCCTCTTTTATGACCGTCCATTCGGCCATCGCCGCCGACAGCACCAGCAGAAGAACAAGCAACATTACTTTTGTCGAGGCTGATTCAACCATTTACATGCATCTCATTCCCTACGGCACCGGATTTCGGCTGGAAATGTTCGTCAAGCCCTTTATCGAGGGCGGCCACTATCTGAAACCTGGACAGGGCGTTGAAAACATCATGGCCGAGGTCAATGGCAAACGGTTGCAGACTCGGCGAAATCTTGCCCTTGAGGAAGAAAAGGCTCGCGATATCGAGGAACTGTGCCCAATACTCGACCTGGCTATGGACATGGAACAGGAAAATGACCGGGAATGGCATCTTTATGACCCAGATGACTGCTTGCAGACGCTCATGGAGCTGCAGGCCATACGCGATAAAGTAGTGATCGAATGGCCGGAAGGTGAAAAACTGACCATCACCCAGAAGGTGTCGCTCGACAACCTCAACCTTAAAATCCGCACCAATCGCCAGAACTGGTTTGCCATGAGCGGCCATCTTACCCTTGACCAGGGCCAGGTAATCGAGCTGAAGGACCTGTTGATAAAACTGAAAAATACGCCCGGCCGCTTCGTACAAATAGGGGACGGTCAATTCATAGCCCTGACGCAAGAGTTCCGAAAACGTCTAGAGGACATCAATCTTTATACCGATGGTGCCGGTGGTGAGGATGATGGCGAGGTACTGGTCCATCCGCTCGCCGCCCTGCAGCTCGAAAAACTCACAAACCAGGTAGAGACCGAGACCGACGCCGGATGGCAAAGTCAGATAGAGAAAATCCACGATTCCCAGAGCTTCAAACCCGAGGTGCCCTCGACCCTCCAGGCCGAGCTTCGGGTCTACCAAAGGGAAGGCTATGAGTGGCTGGCTCGACTCGCCCGTTGGGGTGTCGGGGGGTGTCTGGCTGACGACATGGGGCTTGGTAAGACCCTGCAATCACTGGCAATAATCCTCAGCCTGGCGACCGAAGGCCCATCCCTGGTGGTTGCCCCCACCTCGGTGTCGACCAACTGGCAGTCAGAGGTTCGACGCTTTACTCCGACCATCAATGTCAAATTCTTTACCGGTAAAGATCGGGAAAAAAGCATCAGGGATCTGGGGAAGTTTGATCTGATGATCACCACCTATACCCTTCTGCAACAAGAAAACGAACTTCTCTCTTCGATCAAATGGCAGGCGATTATTCTCGATGAGGCCCAGGCAATCAAGAACTCAGCCACTAAACGATCACAGGCGGCGATGTCTCTACAGGCCCAGTTCAAGCTCATCACCACCGGCACTCCGATTGAAAACCATCTTGGTGAACTATGGAATCTTTTTCATTTCATCAACCCGGGATTGCTCGGAAGCCTCGGCAGTTTCAATGAGCGGTACGCCATCCCCATCGAACGTTACCAAGACAGAGAGGCCAGGCTGAAACTTAAAAAGCTGATCCGTCCCTTTATCCTGAGAAGAATAAAATCCCAGGTGCTGGAAGAGCTGCCTTCCCGCACCGAGGTCACACTCGATGTCGAAATGAGTCCTGAGGAAGCCTATTTCTATGAAGCTCTTCGCCAGAATGCCATTGATATGCTTGAAAGTGCCAGGGAAAAAAAGGGGCGGCACCTGCAGATCCTCACGGAAATCATGCGCCTGCGCCAGGCCTGTTGCAACACTCGCCTCATCGACCCGAACAGCGCAACCGGCAGCTCCAAACTGAAGGTCTTCGCTTCGATTGTTGAAGAACTCCTCGCCAGCCGTCACAAGGCACTGGTGTTCAGTCAATTTATCGGCCATCTGAACTTTATCCGCGAGTATCTGGACCAGCAAAATATCAGTTATCAGTATCTCGACGGCAGCACCAGCGCCAAACAGCGAAAGATCAATGTCGATGCCTTCCAGGCAGGTGAGGGAGACCTCTTTTTGATCAGTCTCAAAGCCGGAGGTCTTGGCCTCAATCTTACCGCCGCCGACTATGTCATTCATATGGATCCCTGGTGGAACCCGGCCATTGAAGACCAGGCCTCAGACCGGGCGCACAGGATCGGCCAGACCCGGCCGGTCACCATCTACCGGCTGGTCTGCAAGGGGACAATTGAGGAAAAAATCGTTAAACTGCACCAGGAAAAACGCGATCTTGCCGGCAGCCTTCTGGAAGGCAGCGATATCAGCGCGAAGATGAGCTCGGATGATCTTCTTGATTTAATCAGAAGCAACTAAGCCCGGTAAACAGGAAAGGTATGAGGTAGGGCCGCCACGATAAAAACAGGGTCATCACTCGCGCAGTTTGGTGAGAATCAGACCATAGAAGGTATTCCCTTCCATAGCAAACAACCACCCCAGATGTGTCCGGCACTGCCGGCACAGGGCGATACGCCAGAAGTGCCCAGGAAACCAGGTGAATTCGCTGGAGGTCTCGCCGAAAGCCTGACACCCGGGAGCCTCCTGGAAACAACCCAGCTGAAAAACGATCCCTGCCGGATTAAAAAAGGTGTGGGCGTGGGAACCGCTTACCTGAATCTTCTGGTCCCTTGCTGTTATTACTCCACCACAGGCCAGACAACAAATGGCCTCTATCGGTTCGACAGCCCGCTCCTGTTGCTCTTTTCTCACGGGACGATTGTGCATTTCTTGACCATCCGCCCGCAAGAAGACCAGACTGCTATTTATCAGCTCCATGGTAGTAGGCAACAATGGCTTCAATCATTGCCGGAATGGTATGTTGCTCCGGCTGAACATCCACCCGTAGTCCGCTATCGGTGACGGTTTTTGCTGTAATCGGGCCTATTGCGGCGATCTTCACATCGGCCAAAATTTTCTTCAACTCGGCCTGATTCTCGTCATCCAGCAAGGCAAGAAAGTTACGTACGGTAGAAGAACTGGTAAAGGTTACCATATCAACACCACCCTTCAGAAGCTCGGCCCGCAAAAATTCTTTATCACCCTGAACCGGACAATTCTGGTACACCGGGGCAACTGTTACCTGAGCTCCGGCCCCACGCAGGGTCTCCGACAAGATCTCTCGCCCTTGCAGGGCGCGCGGAAGGAGAATATTGCGTCCTTCAACACCTTGATCGAGGAGGCTCTCAGCCAAACCCTCTCCAGTAAAAACACTGGGAATAAGATCCGCATGTACCCCATATTTCAGAAGCAGGTCTGCGGTGCTTTTGCCGACTACGGCGATCTCCGGACCCTTCAGGTTACGTGCATCCATACCTTTTCCATGGAGCCGTTGGAAAAAATATTTTACACCATTGAGCGATGTGAAAATTATCCAGTGATACTCCTTGAGCCTTTCCAATTCTTCATCCAGTACCTCGTAGGAATCCACCGGCTGAATATTTATAGTCGAATGCTCAAGACAGTTGGCACCGTACTCTTCCAACCCGGCGACCAAATCGCTCGCCTGCTCCCTTGTTCGGGTGACGATGATCTTTTTGCCGAATAACGGCCGATTCTCATACCAATCTATTGTGCTGCGAAGACTCACTACCTCTCCAATAATGATCAGCGACGGCGGCTTGATACCAGTATCTTTCACCACCTGGGCAATGGTCTCAAGCGTACCAACAACCGACCGTTGTTCCGGCGTGGAGGCCCACCGCACAACGGCTACCGGAGTTTTCGGGTCGCGTCCGTATTTGATCATATTGGCAACGATAATCGGCAAATTTTTGATGCCCATATAGATCACCAGGGTGCCGACTCCGGTAGCCAGTTTCTCCCAGTTGATACCTGAGTTTTCCTTGGTGGGGTCCTCATGACCGGTCAAAAATGCAACAGAAGCTGTGTAATCACGGTGTGTTATTGGAATTCCTGCATAGGTGGCTGCGGCGGAGGCGGCGGTTACCCCGGGCACCACCTCGAATGGAACTCCGGCGGCATGCAACTGCTGCACCTCTTCCCCGCCCCGTCCAAAAATAAAGGGATCACCGCCCTTGAGGCGAACTACCATTTTACCAAGCCCGGCATGGTCAACCAACATCTTGTTGATCTCTTCCTGGGTATGGCTATGCTGTACCCCGCCCTTCTTGCCGACATAAATCAACTCAGCTGAAGCCGGGGCGTGTTTCAGCAGTTTTTTACCGGCCAGGTAGTCATAGACGACCACCTCGGCCTTCTCCAACAAGCTCTTACCGCGAACAGTAATAAGTCCGGGATCTCCTGGACCTGCACCAACCAGATACACTTTTCCGATTTTTTTTATTTGCATTTTTTCTTCCTAACCCCCGACAAACGGGATGAGTCACTTATGAAAAATCTTCGCCTAAACCGTGCGAACTTCTTTTGCAAGCGACTAAAGACAAAAAAGGGCATTCCCTTGTTACGGGAAGGCCCTTTACCACCAAAATAAGGTGAAAATCAGCTGCGCACTCTCATGACAACAATTACAGCTGACTCATGATGGCGTCGGTAACCTCTTTGATAGAGATTGATCCATCAACTGAGATGACTTTAGGTCCATCGGTGTTTTTAAAGTAGTTGACCGCCGCCATGGTGCCGGTTGTTTCATCATAATAGATATTATGTCGTTTGCTGATGGCGTCGACATCCTGATCGTCGGCGCGGGTCTTCAACTCGCCACCGCAGACCCGGCAAACCAGTTTACCATCTTTTTCGACCGGTTTGATGGCCGCAAAGGCAATATGGTTGGGATGGTTATTGTCGTTGACACAGAGACGACGGCCCATGATGCGCTCTTTGGCAATCTCGCGATCAAGGACGATCTCAATTACGTAGTCAAGGGCCAGGCCCTCTTTCTTCAAAGTCTCGGCCAAAGTGACTGCCTGATCTTTCGAACGTGGGAAACCATCGAGAATCCAACCGTCCTTGCAATCGTCTTTCTGCAGACGAGAAACCATCATCGGGATAGTGATATCGTCCGGTACCAGATCACCTTTATCAATAAAGGCTTTGGCCTTCTTGCCGAGCTCGGTACCGCCGACGATATGCTCCCTGAAGATTGCTCCCGACTCAATATGGGGGATATTGTATTTCTTCTGAACGATGCTGCCCTGCGTACCTTTGCCGCTTCCGTTCGGCCCGAAAACCAGAATGTTTTTGCCCATGTTTGTCATCTCCTTTTAGATTCTTTCAACGTTAGTTTAACAGATTATCGATAAAGATCGATGTGCATTTGCAACTATAAATACCAAGAAACCCACAAGAATCTTTTCCTCAGAGTGAAGACCAGATTCTTCAATGTTTATTTAAGGCACCACAGGATCAACAAAGGTGCCCGCAGGCCGGACCTTTGCCAGCAAAGCATAACAAGTCGAATAGTATAGACCAAAAGAGGGCTTGCGGCCATAAAAATATCTCCGGTAAGATTTTGACATTCACCCTGAAAGCGGTTACCTTCAAGAACATCGGTGTTTCCGAGAGGTCTCCAGGTGGCCATGATAATTCTCGCGACATGGGTAAGCAACCCCTTCACCGAAGCTTAAAAACCAAAACACCGCTGAAATCTCCATAGCAACAAAAGCAGCAGTCGGAACGGCTTGTTGAGAGATCCCTTCCGCGCCACTATCAACCTTCGGTTTATAATAAGAACTATGAAAGAAATACATGTTGGCATTATCGGTTTCGGTACCGTTGGAAAAGGGCTGGCCTATGCTCTCCAGAACCAGAAAGAACTCTTGTTGCAGAAGACCGGAGTATCCTTCGTGCTCAACGCCATCGCCGATATCGCAATTAAAACCCTGCCGGAAGAATTCAGCGACGTCAGGCTGACGGGCAGTGCTGGTGATATTCTCACCGATCCGAACATCGACATCGTGGTCGAACTGATCGGCGGCATGGAGCCGGCCAGAAGTTTTATCCTTAAGGCCATCGAAAATGGCAAGCATGTCGTCACCGCCAACAAGGCAATGCTTGCCGTGCATGGCCGGGAAATCTTCCGAGCCGCCGCAGAAAAGAACGTAGAAGTTGGATTCGAGGCAAGCGTCGGCGGCGGTATTCCCGTTATTAAGGCCCTCAAAGAAGGCTTGGTGGCCAACCGGATCAACTATATCAAGGGTATTATGAACGGCACCGCCAACTACATTCTGTCGCAGATGACCGATCATGGCACCCCGTTTGCCGAGGTGCTGCAGGAGGCGCAGCGTCTCGGCTATGCGGAGGCCGACCCCACCTACGATGTCGAAGGGATCGACACCGCTCACAAACTGGCTATCCTCATGACCATTGCCTATGGCAAGAATGTCCAGTTGGGCGACATAACCGTCGAGGGTATTTCCAGCATTGAACCGATTGATATCCGCTTTGCCAAAAAATTCGGCTTTCGCATCAAGCTGCTGGCGATCAGCCGCAACCACGGCGACAATGTCGAAGCCAGGGTTCATCCGACCATGGTCCCGGAAAACCATATGCTGGCGACCATCAATGGGGCTTACAACGGCATCCAGTTTCAGGGTGATACGGTCGGCGACGTCCTGCTCTACGGTCAGGGCGCAGGCATGATGCCGACGGGCAGTGCGGTTGCAGCCGATGTTGTCGATATCGGAAGAAATATTGCAAGTGGCTGTATCAACCGGGTGCCCGCTCTTTCCTATAGGCCGGAACATATCGGCGAACCGACCATCACCCCGATGCGGCATCTGGTCTGCCCATACTATTTCCGCGTTACTGCTCTTGACCGGCCGGGCGTCCTGTCGATTATCACCGGTATTTTCGGCAAACACGGCATCTCCATCCAGTCAATGATGCAGGAAGGACGCGACATCGAAGAACCGGTCTTTATCGTCTTCCGGACCCACAGAGCCGTGGAAGATGCTGTGGTCAAGGCCATTTCCGAGATCGATGCGCTTGAGGTCTGCAGCGCACCCACCGTCAAGATTCGCATCCTGAACCCGGAATAAGGTCTGCCATGAAATATCTGATTCTTGTCGGCGACGGCATGGGGGATTTCCCGGTCGCTGAACTGGCTGGCAGGACGCCTCTTGAGGCTGCAGCCATCCCGGCCATCGACGAACTGTGCCAGAAGAGTGAGTTTTTCCTTACCCACACCGTTCCAGAAGGTTTTCCACCGGGCAGCGACGTCGCTAATATGTCGCTTATGGGCTTTGATCCGGCGGTCTACTATACCGGGCGTGCCCCCTTGGAGGCCGCCGCCATGGGTATTCATCTGGCCCCCGACGAAACCGCCTTTCGCTGCAACCTGGTGACCCTTGACCCCGGCGAGAACGATCAGGTGACCATGCGCGACTTCTGTGCCGGCCATATCAGCAACCAGGAGGCGCACACCCTGATCGCCGATCTGGAGGCTGCCTGCGCCACGGCAACTTTCCACTTCAAACCCGGTGTCAGCTACCGCCACCTCGTGGTCTTCAAAGGGGAACACCCAGGCATTGTCACCGTGCCGCCCCATGACCACATCGAAAAAGACGTCACTGCCTACTGGCAAAACTACCGAACCGAACCGGCCTGGAAGGAGCTCCTTGACAAGGCGGGCGCAGTACTCGCTGAGCATCCAGTCAATCTGGCACGGATACGGGCCGGTAAAAACCCCGCGACCCAGATCTGGCTGTGGGGCGAAGGCAAGATGCCCAGCATGCCGACCCTGCCGCAACGCTTCGGCATCAGCGGCAGCATGATCAGCGCCGTCGATCTGCTGAAAGGCCTGGGAGTGGTCGGTGGTCTCACGGTTGTTAACGTACCCGGTGCCACCGGGTATATCGACACCAACTACGAAGGCAAGGCCCAGGCGGCGTGTGACGCTCTTCGCAACCAGGACTTCGTCTTCGTCCACCTTGAGGCCCCGGACGAAGCCGGCCACCAGGGGTCACTTACCGACAAACTCACCGCCATTGAAGACTTCGACCGGCGCATCGTCCGACCGATCATCACCAATCTGCGCAATCGACAAGAGGCTTTCCGAGTGATTGTCACCATGGATCACTTTACCCCGCTGGCCCTGCGCACCCATGTCTCCGACCCGGTCCCTACCCTGCTCTACGATTCCCGTGAAGTGAAGAAAGGCTCGGGCTTGCCGTTCTCGGAGAAAACCTGCCGCAAGCACGACGCTGTTACCGGCAACCGGCTTGCGGCAGGCCATCAACTCATCGAGAAACTCCTCCGCCATGAGTAAAGGAGCCATATTCACCACCACTGCAAGAGTCCTGTATGGCGACACCGATGCTGGAGGCGTGGTTTATAACGCCAATTATCTCCGCTATTTTGAGATCGGCCGAACGGAACTGATGCGCCAGTGGGTATGCTCCTACCGCGAGATCGAGAAGCTTGGTTTCGTGCTGCCGGTCATCGAATGCTGGTCGCGCTTCAAATCTCCGGCCTTCTACGATGATCTGCTGACTATTGAAACGACGGTCGCCGAAATCTCCAGCCTAAAATGCCGGTTTTCTTACCGGATCCTCCGCAAGGAGGAGGGCATTTCCAGACCAAAGCTCCTGGTAAAGGGGTATACCGTGCACGCCGCCGTCACTAGAGAAGGGAGGCTGACCCGCCTGCCTGAAGAAATAATTCTGAAAATCTCCCAGTTCGCCACCGTTTCCGAGGCTATCAATAATAACCAGGAATAATCGTTGACATCCTATTTATTGAGTGTATATTGATGGCTCCTTAACGCGGGGTGGAGCAGTCTGGTAGCTCGTCGGGCTCATAACCCGAAGGTCACAGGTTCAAATCCTGTCCCCGCTACCACAGGAATTTCAAGGGGTTGTGCTGAAAATGCATAACCCCTTTTTTATAGCCTAAAATTTGCTCCCCGCACTATTCCCCGCAGATAGTCTTGTTCCCTCCTCCTTCCTCTCATTTAGATTGACTTTAATTTTGCTTTGTACCATACAATAATCTTGGTTAATTAATGGGTTGTCAACTGGTAGATATTGCTATCAAGCAACCCATCAAAATAGCACAGGTCAATCAACTTGGGTCCGCGGATAATGAGAAGGGGCAACCATTCGCTTCTCACTCCAAGAAGGCTGAATCGTAAACGAGGAATGGATCGTATGAGTCAAGTTGTCATCGAGAATCCGATTATCAGCACACCATTCCACGAACCCACCCGACATTTCCGTTTTACTGATGAAGGTATCACGAACGAGATCATTGATGGCCGCAGGGTAAGTTCTTATTTCGTGCCAATCGCCCGTCCCAAGAAAAAGAAGGGCAAAAAGCAACTGGCTCTCCCTGGCACCGAGTGGACACAAGATCGCATCGAAGAAAACAAGCTCGCCAACAATATCCGTCAACAAGTCGGCCTATGGCGCAAAGGTGGTCATATAGGGGTAACACCATGAGTAAAGATCACACTTCGGCTTCAGAAGACAAACTTATCGTCTTCGGAGCTAAGCAGATTCGTCGTCTTTGGGTTGATGACCAGTGGTATTTTTCAATCATCGACATTATTGCCGCACTGACCGACAGCGATGCCCCGAGCAAATACTGGACAGCAATGAAACGCCGGGAAGAAAAGGCCAGCGGCTTTCAGTTCTCTACAGTTTGTAGACAACTGAAATTACCATCAGCTGACGGTAAAAAATATAAAACCGAAGCCGTCAACACCGAAGCCGCCTTCCGCATCATTCAATCCATCCCCAGCCCCAAGGCTGAACCGTTCAAACTATGGCTGGCGCAAGTTGGCTATGAGCGAGTCCAGGAAATTGAGAATCCCGAGCTTGCCCAACAGCGCATGCGGCAACTCTTCAAAGAGAAAGGCTATCCCGACGACTGGATCGAAAAGCGAGTACGGGGAATCGCTGTCCGCGATGAACTGACCGGCGAATGGCAGAAACGCGGTATTGCCGAACAAAAAGATTTTGCAATTCTTACTGCCGAAATCTCCAGAGCGACGTTTGGTGTAACCCCTTCTGACTACAAGAAGTTAAAAGGTCTGCAACGCGAGAATCTTCGCGACCATATGACCGATCTGGAGCTAATCTTCACCATGCTCGGTGAAGCTGCTACCACCGAGATCGCCCGCAACAAAGATGCACAAGGTTTCACTGAGAACCAGTTGGCCGCCCGTGATGGCGGCACTGTTGCTGGTGATGCCCGACGGCAGCTCGAAGCAAAATCAGGCAAAAAAGTTGTCACTGCCAATAACTACCTGACGGATAAACCCAAGCCAAAACTTCCGCCGAAGTCGGAGTAAGCATGCTTATGGCCATAAAGAAAGCAGCCGCAAGTGTGGATTCCATCCACTACCAGGACAAGCGGGTGAACATTCCCCTATCGCGTCCTCTCCACCGCCGACAACAATATGGACGGCACGGTAACTGAGCAGGAAGCACGCAACCAGCATCTACAGCACAACCAGCCACCCATTTGACAGGCCGGAATCAGGCAAGATCGCCGTCAAGGTGATCAACAATTATGGCGGCGAGGTATTGAAGGTATTTGCGGTGTAAAAATGGTGTTTTCCACACTAACGTTTCTTTTGCAAAAGCCATTACTCGTTCATAAATTCCCAGGAAATCGCCAGAATACTTTTCTCCGCAGGGTCTTGCCTTGCCGGGAGGCCACCCCATAACCGCCAATACAGCCATTCATTCATCACCTCAAAAGCCTACGCTGAGAGTTTGAACCCGGTTAACTCAAATGAATTAAAATAAAAGCCAAACGACTGTAGATGATCGAGACGCAAGATCGATTCTTTGGTTTTTCCGTCTATCGGCAAAGAATCGGTAAAAAACTGTGGATACTCGGCATGCCGAATGCGTTCCATCAATCGAGATGAATAGCCCGCTCTCCCTTCCTGATCGGCTCCATAATATGGGGCGAGAAAAACCGTTTTTGCATATGATTTCATCGGAATGTTTTTTATCATGACTACTACAATTTCCAGTTTTATTAGGATATTCATAAGGAAAAAGGGGAATTTTCGAAAGCGGAGAAACAACCCACTAACTTCTCATTTTCTAACATTTGGGGAGTTAGTGGGTTAGAAACTATGATCAATAAAAATTGCTTCGCAACCCCTTGGATGGAACAAAAAAGACGACAGTTGAAAACTGATCCATATCTGCTGGAACGAGCACTGCATGCCTTTGCCCTTCTCGGCCATCTGGCCGAAAGCGGTCTGGATTTTGTCTTCAAGGGAGGAACCAGCCTGCTTCTCTATGTGCCAGAAAACGAGAATGCCCGTTAGGAATAAAAATGGAATTGACATGAATTAATTATTTGTATAGATTAATATTAACTAATGTAAAATATTTATACTGCGGTTTCTTCTCCAGGAAGAAACTCTATACCAATAAGTCCAAGAGCGGCTTTTCCGGGGCGCTGTACTCGGAGGGGTATTTTTCCGGGTATGATGAAATTGGGAAACACCGGACGAAAGGATGGTGCTATGGGCGTTGCATTGTTAGGAATGGGCATCTGCGGTTTCACTCCCACGTCGACTGGTCTGTCGTATCGTGAGATGATTGCCAAAGCTGCTAAAATGGCTTACAGGGATGCGGGCGTCACGATAGATCAGATAGACGGTGCCGTATCTGCAGAAGAAGACTTCCCCTCTGGCTATTCAATAGCCGACGAGTACGTTCCCGATCAACTTGGCATGGTACGCAAACCGGTGTACACCATACCCGGCGATTTCATGCATGCTGTGGCCTCGGCAGCCATGCAGATCGAGACCGGACGTTTCGATATCCTGGTCGTCGAGTCCTACAGCAAGGCCTCGAACGTTTTGACCAAGGATGAAATGGTTCGATTCGCATACGACCCAATCTTCAACCGTTTTGGCCTGTCGCCGCACTGGCTGGCAGGGCTGGAACTCAATTCTTTTATGAGCGAAGCGGGATACTCGATCGAAGAGGTGGCTGAAGTTGTGGTCAAAAATCGCGCAGCTGCCGTCGCCAATTCGAACGCGCCATACGGCGACAATTTCTCTGTTGATGATATTCTTGGTGCTCGCCCGGTGGCCCTGCCACTGACGGAGTTGATGTTTGCACAACATGCCGACGGCGCGGTCATTGCGGTGCTGGGTACTGATGAGGCCGCCCGAAAGTACGCACGAAAGCCCACCTTTTTCTCCGGTATCGGATGGGGGGCGGGCAATTCCATCCTCGAACGCCGTGATCACAGCTTATCTATCGGCACCGCTATAGCCGCCGAGCGAGCCTACAAAGAGTCGGGCATCACCAGTCCGTCGGAAGAAGTCGATGCGTTTTTTGTCTCCGACAGCTACGCACATCGGCAGCTTATGCACATGGAAGCCTTGCGTGTGAACGGCAACAGCAACCCGATTGTCAATCCCAACGGCGGCGCCCTGGGTGGCGGCGATCTATTTGAAGCAACCGGCGGCGTGCGTCTCTACGAAGCGCTCTCGCAGCTGCGGGGCGAAGCCGGCAGATGTCAGGTAAACGCTGAACGCGTACTGGTGCACGCCTGGCGTGGAGTCCCGACCGATTCCTGCGTCGTGGCCATATTAGACAAGGAAAGGAGGGCACTATGAGTAATCGCGTAGCAGTTATTGGTGTGGGTATGACCAAATTCATGCGCCGGGCCAAAGAAGCACCAGGTGAATTGGCAGCTCAGGCAGTCCGCATGGCCCTGGAAGATGCCGGCCTCGATATCAATGACATCGATGCCGTAACCCTTGGCACGGCTCCCGATGCCTTTGACGGTATCCATATGAAGGGCGAGCACCTGATCGCCGGTGCCGGTGGTGCCAACAAACCGTACATGCGCCATTTCATCGGCGGTGCTACCGGAGTAATGAGCCCGATTCACGGCTGGATGCACGTTGCCTCCGGCAAATACAACAGCTGTCTGGTGGTCGCCGAAGAAAAGATGTCCCCTTGCACACCGCATCCGGCCGGTGCCTTCCTGACGATCTTCGACCGCGTTACCGAACAGCCGCTTGAGTTGACCCTGATCCATATATTCGCCCTGGAGATGGCTCGGTTCATGCACGTTTACGGCTATAGCGAGCGAGACCTGGCTGAGGTTTCGGCGATGATCAAGCGCAACGCGCTGCACCACCCCGCCGCGCAAATCGCTATGGACCTGAGCGCCGATGATATTCTCAATTCACCAGTACTTTCCTGGCCTGTTAAGCGCTTGGATATTAGCCCGACCTCAGACGCCGCCGTCGCCATCATCATGGTCAACGAGCGCATAGCCCGCACCCTGAAAAAGGCGCCGGTCTTCATCGAAGGTGTCGGTTTTCGTCTCGAAACCGCCTATTGGTGCACGCGGGACCTCTGCTACCCAGACTATGTCGCGATGGCCGCAAGGGATGCCTACAAGATGGCGGGTATCGTCGACCCGGTGCGCGATATTGATTTCTTTGAGCCGTATGATCCCTTCGATTACAAAGCCTTGCATCACCTCAATGCGCTGCTTCTCGACAAAACCGGACGGACAGTCAGAAATCTTTTCAAATCTGGCAACTTGACCCGCGAAGGCAGCCACCCGATGTGTCCTTCGGGGGGAGCTTTGGGCGTCGGCAACCCCATCGCCGCTACCGGACTTATGAAAATCGCCGAGCTTTACTTCCAGCTCAGCGGCCAGGCCGGCAAGCGGCAGATTCAGCGAACGCTGCGCCGCGGTGTGGCCCAGGCCTGGGGTGATTTGATGCAGGCGGGTACTGTTGTGGTGATGGGATCCGATGGTGCCTCACCGGTCACTTCATCACGCTGGAATGACATGAAAGCGGAGGATCTGCCGGGAACACCCATTAAGTCAGTCGATGATGGGCCGAATATCTCTGATGCCCCTGATTTGCGTTATGCCTGGGATAACGGCTTTGCTATTTCAACCTATCTTGATGGTCTTAAAAAAGGCAAAATCCGCGGCAGCCTGGATACCCGCACCAACCGCATGATGGTTCCGGCTCGACCGTTCTCGGAAATTGCCGATCTGGCACCGGTTTCCAACTATTTCAACCTGCCTGACTCCGGCGTGGTCACAACCTTTACCATTTCCCATGTCAACTGGGATAGTTCGCCTCTGCCGGATGGCAAGGTAAACATTTTCGTGGTAATTGCCCTGGACGGTATTAATGACGATATGGGGCTGGTGCACAAACTCGGCGAAGTCGATCCCAAGGATGTAAAGATCGGCATGCGCGTCAAGGCGGTCTGGAAGCCTGAGTCCAAACGTACAGGCGGTATTCTTGATATTGAATACTTCGCGCCGTTGGGCCGCAAGAAAACCAATCTCGATATCGAACAGATCAAGCCGGTCGAGGTCAATGTGCTAACCATGTCGCAAACAGAGGGTAAGATCCCGTTGTCGTATCGCTATACTGCGGGCGTGGGTGGTTCGAAGTTCTACACCGACCTTGCCAAGGGCAAGATCAACGGCACCTACTCCGCTGAACGCGACGAGGTGATAATCCCACCGGCGATGTTCGATGAAGAGCGCCTGTCGATTCTTGACCCGGAAAAGGACGCCAGAGCCGTCAATCCTGGCTCCGGTCGCATCCGTTCCTTTACAGTCGTTTACGAAGACCGCCAGGGGCACCTGCTGGACAAGGAAAAAGTGGTTATCCAGGTAGAATTCCCCGGCGTTACCGGTTCGATTTTCGGTATGCTTGAACTCAAAGATGGAGAAAGCTTCGACGAAGGCTCCCCCGTAACCCTGGTCAAGCCCGGGAAGGTCAATAGCCCGGATATGGTCAGCTTCAAGTTAAAAGGGTAACAACTGGGTAACAACTCTTCATACTCATTAAGCCCGACCCCAGGCCGGGCTTAATGAGCCTTCAAGAAAGAGCGGAAATGGCTGTAGCTGTTTGATATTTGCCGCGATATTCTACCTATCCTTGTCAATCCATCGTTTCATTGAAGAGCTCCCGACCGATAAGCATGCGGCGGATCTCGCTGGTGCCGGCGCCGATTTCATAGAGTTTGGCGTCGCGCAGCAGGCGGCCGGTTGGAAAGTCGTTGATATAGCCGTTGCCGCCAAGACACTGGATCGCTTCGAGGGCCATCCAGGTTGCTTTTTCGGCGGCGAAAAGGATGACGGCGGCGGCGTCCTTGCGGATATTGCCACCGCCGTCGGCAGCCTTGGCCACGGTGTAGGCGTAGGAGCGACAGGCGTTCCAGGTGGCGTACATGTCGGCGATTTTACCCTGCATCAACTCGAACATGCCGATCGGCCGACCGAACTGCTTGCGTTCGTGGATGTAGGGCAGCACCACATCCATACAGGCGCACATTATTCCAAGAGGCCCACCGGTAAGAACCAACCGTTCATAGTTGAGACCGCTCATCAGCACCTCAACGCCGCGGTCACGTTTGCCGAGTATGTTCTCCTCCGGCACGACGCAGTCGGTAAAAACCAGTTCGCAGGTTGGCGAGCCGCGCATTCCCAGCTTGTCGAGCTTCGGGCTGGTGCTAAAACCCGGCATGGTCTTTTCGATGAGGAAGGCGGTGATGCCCTGTTGGTGTTTTTCCGGGGTGGTCTTGGCATAGACCACCAGGGTGTCGGCATAGGGGCCGTTGGTAATCCACATTTTAGTGCCGTTGAGGACATAGGTATCGCCTTTTTTCACCGCCGCAAGCCGCATGCTCA
>JAHJLI010000186.1 GCA_018821785.1 Pseudomonadota bacterium
CATATATCGTACCGTGCTTTTTTAGCGGTACCGTAAATTTTTACAATGGTAAAAGACTCTTGAAACTGAAAAACGGTACAATATTTTCGACAAAAATACGATGCCATTAAAAACCTAAATGGACAAAAATCAAGGTCCCTTTTTTGCTGCTCGTGCAAATGACTGCTCGACGGAGTCAATAAAAGACGGTATATTCCCAGAGGTTTTTCGTTGCTAATGGGCTCGTTATCGCTGGATAATTACCACAACACAAAGCGTAGCCTCCGGTAGTCCTACAGCAGCAACAAGTTATGAAACGGAAAGGGAGAGGCGACGGACATCATTTCTGGTTATCACCTGACATTCAACAGGTTTTGTCGATAAGCATGAATTGATAAATCAACAATCATTCCACTGAATGGAAACAAACTGAGGGTATAGAGAATTAGTTATGAATTTTAATATACTGTTAGGTTTATCTGCAGCTGTCTGCCTGGTTGGGCTCATGATCAGGCTTTCAATATGGTTTTCCCAAGGCATGCGCCCTTCCGCCATCCCAGCCGCTCCAGCAGCTGCAAGAGTGGCAGAAGCACTGAAGGGAGTTCTTGGCTCACTTTTCAGCACCAAGTTTTTTCTCATTATTAAATCGGTTTTTGTAGATCTTCTCTTGCAAAAACGCATTTTTGATAAAAGCTCCCTGCGCTGGATTGCCCATACCCTGATTTTCACCGGCTTTGTATTATTGCTTCTGATGCACGCCATGCATTCAGTGGTAACCGAGCACCTGTTCAAAGATTACCAGTCAACCCTCAATCCCTACCTGTTTTTACGTAATCTCTTCGGGTTGATGGTTCTCGCTGGTGTAGCTATCGCCGTATTTCGCCGTATTTCCCTCAAACCCCAGCGCTTGAAGACCTATACCAGCGACTGGGCGGCCCTCGTGTTTTTGGGGGTCATTATTCTCTCCGGCATGCTTCTCGAAGGCGTCAAGATGTCCTCCCATTCCGAATTTCAAAGAATGTTGGATGACGTATCGCTCTCTGACCAAGAAGAAGTAAATGCTCTTGAAGCCTTTTGGGTACAAGAAAATGGTCTTGTCTCCCCCAACGTCAAACTGCCCCCTGCACCGGAACTCGTTGCAAAAGGCATGGAGGTTAACGGCGATTATTGTATTGATTGCCATGTCTCCAACAAAAATGCTTTTGCAAGCTTTGCCATGGCAAAAACCTCCCCTATGTTCTTCTCGGTTCTGGGTGATGCTGCAACAGTGAAGCTTTTCTGGTATCTTCATATTCTCAGCTGCCTGGCTTTTTTAGCGTGGCTCCCTTTCAGCAAGATGTTTCATATTCTTGCCGCACCCATAAGTTTGATCACCAAAAGCGTGACCGGCGATCAAGTAAAGGAGCCGGCAAACATCCTCACCAGCCAGATGATTGGACTCTCCGCCTGCACGCATTGTGGAACCTGTAGCCTTGAGTGTTCCTCCAACATGTTTTATGAATCCTTCCAGAATGATTTCATCCTCCCTTCCGAGAAGGTTCAGTACTTAAAGAAAATTGCCGCAGGCAAAGAAAACGACCCGGCTATTTTGAAGCGGATGCAACAGGGCTTGTATGTCTGCACCAGTTGCGATCGCTGCACCACTGTGTGTCCATCAGGTATAAATTTGAAAGAGTTGTTTGTCAGTTCTCGATACGCTCTTCTCCAGCAGGGAATGCCAGAAACAGCCATGCTCAGCCACTTCTCCTTTCCACTGGCCTTGGCCCAGAACTTCGTAGATGACCATTTACTGGCACTGAAAAAGGTAACCGACATCTTCAAAAAGAGTTTTCAACATCTTACCGACATGGCCCTGCCGATAACTCTGAGCAAAGCTAAAAATATCGACAACACCACCTTTCGAGGTTGTTTCTCGTGCCAGCGCTGCACCAACATCTGCCCGGTGGTACGCAGTTACGATAATCCCACAGAAGCCTTGGGGATGCTGCCCCATCAAATCATGTTCAGCCTTGGAATCGGCAACACTGAGCTTGCCATGGGGGCGCAGATGATCTGGAGTTGTTCCACCTGCTATCTGTGCCAGGAACATTGTCCAAATCAGGTCGAACTCTGTGATATTTTCTACACTCTTAAGAACAGCGCCCTTAATAAAATCGAAGCAGGAGCGAACTCATGAAATACGCATTTTTTCAGGGTTGCAATATCCCTATCCGCATTCAGCAGTATGCAACATCCACAACAGCGGTCTTAGCAAAATTCGGCATAGAGATTGAAGTCCTTCCGGAGTTTAACTGCTGTGGATATCCTGTTCGCAATGTCGATGAAAAAGCCTACATACTGCCTTCAGTCAGAAATCTCGCTATTGCTGAAAAAAGGGGATTAGATATCCTTGTCATTTGTAATTGCTGCTTTGCCAGTCTCCAGAAAGCCAAGAACGTGATGAGCAAAAACAGACAACTCATGGCAGAATTGAACGCCATTCTCGCCAAAGAGGACCTTCACTATTCTGGCACAGCCGAGGTCAAACACTATCTTACAATACTTTACCAGGATGTAGGCCCGGAGAAAATCAAAGCTCAACGGGTTAATGCTTTTACCGGCCTTAATATCTCAGTGATCCAAGGGTGTCATATCCTCCGGCCGAGAGAAATCACCCAGTTTGACGATTCATTCGTACCACGGATTACCGAGGAACTGCTCCAGACTTCGGGCGCAAAAAGCCTTGACTGGCGAGGAAAACTCGAATGCTGCGGGGCTGCGTTAGCTGGTATCAACAATGATCTTTCATACAAGCTGCTGAGGGAAAAAGTTGCCGGCGCTCAAGAGGCAGGGGCCGATTTTATCACCCCTATTTGTTCCTATTGCCATCTCCAGTTCGATACCACACAGAAGAACATCCTCTTAGTATCGGAGGGAGAAAAGCTTCTTCCTGTACTCCTCTTTCCTCAAATCCTTGGACTCTGCCTGGGCATAGATGAGCAAGCCTTGGGAATTGCCTCAAATAGCACCATCACTCCAGAAGACATACAACATCTTAAAAGTCTCCTCGGACCACCTGTTGAGGAAAAAAAGAAAAAGAAGGCAAAAGTCGCAGCCTGATGACAGGCAGATAAGGCACATAGACATCTGCAGGCACAAACCACCCCATCATCCTTATTGATCGGGTGGTTTTTTCTTTTTTTTCACCAGATGATGTTTACTGTTGTCCAAGTGATGAAACTCGACAGACCAACTCGTCATGATGACGGGAAAATTGAGCATCTTTTTTTAGTAACAAGCAATTTCGACGGAGGTATACATGAGTAAAGTCATTGCGTTTGCAGGCAAAGGCGGGGTTGGGAAAACCACCGTAGCAACACTCGTTGTCCGCTATCTCGGGGCAAATGGAAAAGCGCCAGTTCTTGCAGTTGATGCTGATCCCAACAGTAATCTTGGGGAAACAATGGGACTGGATGTTACCACCACGATTGGCGAGATTCGCGAAACCTACATGAAAGATCCACAGGGCATCCCTTCTGGGATGGACAAAGTTAATTACCTTGAGACTCTCATCGAACAGGCCCTGATCGAAAAACCGAAGTTTGATCTCCTGGTCATGGGCAGACAGGAAGGCCAAGGATGTTATTGTATGGTCAACAATATCCTTAACCGTTTTACTGATAAGCTGGCCAACCACTATAAATATACGGTTGTCGACAACGAAGCTGGAATGGAACATTTAAGTCGTCGGACCAGCGGACAAGTAGATCTGCTCTTTCTTGTCACTGATTATTCCCTGAGGGGTTTGAGAGCTGTGCGTAGAATTAACCAGATGCTTGCTGGATTGAAGCTGGATGTAAAAAAACTTGCCATTGTCGTCACTCGTGGCCCGGAAAAGCTCAGTGATGCCTTTATGGCTGAGGTTGCAGAAATAGGCTTACCGATAGCAGGTATCATTCCCCATGACCCTGCCCTTCTTGAATTCGACATGAATCGCCGTTCTTTGCTTGAACTACCGGAAAATGCTCCCTCCGTGTTGGCAATCGATAAGCTGATGGCCGAATATTGCCCCTCACCGCAATGACATTTTTTCCTCTCGGGGGGAGAATTATCCCCCGGAGAAATTTCCTGTCCTTCAGCGTTTGAATACCTCCAGCCCCTAAAACCAATAAATTTTTTATATCCTAAAGAAAAAGGCCGTCAAGTCTTGACCTAGATCAATGCTAGGAAGGAAGAATGAGTATACACTTTCATATAAATGCCCTTCTGCACGTGAGGAAATCGGCAATAGACAGCCTTTTCATTCACAAATATCAAAGAGGAGAATGTTTATGAAATGCCCCGGCCAGGATATGAAATATTGGAAAGCGAGTGCCATTTTCGATGCGCAATGTCCTAAATGCAACGCCATCGTTGAATTCTACAAAGATGATACCAGCAGAAGGTGTGGCAACTGCGGTCATCGCTTTGTCAACCCGAAAATGGATTTCGGCTGCGCCTCCTATTGCCCTTATGCAGAACAATGTTTGGGAGCTTTGCCGGAAGAATTTACCGGGGCAAGAGATAATCTGCTCAAAGACAAGGTGGCGGTGGAGATGAAGAGGTTTTTTCAGACTGATTTCAAACGTATCCGCCAAGCTACTGCTGCTGCAAAATTAGCTGAGAACATAGGAAAAGTTGAGGGGGGCAATCTTGCTATCTTGCTTTGTGCCGCCTATCTTCATGGCACTGGACCTATCGCCGCCCAAGCCATTTTGACAAAGGTCGGTGCCGGAGAACAGATGATAGAGGAAATTTGCGAACTTTTAAGTCAGAATCCAACAGTACAAGAAAGCGACTCGCTCCAGGCAAAAATTATGCACGATGTCTTGACGCTTTTACATTTTCAAGAAGAACTCAAAGAAAGCCTGAAAACCACCACAATTGTGCCACAAACGGATGAGATGAAGCTCTTTACCAATTCGGCCAAATCTCTTGCCACCTCCCTTACCGAATGAATTGCGGCACCAGATGTGTGATGACCGACGGTCTATGATTTTTGTCCATAAAGGTCTCACTTAAGGCAATAACTGCTTGCCTTAAGCCTGTAATCTGCAATCTTCTTTGCCCAGCCCATCGGATTAATACTCTTTTTCGCCACCCCCTATCCCCTTCTTGTCTCTTGCCTCGCTATACGATATTATCAGATAATAACTTCTTGATAAAGCATAGCGCCAGGGAGTGTCTACGCATTTTTAAATCACAACGATTGAAATACAATTTCAGACTTAATTTCAAATAAATACAGTAATTCTCTTAAAAAAGGTACCCATGACCTCAGTATTGATCGTCGATGATGAACGCAGTATGCGGGATTTTCTCAAGATTCTTCTGGAAAAGGAAGGCCATAAGGTTGCTGTTGCCGAAAGTGGCAATAAAGCTCTGGATGTTCTCAATAACCTAGATGTCGATGTCATCGTCAGTGATATTCGTATGCCCGGTATGACTGGCATTGAACTTCTCGAGACGGTTAAAGGAAAACATCCCGATCTCCCGGTAATAATGATAACAGCCTTCGCCTCTCCCGATGATGCTGTGCTTGCAATGAAAAACGGGGCTTTCGATTATATAACTAAACCCTTTAATGTTGATGAGATCAAATCGGTAATAGCATCAGCAACCAATAAAAATCAACAAACAATAAAGCCCCAAGACCTTAGCGCTTCATTTCCGGAAATAATCGGCAAAAGCCGGGAAATGTTAAAAATTTTCGACATGATCCAACGTGTTGCCCCGACACCTGCCAACGTCCTGATCTACGGGGAATCGGGGACAGGCAAGGAACTGGTAGCCCAGGCCATCCATAAACACAGCAAGGTGGCTGGTCAGAATTTCGTTCCGATTACTTGCAGTGCCATCCCCGAAGATCTGATGGAGAGTGAACTGTTCGGTCACGTTAAAGGTTCTTTTACCGGGGCAATCAGCGATAAATCGGGCCTTTTCAACGAAGCCGATAACGGCACCGCCTTTCTTGACGAAATTGGCGAGTTGACACCAATTATCCAGACCAAGCTTTTGCGGGTTTTGCAAGAACGGGAGATAAAACCGGTCGGTGGAACGCGGACCAAGCGAATAAATGTCCGCATTATTGCCGCCACCAACAAAGTTCTTGAAGATGAAATTCGGGAAGGTCGATTCAGGGAAGACCTTTTCTACCGCCTGGCAGTTGTCCCAATGCGCGTACCTCCGCTGCGAGAGAGAAAGGAAGACGTGCCAATGCTGGTCGACTACTTCTTGAAAAAATACTCTCGACAACTGGCTAAAGAAGTCCAAGAAATTTCTTCCTACGGCTTGCAAGTCCTCATGAATTATCACTTCCCAGGCAATGTCCGGGAACTGGAAAATATTATCGAACGAGGCGTTGCCCTAGCCGGATCGAATATTATTCTCCCAGAGAGTCTTACCTTTTCCGGTAAGACCAAACCCACGAATCATGATACGATAAATAATGAGTACGAAAACCTCTTTCAGGCTGCCGCCAGTGAAGAGGAGTTATTTGATCTGGGCATAGAAACAATAATCGATAATCTAGAAAAACGGCTGATATCCCATACTCTGAAAAAAACCAACAATTCTAAAATACGGGCCGCCGAACTGCTACAACTCAGTTTTCGCTCTCTGCGCTATAAAGTAAAAAAATACGGTTTAAGCTGACCCTATGGATCTATCCACCCTTATCGGACGTACCCGGAATACCATCAGCATCAACCAGATTCTTAGAAATCAACTGATGTGGATGATGTTGCTGCGTATTGTTTTATATACGCTGCTGCTTGCCATCAGTTATGTTTTCCGTGGGGCTCAGCTTGATGTAATAGTTCTACCGTCAAATTTGCTTAACCTGTTGCTCCTGATTGTCTTTCTAACAACCATATTTTCCGGATTTGCTCTCATGATTTATGAAGGCAACTTGCGCAAATTCGGTTTCGCACAAAATCTCCTCGACACTTTTTTTGTCGCATTACTGGTTTTCTTTTCCGGCTCTTCACGCTCGATTTTCACTTCAGTCTTCTTCTTTCCAATAGTTGCTGGTGGTCTTATTCTCCCACGTAAAGGTGGTCTTGTTGCAGCCTCATCGGCAACCCTCCTATACGGAACCATCCTTTTCCTCGAAGCGTATGGCCTGTATCCAGCATACCTGCAAGAGTATATGTTGGTCACTTCACCCAATCCGATGGCCATTTTCAACCATTTTGCCGTCCAGGGATTAACCTTCTTTCTTGCAGCGATTCTCAGTGCCCTCTTCGGGTTACGCCTCCAAAAGACAGAAAGCGCTCTCACCGATTCAATAAAAAACTTTGACCAGCTTGCTATTCTTTACAAACAAATCTTTGATAATATTTCTACCGGAATCATTACCATCGATGCAACTAGCATTATTACTTCAGCCAATAATGCCATCAAAAAAATTACCGGATTACAGCACCAGAACCTCATTGGCCAAAAACTGGAATCAACTTTTCCAAATCTCGACCTGTCGGGAGACAACGTACGACTCACCACCGATTTTATCAAAAACGACGGCAGCAAGGTGCGAATCGGATATTCCCACATGAGCATCGAGCACTCATCAACCGAACAATCTTCTCATGAAGCATCACACAAAATCATCACCTTACAAGATATAAGCCAAATTGAAAAATTGGAGCGCCAAGTACGACAGACGGAAAAACTCGCAGCCATTGGTGTAATGAGTGCGAGCATCGCCCATGATTTTCGCAACCCCCTGACGGCAATCTCCGGCTCAGCCCAAGTTCTTGCCAATGAATTCTCATCCGGGGGATCGGAGAATTACAGCAATTTCCAATTGACCAACATAATCCTCAGAGAATCCAACCGTCTTATTGAAACTATTGGAGATTTTTTAAGGTTTTCCCGACCTGAGATAGCCAATTGCAGCTGGTTTTCGTTACGTAGCTGCATCGAAGAAGTGCTGCAAGTCTGCAAAGCGGATCCGGCCTGGCCAGAATCCGCGCAGATCTTCTACGATTTTGACCGCACAGTTGACATCTGGGCTGATGAGAAAGAGATGTTTACGGTGTTCACCCATCTTCTCCTCAATGGTTTGGCTTTTTGCCCGCCCGGCAAAGAACGGATTACCATCCAAGCAAGGGAGATTAAAAAGAATGCTCATCAGGAGGCAATAGAAATATCAATCCAAGACAACGGGCCAGGTATTGCAGAGAGCAAAAGAGATCAGATCTTTGAACCGTTTTTCACAACACGGGCGGAAGGCACGGGACTTGGCCTTGCGATAGTAAAACAGACAATAATTGAACATCAGGGATCAATCGACGTCAACTGCGGAAAGAATGGTGGAGCGATTTTCACATTTACTCTCCCTCTGCCCCAATGACAATGTCCTTGAGGATGAAGTTCTTACAGAAGCCGTTCCAACTTTTTCGTTGGATATGTGATTTTTTGACAGCGGCTCAGTTTCCCGGCATCCGTTTTGTCTGAGGAATTGGCTCGTCACCTAGCTTGAGATGCTCGGTCTTCAAATAGATTGTTCCCGTGCCGGTTCGATCAACAACCAAAATCTCACCACCAATCCAGAGCTTATTACCGGCCTCTAGATCACGAAGCTGAGGAAATGCCGAGATGTCGACTTCACTCTCAATCATCACTCCGAAACCGTCCTCGGCAACATCTACGACCAGGGTTCCTTTGCTTTCCTCAGTCAATTGCAAAGAAAAAAAATAGGCTGGCCACAACACCCGCAACCCTCTATATTTGGCTGCCAGCACATCCTCGTTATAATTCTCCAGAGAAGTCAACTGCTGTAAAAGTTCATCGGGCGAAGGCCGAAGTGAAAAAGAGGCTGATTGCGTGGCCACATCGGCCTGCTCAGCATTTTCTTTCTTGGCTTGCAGCCTCAATTCTACGGTTTTGGGGACCGACTCTGATTGAAGCTCTTTTCCCGAACGTGATTTTTTCTGGAGTGCTAAACCCCCAGCAATAAAAAGAATGAAAACTAAAACTGCGCAAAAAAGAATCCCCTTTCCCCGAAATTTTTTGATGAACTTCAGCGCCCCATTATTTGAAAAATCCGTTGTCATCTTTCTCAACCGAACTCTTAATTATCCAATTCCAACCAACAGAACAACTCAGGAGCTGTTAGGAAAAAACTGGGCCATTTATAACCATTTCCTTACGGCTCCTTATGCCGTTCCAAGCATTTCTTAGCCCATGTTTAACACTTCAAATATAATATATATATAATACAGCTAGATAGAAACACTAAATATTTCCAGTGGCACTACATTCGCATTATTTTGCATCAGTTGACCATTTTGCGGAGGCC
>JAHJLI010000187.1 GCA_018821785.1 Pseudomonadota bacterium
GTGATATCAACGACAGTTGGATAAGCTTACGCAAAATATTTTCAGGGCAGCAGCGGATTACAGCCACCTTCAGACAAAAGGATGGCAGAACGCTCCATATACGCAAAACAACTGTAGCCGAACCCAAACTGAAAAACCTCTACGATGTTCTTGAAATAAATCCTTCACCGGTGGGCCTCCGCAAAATGGTCAACTGATGCAAAATAATGCGAATGTAGTGCCACTGGAAATATTTAGTGTTTCTATCTAGCTGTATTATATATATATTATATTTGAAGTGTTAAACATGGGTTAGGTTACCTGCCACAACAAGGAACGCTCTTTAAAAGCAGCCATTTCCTTCCAGGAAACGAGCTCATCCCGGCAATTATAAATACGAATAATCCATCAAGTCATAAAATACAATTCTCATGCAGTTCAACAGCTTCACCTTTCTCGTATTCTTCGCGACATTCTATGTAATTTACGTGTCATGTTCCCACAAATGGCAAAATCGACTTCTTCTTCTGGCGAGCTATATTTTCTATGGGGCATGGGATTACCGATTCATGCTCTTGATATGTCTGACAACAATCGTCAATTATTTTTTAGGAAATCAGATAGGGCGAGCATACTCCGATGGAGCTCGAAAGAAAATTCTTCTCACAAGCGTCGTCTTCAACCTCGGTGTGCTCGGATTTTTCAAATATTACAATTTTTTTACTGATGTCTTGGCCGACATCTTATTAGGCTTGGGATGGGGGGACCATTCATTTTCATTACAGATCATTTTACCTATCGGGATTTCTTTCTACACCTTCCAAATACTCAGTTACACCATAGATATTTATAGAAAACAGATTTCTCCAACCGATTCCTTCCTTGACTTTGCCCTTTTCGTTGCGTTCTTTCCACAATTGTGTGCAGGCCCGATAATGCGAGCGACAAACTTGATGCCGCAAATAACAAGCCATCGTACATTTAGCCCAGTACTGTTGAAGACAAGCTGCTTTCTTTTTCTTTTTGGTTTGTTCGAGAAAACTGTCGTCGCCGACAATCTTTCCGTGCTCGTCGATTCCATTTACAACAGCGGCGCTCCTGACGGGTTCAGTGTGTTGCTTGCAACCTATGCGTTTGCAATCCAGATTTTCGCCGATTTTGACGGCTACTCGAATATGGCTAAAGGTTTGGCCGGAGTCATGGGATTCACTCTTGTTACCAACTTTGATGCCCCTTATTTTTCTGAAAACCCAAGTCAATTCTGGAACAGGTGGCACATAAGTCTTTCCAGTTGGTTACGCGACTATCTCTACATACCCCTGGGAGGTAATAGAGGTGGAATGCTTAAAACCGCCAGGAACCTCTTCACAACAATGATCCTTGGGGGCTTATGGCATGGTGCAAGTTGGATGTTTATCTATTGGGGGGCCTTTCATGGAATCCTCCTCGCTGTCTATCTGCCACTCAATAAGAAACTTGCCTGCTTTCCCCCATGGCTCAGAAAGCTCATGTTTTTTCACTTGATCTGTTTCGGCTGGATGCTTTTCAAAGCTCATAATCCCGTACAATTTAATGGCTTGCTTCACAGTATATTTTTTAACTTTCAGTTCCCCTTTCAGCCTCAGCATTTAATCTTGCTCAAGCAAGTGCTCTTCTATTCTGCTGTACCAGTACTCTACCAATACCTGCAATATAGAAAATCTGCTGAAACGCCCATTGCCGAATGGCCCCTGATGAGTCGGTCGGCCGTATATGTTTTCCTCTTTTATATGATAGTGATTTTTGGATTTAGTGAGGCCCAATCTTTTATATATTTTAAATTCTAATAACGAGTTTTGCCTTGAGTCTCATTCTGAAAAATGCGTCGGCCTTTCTCCGTAATAATGCAATGTTACCTGCTCTGGTCTGTATTGCCGTTATAGAGATTTTTATTCACCCATATTTATCTGCCAACTATTTCAGTCATGAAGTGGATCGTTTACTGTTCATGCTCGAAAAAGACACCTTTAATTCTCCCATGATAACAATAGGAGATAGTGTCGGGCACGGTATTTTTGCTGATTGGGAATTCAGCCGAGGGAAAATCGCCAATCTTGCGTGTAATCAGGCAACGGAAACTACCGGCCAATATTTTTTTATTAAACGGTATCTCAAAAAAAACCATGCTCCGCACGCTGTCATCAGCTGTGACAGAACACCTATGCTTGGGAATTTGCAACAAAACCTTACGGAAAACTATATCCAAAGATGCTTCACAGAGTGGTCGGAGGTGTTTGAAATTGCAAGAATTAAGGTAGACCCTGCTTTTACTGTTAAAATGATTGCCTATAAACTCCTGCCAACATTTAAATACCGCCTCCATTTACAACAAAGAATTCTGGGCTCAAGTAACAGCAATATTTATTCGGGAATGAGTGAAGGCGGTAGTGCTGCTCAACCTGATAATGGCTTGATAAGGTTGATAAGCGACTATAAAGAAAGGCTTAGAGAAGAAAGTATCTCTCAGCATTTTTTTACAAAAATTGTCGAGATGTTAGAAGCCGAGAATATTCCCCTCTATTATCTGCCTCCTCCTTCAAAAATTAGCAACAATGATACCGACAGACTGATCGGTAACTCAATAACCGAAATGCACCGTTTGAAAACACATTTCAGCAATCTCTATCCCCTTGCAGAAGAGTATAAGCGGCTTCCGGCAGATCATTTCAGCGATGATGTTCATCTTAATGAAACAGGGTTGATTTCTTACCACGCCCCACTCAGGTCGCGAATAGAAAGCATTATGAATGCCGCTCTTCAACTCCACAGAGAAGCATTTCTGCACAGTTTTGCTCAAGGCAGAAATTTATTCAACCTGCATGAAAGTAACAGCAATTCATTCCTTTATCCTCTTCATGAGGCAATTGTGCATACAGAGACAGGGATGCTCGTTATAACATCAACCGGAAAAGATCCTGCTGTGGAGTTACCCCCTATAAGCGCAATTGATAAAGAAACTGGAGATAGGGTAGTTATCCACATTGACCTAGAGAGTAAAGAAGACACTCTAGCAAAAATCTATTATCGATTTGACGGCACTCAGCCCTATGATGAAACGAAGAGTGTTATGCAAGTGGTCAAGTCAGGCGAAAACAGATTGTTTTTCATTTTCCCAAATACCTTCAAAGAGGGACAGGTACGCTTTGATCCAGGAGAAAGGGAAGGGATTTATGTTGTAAAACAAGCAGAGGCAAAACTTGTTAATACCCGAACTTCTCACGGCAAGCTGCATGCTCTCTTTGAAGCAAATCGTCAATAGTGGACACCAAACCTCTCAACCCTTTTCTTCTTTGTAAGATTCTTCTTTTCAAAAGAAGCCGGTGAAAAATCCCAGTCATTTCTGTATGCATTGCCTTTTAGTGGGTATTAGTATATTCTAGCTGTCCTGTTGGCCTTTAGCACGGATAAATAGGATGCTTTTTGGTTGCTCTCTGAGGGGCTTAAAAATATACAGTAGGTGCACTTAGTGATTGGTAGAGGAATTTTCAGACTGGCGAAAGATCTGATCCAATATAACCAGATGCTGCGAGCACTCGCGCACCGAGAAGTTGCGAGCATGTATGTAGGTTCGTTTCTTGGTTTTATCTGGACCTTTATTCAGCCGGGAGTGATGATTCTGGTATTCTGGTTTGTGTTCAGTGTCGGCTTTAAAGCAAAACCATTAAACGATGTTCCTTTTGTTGTCTGGCTGACTGCGGCAATGGCACCGTGGTTTGTTTTTTCTGCTATTATTTCATCTGCTTCAACCGTTATTTTGCAGTATTCTCATCTTATCAAAAAGACAGTTTTTCCATCGCAGATTCTCGTTGTAGTCAAGATATTGTCGAATTTGGTCGGCCACGGGGCGTTCTTGCTGCTTCTGGTAATTTTAATTTTGTGCAACGGGATGCCGTTCAGTTTATATTATTTTCAGTCCATTTACTACCTGTTCTGTCTTCTTGTTCTGGCGAGCGGAATAGGCTGGCTTGTATCATCACTGAATGTTTATGCGCGGGATGTTGGGCAGCTTATTCCGGTGATCATTCAGGTTGGGTTTTGGGCGACACCTATTTTCTGGGATCTCACAATCATGCCTGAGAATATCCAGTTTTGGTTAAAACTCAACCCTTTCTATTACATTGTGCAGGGTTATAGAGATTCATTCATATATTTCGTACCGTTCTGGGAACATGCTGCCTACACTTTATATTTCTGGGTTGTTGCATTGTTTTCGTTATTGACAGGCGGATGGGTTTTCAGAAGACTCAAGCCTCAGTTTGCTGATGTACTGTGAGGGTTTGAAGAGATGTCTCAAAATATATCTATTACTGTAAAGGAACTTTCAAAACTTTATCGCCTTTATAAAAGAAACTCAGACAGGATAAAAGAAACATTTCACCCAACAAGGAAGCAATATCATAAGCCTTTTCGGGCGTTGCAGGATGTTTCCTTCTCTGTCAGGCAAAGAGAGTCTGTCGGAATTATCGGCAGGAACGGCAGTGGTAAATCCACGCTTCTGCAGATTCTTTGTGGTGTCTTGCAACCTTCCTCGGGCCACATCGACGTGAATGGAAGGATATCAGCTCTTCTTGAACTTGGTGCCGGATTCGATCCGGAATTCACCGGCAGGGAAAATGTGTATCTCAATGCCACTATAATGGGGCTTACAAGGGACTTTGTAGAAAATAACATCGAAAAAATATTTGCCTTTGCTGACATTGGCGAATATGTCGATCAGCCAGTTAAGCTCTATTCGAGTGGTATGTTCGTTCGTTTGGCGTTTGCAACGGCCATAAGTGTAAATCCTGATATTTTAATAGTTGATGAAGCGCTTGCCGTCGGCGATATTTTTTTTCAGCAAAAATGTATGCAACACATGAAAAAAATGATGGCTGCTAAAACCATTGTTCTTGTGTCGCATGATATGCATGCGGTCTCAAATCTCTGTGATCGTGTTATTGTCATGGAGGCGGGAAGGGTAATATTCGACGGAGATACGTTGGATGGTATAGCGATGTATACCCGACTTGTTCACAATGAAATGTTTGCGCAGGAAAAAACCTCAACCACCAATGAACTGCAGATTCCAGGACACATTCTAAGCCAAATGTCGGCACTGGTTAATGATTTTAACGATTGGATTCCAATTAAAAAAGATATTACCGGTGGAGCAGGCGAGGTTGCCGTCCATTATGCGTCGATTAAAAAAAGGGGCGAATTATTCAAAACCATTGAACAGGGTGAGAAAGTCACTGTCCGCATGCTGGTTTTTTCAACACGGAATCTGAAAGAAGTGATTTTTGGATATACAGTCAAGGACCGGGTCGGGGTTGCCTTATTTGGAGAAAACAGTGTCTCCTTGCTTCCAGTCCCCCCCTCTCTCAATGAAGGCTTTTCCTTCGTCACCTTTGAGTTTTCCTGGCCGGAAGTGTGTGCCCAGGAATATACCTTAACACTTGGAATTGGTGAAGGTTTGCATCCTTTCGACCACACGATACAATGCTGGGCTCATAACATCGCTTCGTTTATCGCAATAACACCAGGCAAGTATATTCACGGCATGTTCAACAATCGAATCGAATCATTAGAGTTGGCTCAGGTTCATTAATTGCCCCGTGGTTTCATGAAAAGCTGGATAATAGGCCGGGATACACCAGATACGGTATTGAAATATATCCACGCAGAGACGGACGCAAAGAGTAAACAGTTATTAGTCTGTTTTGATTATTTTGATACCATCGTAACCCGTTGTATCGAGCCCGAGCATACCAAAAGGCTTGCCTCGGGGTTGCTGTCGCGTCTCTTGAAAGGTCGTTTCACAGGGGAAGCATTATACTGCTTTCGAAGGGAGATTGAGCATGATCTCTGTCTCACCAACTCACAGATAAACAGCGAGTTTGAGTTTTGTTTTGAAGATCTGGGGACGAACCTGTGGAATCAACTGACGAAGAACGATGATAAGAGCGTTTTGCCGGATTTCGACAGTTTTATCCTGGACCTGCTGGCGATAGAGGTGGCCGTTGAGAAGGCAGTTCAATGTGTCTGTCCTGAAGTATTGCAGGTTCTCCAGGCATTGCACCGTCTTGGTTATACACTCCTTCTGGCCTCTGATTTTTATCTGCCCGAAAAAGAGTTTAGAGAGATGTTATCCTGGCACAGATTGGAACATCTCTTTGCCGAAGTCTATGTTTCGTCGGCGCATGGCAGGAGCAAGGGTTCGGGGCGGATGTATCCGATGATATGTGAGAGACATGGAGTAGAGCCTGGGCAGTTATTGATGATTGGCGATAATCCGCATGCGGATATACAGATGTCAACGCAGGTTGGATTGCAGAATATTTTTCTTCAACGTCCGGACAGAAACAAAATGGCCCCTGTTCAGAAAAAGGCAGAGAACAAAAAATCGCCCGATCAGAATGCAATATTTCAAAAAGTTGCTCTGCCGAGAGACGCACACTTTCCTGAAATAGGTATAAGCTTCTGGTTATTCACACATCGGCTTTTTGAAGAACTTCACCAGTATGATGTGCGAAACGTTTTTTTTCTTTCGAAAGAGGGAGAGTTTCTAAAAAATATTTTTGATCAGTATCAGATAGCACTATTCGGCCGCATCAAAATCATTTCCCATTACCTCCTGGCATCCCGCAAAGCTACTTTTGTGGCCTCACTCAGGTCGCTTGACAATGAAGACTTTTCGCGTCTTTTGGACCACTATCGCGACATTTCGATACGAGATTTTCTGCAAAGTCTCAATCTCGAAAATGACGCTATCGGTCTTATATGTGAAAAAATGTCATGTAACTGTGACCTCCGACTCTCAGGGCTGCGTCACCAGCCCGCCTTTGGAGAACTCTTGGGCCTGAAATCGTTCAGCGATGCTTTTGAAAAACGACGGAAAGATCAAAAAGTAAATTTCATCGCGTACTTGGATTCATTTGGTGTAGATTATCGGCGTGAAGGCCTCCACATTGTTGATGTGGGTTGGAAGGGCTCAATTCAAGATAATATTTACTACATTTTATCAGCAGAGATACCGGTTCAGGGGTATTATGTCGGTTCATTGAATGCCACCGAGAGAGTGACAGGAAATCGTAAAAAAGGGCTGCTGTTCGATAACTCCCCACACCCAAGCCATTATTTTAACGTATATAATTGCAATCGATCGCTGTATGAAATTGTTCTTGGCGCAAGCCATGGCAGTGCCGACTCATATAGAAGTCTGGATGCTTTACAGAAAAGTGACTGTTTGTCAGGTAATGTTTCAGATAAGGCGGTTTGCGGATCCCTTCACCCCCTTGTGTTGACGTATGATCAGACGGAAGAGCAGCAGTTATTTGAAGGACACATCAAGCCATTGCAACAAAAGATACTCAACCATACTTCCATGATGAATGTGGAGTATATCATTCATGGAATGATACCCACCGCTGAGTGGTTTGCTCGGCAGCATGCTCGCATGGTCTTTCGCCCGAAAACTGCCGAAATCGAGTGGTTTGAAGCTCTTTATCACTTAGAAAATTTTGGGATCTTTGAGTTCACCCAATTTGATACAGCGCACAATTTTTCACTGCTCGAACGGCTGCGAAATTTAAAAAACATTATCAGGGATCAAGCGGTGCTTGAGAGTGGTATCTGGCCTCCGATTATCCTGCGCAGGTTCGGAGTGGGGTTCTGGCAAAGGGCTGATGGCTTACGTCGATATTTCCGCGAATTTCAAACTTTTTCATAATCTTCAAACTATCACTCAGGGTGAATCGTAAGTGGCGCGAAGCATCAGGTCATCGATGACACTGGTAAGATCTTTGGTTTTAGGGGTCGAAATCATAAATCGATGCGGTCCTCCCTTCAATGTTACCCAAGTATTGTTACCTTTTGAGTCAATGTGTACTCTTCCCGGCTCAGAAACATCCAGATATTTGTATGCTGCACCCTCGGGATGAACGGCAAGTAATACCGCTGTCTGATCCCAGCTTTGACGGTTGGTGAGGTTGTTATATAGGCGGTACGCTTCCCGAAGAGGGTGGTTGGCGGCAGCTTTCTGCAAAGCCTGTCCTGTCATTATTTTGTTACCGATCTCAAAGCCGCTAAATATAACCGGAGTCGGCCAATTGGAAACGACATTTGCGGCAGCATCTGCATCCTGATAAATATTCCATTCTCTTCCTTTGGGGAATTCTCCCCCCATACACACTAACCTGTTAACCTTGTCCATCACCAAAGTTTTACCATCCAGGGTGCTGTATTCATCGGGACCGGATTCAAGCAATTCTGAGAGATTACTGAGGTAGCCTATGCTGACTATCGTAACAGACGCGGCCGGCTGACCTGCCAGAACCTTTCTGTAGAGACTTGTAGCGCTCGGCATTTCAATATCAGCCGGAGAATCATTCGGATAATGTTCGGCAATGTATTCGGTGTATTTCGAGACATGGGTTACAGCTTTGTGTTTAATAACGCCAATAGGAATATCCGGACGTCGAAAGCTTGTATTTAATGAGTCCAAGCAGGGCCCACTCCAAGGGTCGCCGGAAGATATCATCATTGCCAGAATCTGTATCTGCCCAAGATCAGCAAGACCATGCAGCACGGCCACAGCTCCAACATCATCTACATCTGATGAAAGGTCGGTGTCGAGAATCACACGGTTGGCCTCTTGTGCTTTAACAGGCGATACCAGGATTATCCATAAAAGAAGCAACAATAATACATGGGGAACAACACCTGCTTTTGCTGGCAATAGCAGATAAGAAACAATCTTAAGCAATCGATGCATTTCTTTTATTCCTGGAAAAAAAGTCGGTCACGATCAATGGAAAAATAAAATAACAAGCAAGATAGGCAAAATAATAATACCGCCAATTAAAAATGTTTAAAAAAACCAGAACGGCCATTGGAATAAATATATAAAGACTGAAAACTGATGTCATGGGAAGTACTCTGAACAGCAAGGGCAAAAGAGGAAAGAGTACTAGCATATATACTGGATTCCAGGAAAAATATACCCAAGGGGCCTGATAGCTTTTCCAGTAGATCGCCCACGCGGTCTTTGCTATCTTTTTGTTGATCGATTTAGAAGGAGGCGGCAGGTAGGGGTAGACGTCATTCCATCTGAGATTTCTTAAAAAATCATTGGTGTAACGGCCATACATGCAAAGATGGACCAGGTCCCACTGCATGTCCTTTTGATTGACATTGAAAATGCCAAAGTATTTTTTCCCAGATTCCTCAAGGTATTTTAACGAAATTTGATTCATTGCCTGCGTGAGGTACGTCTTTGTCTGGCTTGCCAGAAAACCGGATGTTTTTGAACTGCCAGGGAAAAGGAAAATAAGTGACCCAAGTACAACTGCTGCTGAAAATAATATCCCTAATACAAGCGGACGAATTCGCACGATGCCAAAAAGCAAAATGATGAATGGCACAATGAACACATACAGCACGCCATTATGTCGGAATCCCACAAGCGCAAGAGTTAAGCAAAATAAGGTAAACCACTCTTTTGGTGAAACATGAAGTGTCTTATTTATTTTCTCCAAATTATAAACCGCAAGTTTGAAGCCGACTAATACAACGATCAATGCAAAGGGAATATCTTTCCATAGGATAATAGTATACAAACCGACTGGAAGGGAGAACACGGTAAGCGTATAAAGGGGCAGGAGGCAATAAAGGGGCATTCCTTTGCGCAAAAGAGAGAAAAATATATAAGATATCAATAAAGAGGTTAAAAAATTCTGCACAAACGGGACAATGGCCACATTGTTCCAAAAATGACTTAAATACAGATAGAAAGCAACATTTAGCGGCGGGTGGTCGCCGAGGTATGTTCCAGGTATCTGGGCCGCGCGCCATATTTCAAGCGAATCATTAGAGGTGACACCAGGCCAGAACGCGACATGCCAGAAGGAAAAAAGCATACAGCTGAACGATAACATCAACCAGAAGAGGTGTCTCTGTTCATTGATAAAGATATCTTTTATGCCACGAAAGCGGCCAGCGTACGAAACCACATTTGACAGCAGCCAAGTCGAAAGAAGAGCAAAAAATATTTGAAAAAGAAAACGATCTGGATGAAAATTGCGCTTGAGCTGTTTGTTGATTCCGGACATGGGGAAGTTAAAGCCTTTTTGGTGTTCAGACCCTTCCAGATTAATCGTTGTGCCGTCTTCTATTGCAATGGCAGCAGAAGATAGAGAAAAATCATCATTTGATTCTGCCCGCAAAGTGTGAATCTTGTAACGCGGCATTGGCATGCTGACAGTGAATTGTCCTTTTTCAGTCACAAACCATGATTGTACGAACTTGGCATATCTGCCGCCCCATTGTCTTGCGTCGTTAGTGCCATACAAGTCGGTGCGAGTTGTTTTCTCACCTATCTGAACATCTACCATTCCCATGCTGTTTGAAGCGGGGAATTCAAGGATCAGGGAGCTTTTCGGGTGCACTCTCAGTCGAAGTGTGGCCCCATCTTTTGTAAAGAGCAGTGCTCCATCATTCAATTCTACCCCAGGGGATAATTGTTCCTTAGAGGGCACATACTTTTTTTGATCAATATAAACGCTGCGAAGTATGACATTTGCTCCCAGAGAGGCTGGATGGTGAACACCGGTGCGAGTAATTATAAGCGAGATTCCATCAGAATCATGATCAACTGGAAGGGGTTGAAGCGGGTATCTCTCCCATTCATAGCCATTCAGGCCTCTTCCGGAATCAAACCGGACACCTATCATCGACTGGAGATTGGTTACAGTACCGCTGACCGACAATGTCGCGGATGGGTACCAGGGATTTCCGAAATAAAAATATGCTAGGATGAAACAAAAAAGAACTGGAGGGAAAAGAAGAATCCTGTTTACCTTGCGAAAAGATGGTTTCATAGAAAGGTTGTGGTGAGAAATAGTTGTCAGATTATCAAGAAAAGGCGGCAATAACGGATACAAGGCTTGAAGGGCATTTGGTTTTAAGAGAAATCTCATCGGAACATCGAGCGAATCAAGGCCACCTGCATAGCAAAATTCGACTTCAACATAGCTAATTTCTGTGTCAACCTCAAAGAAATTCCATCACCAACCCATCACACGCTCCTGTCTCACCCATGTGGGCAGCCAAAACTGCTAAAGAGATTCCAGTGATTGTTGCACAATTGTATCAATCAATGTAATAGCTGTCTGTAAAACAATCAAATACTCTTACTGTTTCTGGAAAATAGACAATGCGTTTTAGCATAATTACACCCAATTATAATGGAGCTGCTTTTTTAGAAGAGACGATTCGCAGCGTGTTGCAACAAAGGGAGATGGGTGTTGAAATCGAATACATTATTATTGATGGTGGCAGTACCGACCATTCACATGCTATCATCGAAAATTACCGGAGTGAAATCAGTTCGCTTGTCATTGAAAAAGATACCGGTCCGGCAAACGCCATCAATAAAGGTTTTGCGTTGGCAAGTGGGGATATAATCGCCTGGCTGAATGCTGACGATCTCTATTTTCCAGGGACTTTGCAGCGTGTGCGGGAGATGTTCGAGCTCCAGGAAGGATTGGCCCTGTGTTTCGGCCGGTGTCCGATAATTGATGAAAACGGTGTGGAGATCAGGCCGTTCATTACCCGGTTCAAGGAGGGCTTTTTCCCGCTGTCATCGCAATACACCTTTCAATGCATCAATTATATTTCTCAGCCTGCGCTTTTTTTCAGTCGCGAGGCGATGGTTCGAGCGGGAAAGCTGAGGGAAGACATGGTTGCAGCCTGGGACTATGAATTTATGCTCAAGCTCTGGCATTTTGGTAGGGGAGCTGTTATTCCAGGTGGTCCAATCGCAGCTTTTCGCTGGCATGACCAATCAATAAGTGGACAAAATTACAAAATCCAGTTCAAGGAAGAGCTGGACGCGGTTATTGCTGAGCTTGGAGGATGGAAATTACAAGTTCTCTTACACCACGGTGTGCGCTGGGGCATTGTAGGTGCATACAATGCGATGGCAAATGTTCGCAAGTATAAGCATAAGTTTGGCGGGTATTCATGAAAATAGGCGTAAACACATTGTTTTTTGTGCCGGGCGATGTTGGGGGGACAGAGACATACCTTAGAGAAACGCTGGTGGCAGCAGTAAGTGAATATCCAGCTGTGGAATTTATTCTATTTACCAATATCGAGAATAACTCGTTATTTACAGAGCTGTTTGCCGACAAGGATAATGTTCGATGTGTTTGTCTGCATTTCAGAGCTGCTATACGACCTTTACGCATTTTACTGGAGCAGTTTTTATTGCCGTTAACAGTAAAAAAACATTGCCCCGATATTTTGTGGTCGCCGGGATATACAGCACCATTTTTCTCCTCTTGTCCACAGGTGGTAACTGTTTGTGATCTTCAATACAAACGATTTCCTGAGGACATGAGCCGGCTTGAGCGAGCAACTCTTGATTTTCTGGTACGTGGTGCGTGTCGACAGTGTGATGCCGTCTTAACCATTTCCGAGTTTTCTCGTCAGGAATTAATTGCGTTTAATTTTGCTGATAACAGAAAAGCATTTACGCACCTGCTTGGGGTTGACTCTTCTTTTGGCGTTTCAATTGCTGAAGATGAAAAACAACAATGTCTGCAAAAATTTTCTCTCACCAAGCCTTATATATTGTGTGTAGCGCATAGCTATCCCCATAAAAAACTGGAAGTACTGATCGAGGCATTTGCCCAAATTGAAGAAGACATTCCTCATAACCTGGTTGTTGTGGGCAGGCAGCGCCGTGGTGAACATTTTTTAAACCTGGCCTTGAAATCATTAAAAAATAAAGGTCGGTATGTGAGATTCAATGAAGGTTTGCCATATCGAACTTTGCAGATATTTTTTCAATCTGCCGATATGTTTGTGCTTCCTTCAGCGTATGAAGGATTTGGACTGCCAATTATTGAAGCAATGCTGGCTGGCGTGCCGGTAGTTACTACACAAGAAGGAGCACTCAAAGAAGTCTCGGGGGGGTATGCTTTCTGTGTCGACCGGATAAGCAGTCAAGATTTTGCTGAGCAGATGCTAAAAGTCTCTTTGCTATCCACGGAAGAAAGAGGGACGAAAGTTCTAGCTGCAAAACAATGGGCGAAATCTTTCACATGGCAAAAATCAGCACAAAACATGTTTGATGTTTTTAACAAGGTGATCAATAAACCCATCGAAACAACTACAAAGAAATATTAATCATGAAGGCATTAATTTGTGGGGTGTCCGGTCAAGATGGTGCATATCTGGCACGGCTTCTCTTGAGCAAAGGGTATACAGTGTGCGGTGCTTCAAGAGATGCCCAGATGTCGTCCTTTGCCAATTTGGTAACTCTCGGCATACGAGAAAATGTTACAACAGTATCTCTTGCTATAAATGATTTTCGCAGCGTGTTGCAAATCATTCAGCAGGTTGAGCCTGATGAAATATACAATCTCGCTGGTCAGAGTTCTGTCGGCCTTTCCTTTGAGCAACCAGTTGAAACGCTTGAAAGTATCAGCATTGGGGTGCTGAACCTCCTTGAGGCTATTCGATTTACCGGCAGGAAGATTAAGTTCTATAATGCCGGCTCAAGTGAATCATTTGGCGATACTCATGGTCAGGCTGCTAATGAGGATACGCCATTTAGCCCTCGCAGCCCCTATGCAGTAGCAAAGGCTTCAGCGTACTGGATTGTGGCCAATTATCGAGAAGCATACGGCCTTTTCGCTTGCACTGGTATTCTCTTTAATCACGAATCACCCTTGCGACCGACACGTTTTGTTACAAGGAAAATTATCTCTACTGCCTGCAGAATTGCTGCAGGCAGCAAAGAAACCCTGAAACTTGGCAATATTTCCATTGCCCGAGACTGGGGGTGGGCGCCTGAATATGTTGATGCCATGTGGAAGATGCTACAATTAGAGGTGCCTGAAGATTTTGTCATTGCAACCGGGGAGGAAAGAAAGCTTGAGGAATTTATTGCCTTAACTTTCTCCTCACTCCAGCTTGATTGGCGAAATCATGTTGAAACGGACCCGAGTCTTCTACGGCCTTCGGACATTCTCCATGGTTGTGGAAATCCAGCCAAGGCTTTCAAGGTGCTTGGCTGGCGGGCTCGCTATAGGTTGGAAGATGTCGTGGAAATGATGGTGGATGCAGAACGGGCAAATAGCCTTCGATGAAATTATTCAAAGTCACCACCCCCAAAGCAGTTATTCGCATATGAGCACTGTGACCTTCTTAATCGATTTTGTTGAACGATGGCTTGGTGCATTTCCCCGCGTTGTTCTTGCTTTTATGGGGGCTTTGCTCTGTGTCGTTGTCATCGGTATGTTTTGGGATCGTCGCCTGCGGTTTTTCGCTGCGGTCGTCGGTTTTCTCGTTGGGATCAGCATGGTTTTTCACACCGCAATTCTAGGGTCTTTTTCGGCCATGACCTTTGATCAGCGCGTGAGAGTCATCGGTGTGGTTTTTGGTGTCGCGATCTTAGCAGTGACAATACAGGCCGTTCGTGTATCCAGCCTATATAAACGATATGCATTTTTCTGGTTTGCATTGGCAGCCGCCTTGTTACTTGGTTGTTTACGCCTTGAGAGCATACGGTCTTTTGCGGCCTCGCTGGAGTTGCATGTTCTGGCGCTGATCGGCGGGGTCATCCTTGGCTTGCTATCTCTTTTGCTGTTTCACTTCTCAGTGGTTCTCACTCGCCTGGAAAAACAATGTCTGTCCTTGCGTGAGCGGTTACAACATGAGGGGATGGGTGCTGATGTGGAAGCTGCGGATATCCAGAGGGCCTCATACTCACCGAAGAGACTTCTCTGTCTCTGCGGCCAGTTGGTTCAGACATTAAGGGCCCTGTTTTCTGCAGACAGCATGGGGCGAGCGGTCCGAGGAACCCGAGTCGGTGCCCCTTTGGCCATTCTGCTTGCATCCCTGGCGGTGTTACTTGTCGGTTTAGCCACTCCCCAGGCGATGGTAGGAGATGAGGTAACCCATTATTACATGCTTGTCAAACAGGCTCAGAATGTTTCGCAGCCGAATTTCTATGCGGACATCCCGATGGCCTCCGGCGGCGTAGAGACACGCCGCTATCCTCATTCTAATGGCTGGCACTATCTGGGTGCCCTAGTGTATCTGGTTACCGGTGGGTCATTTGCCGGTGTGCAGGTGTATCAAGCGTTTTTCCTCTTGCAGTTGTTAACCGTTGCCTATCTGCTTGCTCGGTCGAGAGGTGGGGTGGAGTCGAGATCAGCACTTCTCTATGTTCTGACACTTGCGTCCTTGCCACTTGGCCTGTTTTTCTCGGTAGCTTTCTATCAGGATGTGCCGATGACGGCCCAGGTCTTGACATCCTTTTATCTCCTTAATAAACGACACTGTTTCTGGGCCTCCTGTTTTATGGCCCTGGCCATCTGTTTTAAGGTTACTGCGGCACTCTTTTTTCCAGCCTTTTTTTTCCTGGTTTTTTTGTGGGAGGTTAAGAAAAGTGGTTGGCGACAAGGTGCATTGGCTTTTCTGTGCTCAACCTTGATTGTTCTTGGCAGCACGTGGATCTTGGGGAAGACTATTAATATCTATGCTCAATCGGCTTTTTATCCCCAGGAAAAACTTGAGATTGTGGCAACGGTGGTGAAGAACAGGATCCAGGCGCTGCTGTCCAACACCAAGCCGGTACCGGTCGCAAGGATTGTTGAAAAGAGTTCAGCTGATTCAGCGCAATTTAATCGGGGCAACTCACCGGAAACAGCACCGACAATCATCGCCAATCATCCTGGCGATTTGCGAATCAAAGAGAATTATTTAATTTATGGCGGGCTGATGATCTGGTTTCTTATTGGGCTCAGCCTCATGAGTGGCCTGCCGATTATCAGGAAAAAACTATCGTCATCAGGAAAGGGTGAAGATTGGTGGCTCTTTGGTATTGGCGGCTCGTTTCTGCTGCTGACTGCCTATCTGGTTCGCACTGCCCCGGATGCCAGGTTTTTTCTGCCAGGGCTGCCATTTATCCTGCTCCCTCTTGCCGAACGGGTTGTACACCTTCCAAAACCGAAACTGCTGATCACTGTTGCCGCGGCTCTGGCCCTGTTACAGGGCGGATATGTTCTGAATAAAGCATATCATTTGCGGGTTGTCCCGCCGGGTATTGTCGCAGGGATAGAGTATCTCAAACTCCACCCGACCGAACCCCGCACCATTTTTATGTACCCGGAAGGGAACTACCGTTTGTTCCCGGTACCACATGAATGGTATATGGGTTATCGGCTTCGCGATTTTTGGCGGGGTGATAATGATAAACGGCTTGCGATGCTCCGACAGCATGGCATCGGGGCAATAGTGGTGAAGAAGCACTTGATCGCTCCTGTCGATGAACAAATCACCAATCTGGGTGTGTACCCACCGCAGTTTGTAATGGATTTGCGGACCGATGAACGGTTTGTTAAGAGTTTTGAGAACGACGATCTGGCGATCTTCCTGCCTCCCGCCCAAGCAAAGATTGAATAAACACGTTAGGGCCTGATTTATCAGTTGCAAGCGGCGACCTTTTTTAGTAAGTTTTAGAAAATTATAAAAGATCGAAAACATGGAAGACGAGAAGAAACTTCAAGAAGCCCGCATGCGTCTTATTGAGACCGGCGGCAGAACCTCACAGGACCTCGGGACGGGTCGAATTGTCGGGCAGATTCTCATCTACCTGTATCTCAGAGAGGATGAGTCGTCGCTTGATAATATCGCCGAGGATCTCGGTCTCAGCAAGGCCTCTGTGAGTATCGCAGTCCGTCAGCTCGAACAACTCGGCTTGGCAAGAAAGGTCTGGAAGAGTGGTGATAAACGCAATTACTATAAAAGTGCCGAAAATATCGGAAAAGCACTTCAACAAGGTCTGCTCTCACTGGTTCGACAAAAAATCCAGCTTTTTGGTGATGAGCTGGAGGGTAGTCTCGATCAGATAAGAGAGATTCCCGAGAATTCTCCGGTAAAAGACGATATGGCTTTTTTAAAGCAAAGAATCGTCAGAGCCAAAAAATTGCAAAGTGGACTTGAGCGAGTTCTGGGCAATCCTTTGGTGGGTCTGCTTGCCGGGTTAAGGGGTAAGTGATGGGCTGGTAACAGGTTATGGCTACCGCTCAGCAACGCGATAGAGTGAACGCCACAAACCGGTTGCAGGTTTTGTGTCGATTTGACAAGAAAAGAAGCATAGCATGAATGAACAGCAATATAGATGCCTGAAACGTCTTGATTGGGACTACAATATCTCTGCCGAAGAGATGTATGCTGTGATCACCGGAAAGACCTCTCATGCCGGGCACTGGGATTTTCAGCACCTGTTGATTCGCATGCTCGAAAGGTTGAGCTGGTATGATTTGCAGGAATTGCTTGATCGCTCGACTTTAGAAAGATGGCTTGTACCTGATATCCTCCGTCACTTACGTTTTCCGGAGCAACGAAGCAAATATGAACGACTTGGCAAAATACTACGAGGAGAGCCTGTATCCTTTACAAAATAGGGTCCTGAGTATCGTTCAGAGGTCAAACGGCACCCTTTTTTTCGGGATCATCAATGGATGAATTAAAAACAATCAGGTGGCGCCAGCGGTATCAGAATTTGCATAAGGCGTTCCAGCAATTGCAGGAAGGCGTAAACCTCAAAACTCCGAGCAAAATCGAGGTGCAGGGAATAATTCAGAGTTTTGAATTCACCTTTAAATTGGCCTGGAAAACGCTAAAAGACTATTTAGAGTCGCAAGGTGTTCTCTGTACTTTTCCAAGAGAGGTTATAAAACAGGCTTTTCACTATGGTATTCTTGTTGACGGTGAAATTTGGCTGGAAATGCTCAATAAGCGAAATCTTTTGGCCCACACCTATGATGAGCAGTTAGCAATGCAGGCGTACCATCTGATTGTAGACGAGTATTATAAGCATATGAAGATGTTATTGGATTGGTTCGCAGGAAAGATTGATGAATGAAATAGAAATTGACCTGCCGGAGCGTGTAATTACCGCAGTGTCGGAAGTAGCTGGAAAGTTTCCGGAAATTGAAAGAATTGACGTTTTTGGTTCAAGAGTATTGGGAAATGCCAAACAAGGCTCGGATATAGATTTGGCGGTCTTTGGACAAGCAGTGACCCCAGAGGTTGTAAGCGCCTTTCGAGAATATCTGGAAGAAGAAACAAACCTCCCTTATTTTTTTGACATTATCCACTTCGAATTGATAGAAAACGCTGATCTTCGTGAACATATAGCCAAATATGGAAGGTCTTTGTATGACAGAAAAACATATGGCAAGGGTTGCTTGAGAAAATGAAAAAAATACCTTACGGCAAACAAGTAATTACTGAGCAAGACATTGAGGCTGTCGCGGCTGTTCTTCGCTCTGACTGGCTGACAACAGGTCCTGCTGTGGCTGAGTTTGAGAATGTCGTTAAAGATTTTGTCGGAGCTGCTCATGGCGTTGCGGTCTCAAGTGGTACTGCAGCCCTTCATTGCGCTATGTATGCAATTGGAGTTGCACCCGGTGACGAAGTTATTGTCCCTGCAATGACCTTTGCCGCAACTGCGAATTCGGTTGTATATCAGGGTGGTGTTCCGATTTTTGCCGATGTCGACAAGGATACTCTGCTCCTCAACGTTGAACACGCCGAATCACTCATAACACCTCGTACAAAGGCCATTGTGGCCGTTGATTATGCTGGGCAACCATGCGATTATAGTGCCTTAAGAACAATCGCTGATAAACATAATCTGGTTCTTATTGCAGATGCCTGTCATGCTTTGGGTGCTGAGAGCCACGGTTGTCGCGTGGGTTCTTTGGCGGATATTACGGTTTTTAGTTTCCATCCTGTCAAGCATATCACCACCGGCGAAGGTGGGATGGCGGTTACAGATAACATTGAATATGCCCGTCGCATGCGTCTATTTCGAAACCACGGTATTTCAACCGATTTTCGTGAGAGAGAAAAGCAGGGTTCATGGCATTATGAAATGGTGGATCTAGGTTTTAACTATCGGATGACTGATTTTCAGTGTGCTCTTGGCATATCCCAGATGCGTTCCCTGCCCGATTTCCTGGATCGCCGCCAGGAAATTGCCATCCAATATGCCGAGGCTTTTAAAAATAACGATGATGTCTTTCCTTTGCTTCTACGCCCAAATAACCACCATGCCTGGCATCTGTATGTGGTTAAGCTTGCGGGACGACTAGCTGACCGAAAAGAAGTATTCCAGGAGATGCGAGCTGCCGGAATTGGGGTCAATGTGCACTACATCCCCGTTCATCTACACCCATTTTATTCCCATCGTTTCGGCTACGCACTAGGGCTTTGCCCCGTCGCAGAGGAGGTTTACCGGCATATACTTTCTTTGCCTATTTGGCCGGGCATGAGTAATGATGATGTTGATACTGTTATTAAGTGTCTCCAGCAACTTGCCAATAAACCGCAACAGGCAGCACTGTAATGAGCCCATCTTTCAAATCAACTGATCGCACGGCTCTTTTTTTTCTATTGCACCGATATGCTTTGCCCTATTGGCGAAAAATTACCTGCCTTGTTTCTCTTAGTGTTCTTGCCGCCTTTACCATGCCACTGACCGCACTCGTTTTGGCTCCGGCGCTCCATATTATCACCTTGTCGTCAACTGCGCCTGCAGAGTGCATGGCAGATCTTTCTCTTAATAATTTTGGACCGACCTTGTTGTCTGTTTTGCATATCAACTCAGGAAATACCTGGCATGTGATTGTCTCTGTGGTTATCGCATATATTTTTGTTTCTCTCGTTTACGCTATCTTGAACTTTTGCGCTTATCTGATGGCAATGCATATTCGCACACATGTGGGACGAGATGTCGAGGTTGATCTTTATAGCCATGTGCTTTCATTGCCGATTTCTTTTTTCCAAGTTCAGAAATTGGGCGATCTTATTAGCCGTTTCACAGAAGATGCCAGGGGAACAGCGTATGCCTTGGATGGAATCGTCCGTGGCATTCTCCAATCCGGTATTCAGATCGTTGTCAGCATTATCATTCTTGTAAAGACGGAACCTGTTTTGGCTGTTGCCGCTTTTGCTTTGGGTTCCGGACATTTTTTGATTACTCGCCTACTGGGTGGGCGCTTGAAGTCAAGAATGGTGGAACAAAATGCTGCATTGGGACAGCTTAGTTCAGTACTACAGGAGGCACTACTTACGATCAGGGTAATAAAATCTTTTGCCGCGGAACGATTTGCCATAAAGCGGTTTGGTGTTGAAGCCGAAAACCACCGTAGTATGATGATGCGATTCGTATTTGCAAAACACCTTGAAGAACCGCTTCGTTTTGTCGCGGATGCGATAGCCGTCTCGCTGATTTTGCTACTGACCTTTCAGGCTATGAAGGCAGGCCGGCTTTCTCTCGAAGGTTTTGGTCTGTTCATCGTTTTGGCAAGACAAGTTATCAGCCCAATTTCACTATTGTCAACCCATGTGCTAGCAACTTCGGGAATGTTGGGTTCAGCTCAAAGAGTAATGGAAATATTCAATACCAAAAGCAATCTGCTTGATGGCAGTGCATCAGCAGGACCAATGGTCGAAAAGCTGGAACTAAGAGATGTTTCTTTCGGATATAAAGATCATGATGTTTTGCAAAATATTACGCTTACAATAAACGCAGGCGAGACTATTGCTCTCGTTGGTCCCAGTGGTGCCGGAAAATCCACTCTCGTTGATCTTGTGCTGCGATTCTATGATCCTGTCCAAGGAGTTATCGAAATTGACAGGCAGGATATAAGATCACTTCGCCAGGAAAGTTATCGTAAACTGTTTGGTGTCGTGCCTCAGGAATGCCAACTTTTCAATACTACCGTCCTCGAAAATATCTTGTACGGACGGCCTTATAACAAGGAAAATTTGCAGCAGGCCATAGATATTGCCAATGCATCAGAGTTCATCAATTCGATGCCTGGGGGCCTTGATACGGTCTTGGACGAGCGTGGTATGCGTTTGTCCGGAGGGCAAAGGCAACGCATTGCAATAGCTAGAGCAGTATATGGTAGACCTTCTATTCTGGTTCTGGATGAAGCAACAAGTTCTCTTGATGCCGAATCCGAAAGGGCCGTGCAGGAAGCGATCGACCAGGCTGTGCAAGGGGCTACGGCTATTATTATTGCCCATAGGCTTTCAACCATACGCAATGCCTCGCGGATAGTAGTTTTAAAAGATGGAACGATTGAAGCTATTGGCACTCACGAAGATCTCATGCAGTCAAGCACAACTTACATGCAGCTTTATGCAATGCAAATGGAGCAAAAATCATGACCTTACAGAGCGGCTTATCTTCCGAAGATGTCTCGTTTCTTAACGATTCTGTCATACTAATTACCGGAGGCACTGGATCCTTTGGCAAAAAGTGTGTTGAAATAATTTTAAAATATTGCAAACCGAAGAAATTGATAATTTTCAGTCGAGACGAGCTAAAACAGTTTGAGATGGCGCAAGCGTTCAGTGATTCCCGATACAAGTGCATCCGTTATTTTATTGGTGATGTACGCGATAAAGAACGGCTGCACCGCGCCTTTGGGGGGGTCGATTACGTCATTCATGCTGCTGCGTTAAAACAGGTGCCAGCGGCTGAATATAACCCGTTCGAGGCTGTGAAGACCAATATTCTCGGAGCGCAGAACATAATTGATACAGCTATTGATAAGAATGTTAAGGGGGTTGTCGCTCTTTCAACAGATAAAGCCTGCAATCCTATTAACTTATATGGTGCAACAAAGCTCTGCTCAGATAAGCTATTCGTAGCAGGCAATGCTTATGTTGGCAAGGTGGAAACACGTTTTTCCGTAGTTCGCTACGGCAATGTCGTGGGCAGTCGTGGTAGTGTCATCCCATTCTTTCTTGGCAAAAGATCAACTGGTGTGCTTCCTATTACTGACCCGCGCATGACCAGATTCTGGATTACTCTGGAACAAGGGGTGCATTTTGTTTTAAGCTGCCTGAAAAACATGGTAGGGGGCGAAATCTTTGTACCGAAGATTCCCAGCATGAATATCATGGATCTGGCCAAGGCTATAGCCCCTGAATGTAGAACCGATATAATCGGGATACGTCCGGGAGAAAAATTGCATGAGGTGATGATCTCTCGGGACGATGCAAGAAATACCATTGAACTCAAAGACCACTATATAATCAAACCTCAATTCTGGTTTTTTGACCGTCGCTTCAATGCGGACGGCTCTTCTCCGGTTCCGGAAGATTTTGAATACAGCTCTGGAGACAATACTGTCTGGCTAACCATTGAAGAATTGCAAGCCATGTTTTCCGGGATCACCGAGGTTGGTGAATAAAGGAAACCGAGATGGCAAATATTCATGATCGCTTAGTATTAGGTACTGTGCAATTAGGGATGCCATATGGCATTGCCAATAACAGTGGTCAGCCTGATTATCAACGGGCTCGTGCGATTATAGCCGCAGCTTGGGAGGCAGGTATTGATAAATTTGATACCGCCCAAGGGTATGGAGACAGTGAATCTTTTCTGGCAAAAGCCTTGACAGAACTCGGACTTTTGCCGCGGGTTCGTGTTTTCACTAAACTTCATCCTGATCTCGATCATACTGACTCGATTGCTCTTCAGCAGGCAATTGGTCAGAGCAGTGTACTCTTTGGACCTTCCCTGCATTGTCTCATGCTGCACAGAGAAGAATTTCTCCAATATTGGTCGGCCGGACTGGGTGAACAATTGCGGGAGTACCGGGATCAGGGGCTTTTTTCTTCCATAGGCATCTCAGTATATGACCCTCCTGCAGCCAGACGAGCTCTGGAGACTGAAGGGATAGACCTTGTTCAATTACCAGCAAATGTTCTAGATAGAAGACATGAGAGGGCAGGGGTAATGGATCTTGCTCGTAGTCTTGGCAAAACCATCATGATACGGAGTGTATTTCTGCAGGGGGCTCTGCTGCTTCCGTTTGAAAGTCTGCCAGACCCTATTAAACAAGCTCGGCCATATCTCGAGTCAATCGCAAGGTCTGCGCAACTTGCGCGAATAACACCCAAAGAGTTATCCTTAGGATTTGTTCGAGATCATTGGCCTGCTTGTCTGGTGGTGTTCGGTGCAGAACAAGTCGCTCAGGTCCAAGAAAATGCCTTTGTATGGACAAATATTTTGCAGGATGAAGTGCTTCAGAAACTTGTAGATACTAACCCCTACATTCCACTAGAGGTTATAAGGCCGGATCTTTGGGATGAAGATAGACCTCGAGCTGTTGGTAGCCGTCTCCGGCTTCGCTCTATGCGGCCGTCTGATGCGTGGGGTGAGTATGTCAAATGGATGAACGATCCCCAGGTGACACGATTTCTGGAAAGTCGGTTTTGCTCCTATTCCAGTGAAGAACTGGAACAATATATTCTTGATCAGCGCAGCAATCCGGCTTCATTGTTTCTGGCCATCGAAGAGATTTGTTCAGGGAGGCATATAGGAAATATTAAAATTGGTCCACGCCATAAAACTCATGAGACAGCCGAACTTGGCTTTTTGATTGGGGTGAAGGAGTGCTGGGGGAAAGGATTTGCCACAGAAGCGATAGCTCTGGCAGTAGAGCTTGCCTTTAAATCATTATCTGTTCGAAAAGTAGTTGCAGGATGCTATCGCAATAATGTTGCTTCGGAGAAGGTTTTCATCAAAAATGGCTTTGTTTGTGAAGGCGTATTGAGAGAGCATGTTCTGGATGGACAAAATGCGACTGATGTATTGATTTTTGGGATCATGCGTGATTCGTGGCATGATAGAAAACACTCGACAAATTCTAGTTTACTAACTCCTCAATGTGAGAAAAAATCGTGAAGACCGTAGCTATCGTACAAGCACGAATGGGTTCAATACGTTTGCCCAACAAGGTGTTGCTGCCAATTTGTGGTATACCCATGATTGAGATTTTATTGAAAAGGCTGGCTGTCGCGAAAAGAATTGATCAAATAATTTTAGCCACTTCTACAGATCCATGCAATATCCCATTGGCAAATTGTGTTAGAAATTTGGGATTCGCAGTATTTCAAGGAAGTGAAAATAATGTCCTTGACAGGTACTACCAGACGGCAAAGCAGGTTGAAGCCGAGGTGGTGGTCAGAATCACCGGGGATTGCCCCTTGATAGATCCAAAGATCGTCGATGAGGTTATTGACTTGTATTATAGCCAGAACGTCGATTATGCAACCAATACCAACCCGCCTAGTTATCCCGATGGGCTCGATGTTGAAGTTTTTTCATATTCTTCCTTGGCGAGAGCCTGGACGGAGGCGCGTGAACCTTTTCAGCGAGAGCATGTGACGCCATTTATAAGCGACGCTGCATTTTTTAAACATGCCAATCTCATGCATGCCCTTGATGAGTCATCGGAACGGTGGACTGTGGACGAACTCGAGGATTTCACTGTAATACAGAAGATATTTGAGCATTTTCATCCACGCTTTGATTTTGGCTGGCAAGAGGTCTTGTTACTTCGTCAAAAGCACCCTGATATATTTGCCGGCAATCGCCATCTCGTTCGCAATCAGGGTGCGAGTTTAGGCTTGGGGCAAAAGCTTTGGAAACGTGCCAAGCGGATTATTCCCGGCGGAAATATGCTGCTTTCCAAGCGTGCGGAGATGTTTCTTCCGGAACAGTGGCCGGCATATTTCAGCAAGGCAAATGGATGCAAGGTTTGGGATTTGGATGGCAGGGAATATACGGACATGTCCATCATGGGGATTGGCACAAACATCCTCGGATATGGTCATCCGGAGGTTGATGACGCAGTACGCAGTACGATTGATTCTGGGAATATGAGCACCTTGAATTGCCCTGAAGAGGTTTATCTGGCTGAAAAACTAGTAGAACTCCATCCGTGGGCGGATATGGTTCGCTTTGCTCGTTCTGGAGGCGAGGCTAACGCCATAGCCATTCGCATTGCCCGAGCGGCAAGTGGCAGGGATAAGGTAGCCTTTTGCGGGTACCATGGTTGGCATGACTGGTATCTTGCTGCTAATTTGGCCGATGGAACAAACCTGGCGGGCCATTTGCTTCCAGGTCTGCAGCCCAATGGGGTTCCGGCCAATCTTCGTCATACCATCTTTCCTTTCAACTACAACTGCTTTGATGAACTCCAGGCATTAGTTGACGCGGAGGACATTGGGGTCATCAAGATGGAAGTGTCACGTAACCAGGGACCTGAAGACGGCTTTTTGGAAAAAGTTCGTGAATTGGCGACAAAAATGAATATTGTCCTCATTTTCGATGAATGTACATCAGGATTTCGTCAAACATTCGGCGGGTTACATAAAATATACGGGGTTGAGCCGGACATGGCGATGTTCGGCAAAGCGCTCGGCAATGGCTATGCAATAACAGCCACAATAGGGAAGAGAGAGGTAATGGAGGCGGCTCAGACTAGTTTTATCAGCAGTACGTTTTGGACTGAGCGAATCGGCCCTACCGCCGGATTGAAGACAATGGAGATCATGCAACGTCTTCGATCCTGGGAAACAATCACTGCAACTGGAAATGAGATCAAACGGCGATGGCAGCAACTTGCTGAACGTTATAATCTTCAGATTGACCTTTGGGGGCTTCCTGCCCTAGCCGGATTCACAATAAAGAGCGCGCAATCTTTGGCCTATAAGACTCTCATTACCCAGGAAATGTTGAGACGAGGCTATCTCGCCTGCGATTGTGTCTATGCCTGTATTGCCCATTCTCCCGAAATTATAGATGGTTATTTCGCAGAGCTTGAATCAATTTTTCTTCTTATCGAGGAGTGTGAGCAGGGAAGGGACATATCAGAATTGCTAAATGGTCCGGTTTAGTTGAGGGGA
>JAHJLI010000188.1 GCA_018821785.1 Pseudomonadota bacterium
CCGCCCCAACTACCAGTGTGAAAATGACTACCGGCATGACGATCATTTTCAGTAATCTGACGAGAATATCGCCGAAAGGACTGACCCAGAGTATACTTTTGCCGAAGACCATTCCGGCAACAATTCCCAGAACCAGGCCGATAAGAATCCGGGTGAGCAAGTTGGTGTTAAAATACCAGGCGAAAAGCCCTTTTTTTCGTGTTGTCGCTGCAGCCATTTTTTCCTCCAATTGAATTATTGTGGTGGGTCATTAACCGAGATAGGCCCCGGTCGGGGAGACATTTTTATGGATCATGTTGTCGATGGACAGAGCTCGGTCCAGATCGTTCTTATTCATCAATTGTTCTTCGAGAATGAGGTCGTACACCGACCGGTCGCTTTGCAGGGCCTGCTTTGCGATGCGGCAACATGTTTCATAGCCGAGGATGGGATTGAGGGCGGTGACGATGCCGATGCTGTTTTCCACCATCCGTCGACAGTGCTCGCGGTTGGCGGTTATTCCCGCTACACATTTGTCGGCGAGCGCCAAAGAGGCACGGCCGATCCTGTCGATTGAGGTAAAGAGGCAATGGGCGATGACCGGTTCCATGACGTTCAGTTCCAGCTGGCCGTTTTCCGAGGCCATGGAGATGGTCACGTCGGCTCCGACCACCAGGTAGGCGACCTGGTTGACCATTTCAGGAATCACCGGGTTGACTTTGCCGGGCATGATCGACGATCCCGGTTGCATCTTCGGCAGATTGATTTCGTTGAAACCGGCGCGGGGTCCTGAAGAGAGGAGTCGCAGATCGTTGCAGATTTTTGAGAGCTTTATCGCATAGCGTTTGAGTACCCCGGAGATCTGAACATAGGCGCCGGTGTCCCAGGTTGCCTCTATGAGATTCGGGGAAAGAACAAAATCGATACCGGTGAGTCGGCATAAATGTTCCACAGCCGCGTGGGCATAGCCTTTCGGAGTGTTGATCGCGGTGCCGATGGCGGTAGCCCCAAGGTTGATCTCGCAGAGCAGATTGCGGGCTTCGAGGATGCGGTCGATGTCCTCGCCGATGGTGGTGGCATAGGCGGCAAATCCCTGACCCAGGGTCATCGGTACAGCATCCTGAAGCTGGGTCCGGCCCATCTTGATGACATCGGAGAACTCGACGCCTTTGGCGGCAAAACCCTCCTGCAGTATACGCGCCTGCTCAGCGAGTTTGGTGAGCAGAGAAAACAGGGCGAGGCGGAAGGCAGTTGGGTAGACATCGTTGGTCGATTGCGAACAGTTGACGTGATTGTTTGGGTGGATCGTTTGGTACTCGCCTTTTTTATGGCCAAGAATCTCCAGCGCCCGGTTGGCGATTACTTCATTGGCGTTCATATTGGTGGAGGTGCCGGCACCGCCCTGGATGATGTCGACAACAAACTGATCATGGAGTTTGCCGGCCAGGATTTCATCGCAGGCACCGATGATCGCCTGGGTAACCTCCTTGTCCAAAACGCCCAGATCCCAGTTGGCAAGGCAGGCTGCTTTTTTTACGGAGGCCAGGGCACTGACCATTTCCGGGGTACTGGAGATAGCAATACCGGTGATCTGGAAATTATCCACCGCACGTAGCGTCTGGATTCCATAGTAGCATGAGTCTGGTATTGCCATTTCTCCAAGAAAATCCTTTTCGATTCGTTTCGGTGTATTCATTTTTTGTGTTCCCTTAATGTTTATGTCCAAGTGGCGCTCCATTGCAAACTGCATGTTTTGAGGTTTATTACAGCAAGAGCTGTACCAATTGCCAAAACTGACAAAACGTGCTGGAATCGTTTGGTTTATCAAATAGGGATATGAGAAGTACAGGCTATTCCAATTGGAATGCGTAGTGAGGGGTGAACGAAGGATAATTCTATGATTTTAGGATATTGTGCAGTCGTTCGCCGGTTATAGACTGACAAAAGTTATATCCCTTGGGCATTTTCAGAACCAGTTCTGGCATAGCTCCAGTCCTTTATCTCAGGGTCTACAAATGAATCAGTAGGTCGTCTTCTTGGCGGATGGCGGAGGCACTGTGCGCGACCTGCAGACCTATTTGCAAAAGCCGCTTTGAAGTTATATACTTTTAAAAAACTGGATCAGATGAATCCTTGTTGAAAAAGCTGTCTTTATGAAAGAAAGCACTTGTTCCTTTATACAAAAAAGGAGTTGCCCCAATGAAATTTAAAAACAAACTTATCTTTGGGGCTTTCGGACTTGTCGTCATCATCATGGCCATCTGCATTGTAATTGTTTCCATAACTGTCCGGAAACAGAGTGTATCCATTGCAGGTGGTTCTATTAAACAAGCGTTTACTATCATTTTAAATAAGCTAGAAGAGCAGCAGGACATGCTTTTGAGCGATACTCAGCAAACGATCATGACTGCTGATATAGGAGGAGGACTGAATCTCATCAGGATGTATATTAACAACCCTGATGGGCATCTCTCGGCAAGGTATTCCTACCAGAAAATGTCAACAGATTTCTATTCCACGGCAAGTCTAAGAAATATATACCAGATGTGTGCCTATGATATTGATGGAAATATAATGGCTTTTGCCAGGGTTGAGGCAGACACCGGCTATATGATTTTTCCGTCAAAAGCTAATAATAAGCCGGTTTACCTGTTTGCCCAGATCAAACCTGGTGATCAAATTACAGATGACTCATTTAAGGTTACGGAAATATGGCCTTTTGAACCATCCCTGGTAAAAGCAGACGTTACTGACAAAGCCTTTGTCTCCTATGAAAAGGATGAAAACTCCATAAGACTTGTTTCCCATGCCAGCGCCTCAAGTGAAGTGTCTAATTTCAAAACAAAAAAACGGGACCAAGTAATGCAAGGCATGGTCACAGCAACCCGAAAACTGGATCAATCTTTTACCGCTCAGATAGCCCTGTTCAGCGGAAATGAGGTTCATATTTTTTCCGGAACCGGAAAAGATAACATCTTGTGATTTTTTTCCTCTTAAAAGC
>JAHJLI010000189.1 GCA_018821785.1 Pseudomonadota bacterium
GATGGGAGTAGAACAGGGGATAATCATTGTCACTAAAAAGGACATGGTGGAGCCCGAATGGCTGGAGATGGTCAACGATGAGATAGAAGAGTTTTGTGAAGGCAGCTTTCTCGAAGGGGCACCCATCATCAATGTATCTTCCATCACGGGCGAAGGCATTGATTCTGTTCGTGATGCCCTGGATAAGATAGTCAGGGTATTTAATTTCCATGAAGTTTTTGGTCCATTTCGCTTATCCGTCGACCGGGTGTTTGCCATGAAAGGCTTCGGCTCAGTGGTAACTGGAACTTCGATTTCCGGGAGAACCTCGGTAGGCGATGATCTTCGTATTTATCCAACCGATAAAATCGCCAAAATCAGAGGGATACAGGTCCACAGTGAAGCAGTGAGCGAAGTGGAGGCCGGGCATAGAACGGCAATAAATCTTCAAGGCGTCGATGTCGCGGATATTGAAAGAGGCATGGTGCTGGCGCCACCCGGTACCCTTACTGCCAATTACATGCTTGACTGCCAGATCCTCTATCTGGCTTCCAATGCCAAACCTATGAAACACCGGGCGAGAGTGAGAGTCCACTTGGGTACCGCGGAGATTATTGGAAGAGTATCGCTACTTGATCGTGACGAATTGCAGCCGGGAGATGAGGCTGTTATTCAGTTATTACTAGAAAACAAGGTTGCTGTGTGGCCTGGAGATCGTTATGTGATCCGCAGTTATTCTCCTGTTGCAACCATCGGTGGTGGAATGGTTCTGGGTAATGTATCCCCACGCAAAAGAAAACGACTTTCCGAAAATGATCGTCAGTATAATCAAAAGATTAAGGAAATTTTACAGGATGGCACCCTGGAAGATAAAGCTCTGTTCTTTCTCCGTGAGAGTAGAGAAATCGGCCTTACTGCTGATGAAATGGGGATTCGACTCGGTTTGTTCGGCAAGCATCTGAAAAAAGCTTTAAACGAGCCTATTTCCACCAAGAAAATGGTTGTTGTTGATTCCGCCACCCAACGTTATGTGGTTGTGGAAATAGCCGAGAAAATAAAGACGCTGCTTGTTGACCATCTGCTTGCCTACCATAAAAAGAATCCATTACAGGCAGGACTGGCCAAGGAAGAACTGCGGACCAGCCTGGGCCGGAAAGTAGATCTGAAGGTCTTTAATTACTGCATAAATGATCTCATTAAAAAGACAGTAATTGTGCAGGAAGATTCGACCGTTCGCATGGCCGATCATGAGGTGGCTTTAAAGGCCGATGAAGAGCAGCTGAGGAAAGAACTCAGTGAATGGTATCGGGAAAGAGGTCTTTCCACCCCCACAATAAAAGAAACCATGGAACGATTTGCCGAATATCCCAGTCGGTTGATAAAAGATGTTCTCGATCTACAATTGCGGGACGGTAAATTACTGAAGATCAGCGAATCACTTTATTATGAGAAGGAAGTCATCGAGCCACTCATTGCCGCCGTGATTGAATACATGGAAAAAAACGGCGAAATAGATGCACCTGCATTTAAGGAATTAACCGGACTCACCAGGAAGTTTTCTATCCCGATCCTGGAATATCTTGATCGAATAAAAATGACCATGCGGATAGGGGATAAGCGGATCCTCAGAAAAAAATCCTGACATTTAAAGATGTCAGTTGCAGTCTCTCCAGCGTATCGAGAGAGCTTTACGGGTATCTGTCGTAATTCTAAAGTTGTGATCAAGTTGCAGGCCTACCACTGCGATAACCCTGTCTCCACTGAGAAGAACGGGCCAGGCTTGGCGATCTTTAGACGGGATTTGCCGTTCGTTGAAGTACCGGGAAATTTTTTTCCTGCCCGGACCGCCAAAGGGATGAAATTTTTCACCCGGCAGAACAGAGCGGAGCAGCAAAGGAAAGGAAATCTTCGCCAGGTCAAGCAGGAGTTCTCTGTCATCTGTCTTATGATATGCCGCTGTTGATGTTTCTTCTAGAACGATTTCCATGTTGGCTTCAACAACCGGGTATGTTCCCGGTCCTGGGATGGTTTGGCTGATTGCAGGAGCAGGCTGCTTCGACCCTCGAAGCTGACCTTTTGGCAGAGGTCTTGACAAAAGCAGGTTGTCTGGAAATCTTTCAGCGCGAACCCCATCTTCCAGATGCAATTCACTGCCTTTTCTACCACTCTCTATTAACTCGATCAGTGTGCATATCTTTTCA
>JAHJLI010000190.1 GCA_018821785.1 Pseudomonadota bacterium
CTCTAGTGTTAGCTTATTAAACTGCCTGCTTGACGGTTGTCTTTGCCTCCTGAAACTGCCAGAAAACTGCTCGTACATACTGTCAAAGCCGGACCAGTAGTGTTGGAAGCCTTGATGTCCACTTGGCGAAAGAGGCTCCACTGTGTCGGCTGAATACCGACGTGCCGGTGCTGCATGTTGATACTGTTGTTTTTGGGCATTGTGCTGTAAAGAATTGTCATATGTCTTTCGGCTTTCCGGGTCACTGAGCACAGAATATGCTTCCTGAAGAATCTGGAAAGGCGCATGTTCTTCTCCGTAATAGTCAGGATGAAGTTCCTTGGCTAGTTTGCGATAGGCTGCTTTAATATCACTCTGGGTGGCGTTCGAAGGAACTCCCAGTATAACATAGTAGTTCTGGGACATGTCAGATCCTCCTGAAAATGCTTTAAATTCCAAAGAATGTTCAGAATAATCTTTATTTTTTAAGTTTCTTTCCCTCGTTGCAGTTTTTGCTTCTACTGTTATGAATCATCGTGATTCAGTTGTTGGTTCCATGGGTATAATGCTACCAATCTTCCATTGGCATCCCTTTTTTAATAATGGAATCAACCGTTGAAATATTCTTTTGTGCGAGATTTTGCTGCTTTTCAAGCAGGTCATAGAGCACATCATCTTTTCCAAGCAATTTGTAGGCTTTTTTACGAAGATTCTCTCCATGCATCAGATAACTTCTCATCTCTTCGAGAATATTTTTTCTGCTAATATGTTTCTCCAGTTCAGTTTCAATAATTGGCAACAGCCTTCTAATTGAGATTTCCACAAGAATATCTCTGGAAATATGCTGTTTTTTGGCTATGTCGTTGATCGATTGGAGAGAACATTTGCTTATGACAAATGTCTTTTGTCGTCGTGTAGCCTTGTTCTCAGCTGCTTGAGTTGCTTTCTGCGCGAGCTCTTCAAGAAGCGATGTATCTTCGATGAGTTTGTCGAGTAAAGATTTTTGCTTAATACCTAATTGTCCCGCTATCACCCCGAGGAGATCAATGATCTCCTCGGGAAGTTTGAAGGTAGCACGAACAGATTGCTTATTCCTTAACTCATCAAATGAAATATACTCAGTCTTTACAGTTATTTCGTCAATTTTTATGTTCATTTGTGAATCTCCATATCTGCAAATTATACAATCCGTATTACTTTGTCAATAAGTGATCAAAAAGTAATATTAATAAAATATGTTAGAAAGATAAGAATACGATATTGACACGTAAAATGGCCGTATTTATTGTTTTCAGCAACGAAAGTGATGTGTTTGCAGGGAGGTGCTTTGGGCTCTTTTATCCCTGTTGCCCAGCAGGAATAAATTAAAAAGTTTTAAAGCTATTCAATGATGTTTGTCTTTTAAGAGAATCGTCGAATAAAAACAAATGTAAAGGAGGGACGGCTATGTGGACAAGAGTAAGTGATATCGACCGGATGTTTAATGCCATGGATCTGTTTCGTTCTAATTTGGACAGAATGTTCACGGATGACGACAGATTCTTTGGCGAAGATTTTGGCTGGAGAGTTGTAAATGGCGCACCACGAACAAACCTTTATGACAGTGGGGATAAATTACAGGTAATCGCAGAAGTTCCCGGAATGTCAAAGGAAGATCTCAAGGTCAGAATTCAAGGTAACTATTTGGAATTGAGCGGCACTCGTAGTCTTGATGCTCCGGGAGGATATAAAGCCCATCGTGTTGAACGGAATATGACCGAATTCACACGTAGTTTTACCCTGCCTTCTGAAGTTAATGCAGACAAGATTGAAGCCCTTTTGCGAGATGGTCTATTAACCCTTGTTTTACCAAAGATTGAGGCAGCAAGGCCAAAGCAAATTAGCATCAAATAAAATTCCATTTGAACTTTGAATAAGATTTTGGGAGGTTGAGCCATGACAGAAAAAACTGATCTTACGACGAGAAAAGAGAGTATGCTGGAAAAACGACAGGAGATACGAAGGGCTATACCTTTAGTGGATATCTATGAAAACGATGAGGAGATATTGCTCTATGCCGACATGCCAGGTATTGCCAAGGATAGTATTACAATAAACGTTGATAATGGAAAGCTGGAAATTTCCGGGATTCGCAAATTGCAAATAACAGGTACTGCGAGCTGGCAAGAATTCGGCGATATTGAATATAGGAGGGTTTTTTCAGTTCCTCAGTCCATTGATGTTAACAAGGTGAATGCTGAATTGAAAGAAGGAGTCCTTAAGCTTCATTTACCAAAAACAGAAGCTGCTAAACCAAGAACAATTCAGATCAGCGCACTATAACAAATGATGGTGCTGTCCCATCTTGATTGATCAAAAGGAGTTGTTAGTGGGGCGAAACCCTTACTAAAACTGTACACGAAGAAAGCGGGTAATCGTCTCAACACGGTTACCCGCTTTCTTTTTTACATCAAAACAAGTGGAGGTGCGCAATGGCCTGGAAATTCCGGGAGTTGGGCAAAGTGATATTAAGCTTGAAGTTGCCGATTGAACCCTGATTATTAAAATTGCCAAACAGGCCTCGACGGCTTCAGCCATGAAACAAATAGAAATACGGTAGTCTCTCCTGATAATGCCGAAACATCAGCCTTGGAAATGAGCCTGTAGCAATACCTTTTGGTGGAATGTTTTCAAGGAACAACTCTGTTATTACTGGAGGCCATGATGAAGATTCAGTGGGTTTTTAATAATTGCCCTGAAAAAATTAAGACTGATGCTCGGTACTATTGGGAAAAAAAGCAGAGCAGATTAGCACGATTAACCTCAACAATTCCAAAAGAGCAAAAGAGCCTGCGGATTATATTTTATTTCCATAAAAACAAAGTTAATCAATTTGAAGTTCGTGCAATACTAGAAGTTCCAGGAAGGTCGCTGGCAGTTCAGGCATCAGATATGATGTTTTCACTTGCCCTCGACGAGTTGGCCGAGTTGCTTGCAGAAGCTGTGCGAAAATATAAAGAATGGATTCGTCACTCGTCTCGACAGCAGCGCAAAGGCAGATATGCAGTCGATTTGGGAACAACTCTCCCTCTGCTCCTCGAGGACGAAAAGGAAAGAAGAAAAGATTCGTTTTTCTCAATACTTCGTCCCAGAATAAATTTTCTTGAGGAACAGGCCCAAAGGGAGCTGAAAATTCTTGAACTTGAAGATGCGATTACTCCTGACTACATATCTCCCCAGGAATTGGTCGATGAGGTTGTTGTTGTCGCGTATGAGAGATTTTCGTCAAGACCAAAGGGTAAAAAGTTAGAACATTGGCTGAACAATATTCTCTATGAACTTTTAAGAAAGTTAACATTGGAGACAAATCAAAATGTTTCTTTAGACGAAGAGTTTGGCCAACAGGAGTTCGACTATGACTTAGAAATAGATTGGATACCAGGACTTTTGGGCTATGAAGAAAAACGAACTCTTGCTGAACTTGTTCCAGATCAGGAAGAAACGCGACAGTGGGAAAAATTGGAGGAGGAGAGCAGGCAATCACATATATACGAGGTGCTGCGGAGGCTATCTGGATATTGCAGGCAGGCTTATTTGATGCATTTAATTGACGAATACACTGTGGATGAAATATCGGAGATCCAGGATCGTTCTGTGGAAGAAGTCATTTTGGATATTGGCCAGGCCAAAGATGCCATGTACACATATATGCATGATACAGGAATGATCGGCTGAGTTTTGTACGTAATTAGTGTTTTACTCCAGAAAGCGGGCCATTCTTTACA
>JAHJLI010000191.1 GCA_018821785.1 Pseudomonadota bacterium
AAAACCAGCTATACAGGTTGTCAAAGAGCAATTTAGTGGGAAAACATCCACCCCCGTTGTAAAAACGGGCAAGTTATGAAACTCTAAACTTCAGTATTCATAACACAAACGTTTTATATTTAAACCTGATGTGGTCAAGTAAAAATGGACAGGTTGCTAAGCTGCTTTTTCAAGAAGCTGCATTTCCTCAAATTCCCTTGGACTAACATAGCCCAAATACGAATGTCGCCCGGAACATGTCAATGGAAATGAGACACCTTTATCTGTAAATTAGACTCACTTGACCACAGTTGCAAGGAGTAGCATATTGGATAGGTTAGTCAAGATCGAGCCCTGCGGGTAACTCCGCTACGCTCCGTTAACCTTGACTAACCTATCCAATATGCTGAATCTGTTTGTATCTTTAAGAAAACAAAATGTTATTTGTTTTCTCAGTAAGAGATAAGTCTTTCGGCGGATTGATCCATACCGCCTGCGGTGCCGGCAGCGGTTGCGGAACCTTGCCCTTGAAACGGTTTGGATGTTTTAAAAAAGCTGTTTTAAGAACGGCGGCTCTCTGTTGTATGACCTCTTTATCCATGCCGTAATGGACCTGTTCTGGAGTCAGTAAACCAATGCCTGAATGCATATGCTGACCATTATACCAGGTGAAAAATGCATGGCAAAATCGACGGGCATCCTGTATCGAGCCAAATGTTCCAGGGAATTCTGGGCAATATTTCAGTGTCTTGAACTGCGCTTCCGAAAAGGGGTTGTCATTACTTACATGGGGCCGGTTGTGGGTTTTCGTCACTCCCAGATCGGCCAAAAGAAATGCAACGTTCTTTGATTTCATACTGCTGCCCCGATCGGCATGAAGTGTCAGTTGGTCCGGTTGGATCTGTTGTTTTTTACAGGTATCATTGATGAGACGTTTGGCCAGGACAGCCTGCTCACGGTGCGCAACCATCCAGCCCACCACATACCGGCTGAAGATGTCTAGGATGACATAGAGGTGGAAATAGGTCCATTTAGCCGGGCCTTTCAACTTGGTTATATCCCATGACCAGACCTGGTTGGGACCGGTGGCCAGAAGTTCTGGTTTTTCATAATGGGACCGAGTTACCTGCCGCCGCCGTTCACGTACTTCATCTTTTTTTGCCAGGATTCGGTACATGGTACGGATAGAGCAATGATATATTCCTTCGTCCAGCAAGGTTGCATATACATGGGAAGGCGCAAAATCACGGAATCTCGGCCCATGCAGGACATCCAGAACACTTTGCTCTTCTGCAATAGTGAGTGCCAATGGTGGTGACGAAAAACGTACATCAGGTTTGGCCACCGCCAGGTTTGTAGCCTGGCGGTAATAGGTGGCTCTGGGGATGTTCAAAGCAGCGCAGGCGGCCTTGGTGTTGGTCTGAATACCGAGGTCGGCAACGGTGCTCATGAGCTCTCCTCTTTTTTCTCGGGCTGTGAGATCCCCAGGATTTCCGATATTTTTTTTTGAACTTCGATTATGGTTTCCGCCTGTTTGAGTTTTTTGGCCAGCCTTGTATTGTCCCGCTCCAATTCGGCAACGCGTTTTGCCAAGGGGTTGACCGCAAGTTTTTTTCTGCCTCTTTTTTTTGGGGCAAGACCCTTGAGAGCTCCTGCTTTAAACTGGCGTTGCCAGGTGCGGATATTTGAATAATACAGCCCTTCTCTTCGCAGAAGTTCGCCGATATCACCTGGTTTGGAACAGGCGTCAACTTCAACGAGAATGCTGAGCTTGTATTTTGTGGTAAACCGGCGCCGCGGTTTCTTTTCCAGCACCTCAGGGTCCGGTCGTTTTGGTTCTTTGTCAGTCATGGAAACTTGAGATGATTGTTTGGGGCTGTGAATAGATTTTGTTTCAAATTGCATTGGTAATTCCCTACCCGCCCTACACTAATTTTTCAAGGGGTAGGTGTCTCACTCACATTGACACAGAGGGGTATGCAATAGGATGAATTTCTGAACTCATGATAGAATCGTCGCGGTCCCATATTATTTTTTATGATTTTAATTCAACCATCTCCGCCAAAATGTTGGTACTCAGCTTTACATCTTCGTTTGACACTTTATACAATAATAACTTATCTATATATAGTCTGATGACAGCGTCATAATTGTCTGATAATAGTTGATAGTTGGCCAACTTGTTATTTTTTTTGTAATCAACAGCCTTAAAACGATCGCTCTCCTGTAATGTCTTAATAAATGATTGTGCAAGCTTTTCTTCATACACAGAAAAATTAATCTTTCCTCCTATTTGTTCCGCATGTACTTTATCTTTGCTTGACCTTTTGGACCTATCAATTGAAATTGCAGGCACGTTTAGTAACAAGCCCATTGGAAATAAGCACCATTCGCTTACTTCAGACTGAGATTGAATAACTTCAGGGGAGGAGATGGTAACCAAAACTGACACATTATTTATTCCAGACAGACTGTTTTTTTTTTAAGTATTTTTGTTGCG
>JAHJLI010000192.1 GCA_018821785.1 Pseudomonadota bacterium
ACTCGGTAAAGGCGCGCCCCTGTTCGCTGTCCAGCTGCTGCCAATCGAACCAGCTGATCTCATTGTCCTGGCAACAGGCGTTGTTGTTGCCCTGCTGGCTGCGGCCGAATTCGTCGCCGGCGGCGATCATTGGCACCCCCTGGGACAGGAGCAGCAAGACAACGAAGGTTTTCATGCGCCTCTGGCGCAAGCGTATAATTTCTTCCTGGTCGCAAGCGCCTTCATAGCCGCTGTTCCAGCTCAGGTTATGCTTTTCGCCATCTCTGTCGTTCTCGCCGTTGGCAAGATTGCTTTTCCGGTCATAGCTCACCAGGTCGGAGAGAGTAAATCCGTCGTGGCTGGTGATAAAATTAATTGAGCATAAAGGGCCTCTACCACTGTGCTCATACAAGTCGGAGCTGCCGGCGATACGGGTGGCAAGATGGGTTACCGTGTTGTCATCGCCGATCATAAAGGCCCGGACATCGTCCCGGAAGCGCCCGTTCCATTCAGCCCAGCGTGAATCGGTGGAGAAAGACCCCACCTGGTAGAGACCGGCAGCATCCCAGGCTTCGGCGATCATCTTGGTGTTGCGGAGAACAGGATCCTCGCCTATTACCTCGATCATCGGTGGATTGGCGAGGACATTACCTTGTTGGTCGCGGCCGAGGATGGAGGCTAGATCGAAGCGAAAACCGTCGACATGCATCTCGGTCACCCAATAGCGCAACGATTCCAGGATCAATTCGCGAACCACTGGATGATTGCAGTTCATGGTGTTGCCACAGCCGGAAAAATTCAGGTATTGCTGCTCGGAGTCGAGAAGATAATAGATCGGATTGTCGATGCCGCGAAAACTACTGGTGGTGCCCTTATAGCCGCCTTCTCCGGTATGGTTGAAGACCATGTCGAGATAGACTTCGATGCCCGCTTGGTGCAGAGCTCGGACCATTTCCTTGAATTCAAGAGCAGCACGGGATGGATCATCGGCGTAACCGGAATGGAGGGCAAAAAAAGATACCGGATTATAGCCCCAGAAATTTTTCAACCGTTCGCCGGTCTCTGGATTACTGAAAACGGCGTCGTTTTCATCGAATTCGGTTACCGGCATGAGTTCGACGGCGGTTATCCCAAGTTCTTTCAGGTAGGGAATTTTCTCTATGATGCCTCGGTAAGTACCGGGGGCCTGAACATCCGAGTTCGAATCCTTAGTAAAGCCTCGGACATGGAGTTCATAGATAATGGTCTCTGCCAGTGGAGTTTTCAGCGGACGGTCATCCTGCCAGTCGAAGTCATGACTGTTTACCATGCAGCAGGGGCCGGCACCATAAAAGGGCGGTTCTCCCCATTGCCGGGGAGTAAGCATGCTGCAGCAGGGGTCGATGAGAATCTCGTTGTAATCATATACAAGACCCAGGCCATCGTTGCCTTTGGGGCCGTCAAACCGGTAGCCGTAGCGGAAATTTCGTTGATGGGTGAGAAGGAGGATATGCCACATGTCGCCGGTGCGATTTTCATCAGGGTCGAGGACAAATTCATGGCGTATTGATTTTGTGCTACCCTCCGGCAGATGATCGATGACCAGAGTGGCCTTGGTGGCGTGACGGGCAAAAATTGAAAAATTCATACCCTCCTTGAGGATGGTAACTCCTGCTGGCAGGGGGTAGCCTCTTTTCTGGATGCGCTGTTTTTTTTTGTCGGCCATGTTGATAACCATTGTTAATGGTTTACAGTGATAGAGGGAGAAGTAACAGAAGCTTTATATAGTGTATGATACTCGAACATACAAATCTAGTATCTTAGAAATTTTCTTCTTCATATTATTTATGAGCCGTTGCCAAATAAGTTGGATAAAGCAGAGCTTTACCCGCAACCTGGAGGTAACCATGGGGATGTATCACAAGGTGAAAGTGGGCGACTTGACTATAAGTCCTATCGATTGGGAGATGAATCCGGATAGTTCCTTCGGGACTTTTGAATCCTGGGGAGGGCGAGAACGGGTTCGCAACAACAAGGAATGCGTTTACTATTTTTTCATCGATAACTGGGGCGATGAACCGAAGCTTTGTCTCATGGAGAGAGCGGTGAAACACGCCAGGATTATGGCGGAGATAAAGGCGCCGCTGGAGATGGTCAAAAAATGCGTCGAGGGACAGGGGAAATCGTCAATTTTTGAGAAGAGCTATGCCATCAATGAGCAGATCAAAGAGTGGCTGGTCGCCAATGTTCTTGATGACCAGGGTGATTCACGCCTGATCGTGCCAAAACTTGAGGTAGTACGCAAAGAAGATATGGGGCCGCTTCTGCCGCTTGCCGCAGACAACCCGTTTGCTGGGGAAACTGTCAGGCTGCCGCATGAGCAGGCGATAATCAATGATGATCAGATCGGCGGTCTACTGAAACAATGGAACTTTTTTGAAGCGGAGTTGAACCCGTCCGGCAGGTTTATTAATTCTTTGGTGGATGTGGCCATTCCCGGGGTTATTGTCGATCAGCGCACGGGACTGATGTGGCAAAGCGGCGGCATCGATATCGGCTCCATCCGCCATATTCAAAGGGGTGTTGAGGAGATGAACGGTGAGAAATTCGCAGGCTTTGCCGATTGGCGCTTGCCGACCATGGAAGAGGCCATGTCCCTCATGGAACCGGAAAGAAACAGCAAAGGCATTTACCTGCATCCAGGATTTTCCAAAGAACAGCCGTTTATTTTCGTTGCCGCACAACGTAAACCCGGCGGCTACTGGTTTGTCGATTTCAAGCAGGGCCGGGCCTTCTGGTCGTCGGGAACCATCCCCGGCGGCTTTGGGCGGCTGGTGCGGTCGCAGACCTGAGAGGATAGATCAAGTTTCCGGAACGAAAAAAGCTGCCATCAGTTGGAAATGTTATCCACCTGATGGCAGCAGCCAGTCAACATTGCATATCCTCTGCTATCCTTTTTCCTTTCATTCCAGGCTGCACTGCCTGAAAAATATCGTCAGCATCTCATCAGCGCCTATAAATAACAAACAACCTTTTACTAATCGACAATTCCTGTTCAGAAAACGGTTCTACAGTTGTTGTGCCCTCCTTTTCGTTTTGCCAATATTTTTAGGGTATGGTAGTCAATAACACTTACCTGCACCGACTGAAAACGATAGCCAAACAGGCAAAACCGAGGTCAACCGAAGATGAATGGAAGGCGCATTATTGTCACCCTCTTGTCAGTCATGATCGCCACGGCGGTAACCGGAAATCTTCAAGCTTTCGCAGTGGAGAAGAAAGCAAAAGAGCGGCTTGCGGTGCTCGATCTTGAAGCGAAACACGGCGTTGAAAAGAGCCTCGCCGAGGCGCTGTCGGTCATTGTCCGCGATAAACTCCATGGCTTTGGCGAATACGAGGTGATGAGCAAAGGGGATATCCAGGCGGTGGCGAGCCGGGAACAACTGAAGCAGGCGCTCGGTTGCGATGAAGACGGCAGCCAGTGTCTGGTTGACTTCGGCCGGGCGATCGGTACGCGCTTTATGGTGGCGGGGGATATCTCGAAACTCGGCGCAACCTATATCGTAAGCCTTCGGATGCTCGATACCAAAGGCGAGGGTGCCAGCGTTAAGAATAGGGTGAGTGAAAGCTGCAAATGCGACGAGGATGCCTTGATCGGCACAGTGCAGGATGTGGCGGCCAAGCTGCTGGGTAAGCCGACTGCAAACGCTGCAAAAAAAATCGAAAACGAGGCCAAAAAGCTTGCTGAAGAAAAAAGTAACGAGGTAGCAGTTGAGCAAAAAAGGCTGGTCGAGGAGCGGCGCAAAACGAATGAGGAAAAGCACCGCCTGGCCGGTGAGGTTGAGAAGCTGAGAAAAAAGAAAGAACAGGCCACCCTTGTGGCGGCACAAAAGCGGGTTACAGCTGAAAGCAAACCCGCACTGGACTCTTCCTTGGTAAAATCGTCCGCCGCAACCGGCAAAACCCATACCGATTCGACCACCGGAATGGAATTCGTTTTGGTTCCCGGCGGCTGTTTTCAGATGGGTGATACCTTCGGCGATGGCAGTGACGAAGAGAAGCCTGTGCACGAGGTTTGTGTCGATGGTTTTTATATGGGCAAATATGAGGTGACGCAAGGTCAGTATCAGGTGGTGACTGGCAATAATCCATCGAACTTCAAACAAGGAAATAACTATCCGGTAGAGAAGGTGAACTGGAATGACGCTCAGAGTTTTATCCGTTTGCTGAACGGCAAGGGAAGCGGCAAGTACCGGTTGCCGACCGAGGCGGAATGGGAGTTTGCTGCCCGTGAAGGGGGCAAGAGGGTACGGTTTGGCACCGGTAAGGATACTATAGGACCGGACGAGGCAAATTTTGATGGGAGTGTGAGGTACAAAAAAACATACTCACGAACCGGAAACTATCGGGCGAAAACCGTTGCTGTGGGGAGCTTTCAACCGAACAGTCTTGGCCTGTACGATATGTCCGGAAATGTTTGGGAATGGTGCGGGGATTGGTTTGACAGCGGCTATTATGGTAAAAGCCCCCGGAATAACCCGGAAGGGGCACCATCGGGCTCGTACCGAGTGAATCGTGGCGGCAGTTGTTCCAGCAACCCGTGGTATGTGCGGACGGCCTACCGTCTCAAGTACTTGCCTGATTACGCTAACAACTTCCTTGGTTTCCGGCTGGTCCTCCCAGTTCATCAATCGGACCCCCCGTTTGGTCGCTGAACTGGGAGGACCAGCCGATTCCTTGCGCTCAGACAGGGGACAAAAACAGCAACACCCCACTTGGGCCGGTAATTTTGGCTGGATGGTCAGGACCATGGTGCCGGTGGGAATTCATTTATTGGAGTGGTTTAGGGGAAGAGCCCATACCCCGTATCCATCGACAAAGACCATTATTGCAACCGGGCTGTTATAATCAATTGTCCAGAGTAATGTTTTGATTGTTGCCGACAAATTTGGTTAATATGCAACAAAACAAGTAGCTTTTCTTCTACAGTCGGGAATAGTGAGTGAAAAACAGTTCAAACACGCTGATCAAATATGCCGAACGTTTGCATCGTCTACTCATCTTCTCTATGTTCTTAGGGAAATGGGCAATCTCGCCGAACCGAAGAGTGTTTCTGAAGCTACAGCCATCCTGGCCGGATAATCGACAAATGAAACTTTATATCTATTCACTTTTGTTCTTACTACTGTTTGGTTCTGCCGCCAGGGCCCAACAAGTAATTCTGCCTATGACCCTTGATCATAAGCTTCTCACCTCACTGATCGTGCGGGAGGCTTTTCCCGGCAAAAATAACAGTGCGGCCATCGTTGGGCGGCAAGGCGAATGTACCTATTTAGGTATTTCCGAGCCAAAGTTTTCTTCGGCGGGCAAGAATGTTCGGCTTGATATGCGCTTGGTCATTCGACTTGGTACCGAGCTGGCAGGGGAGTGTCTCGTGCCGGTTGAATGGCAGGGGTATCTTTCCCTCATACAACAGCCGGTCTTTGACAGCCGAACTTTTACCCTCTCCTTCCGGACAATCGATTCAAGTCTTTCGACTCTTTCCCGTCAACCTGCACAAATCGCCAACTTTCTTTGGGAATTTGCCAAGCCCAGAGTTTCTGAGCACCTTAGTCGGGTGCGGCTGAATCTGGCCCCGCCGGTTCGAGACATGCGGGACTTCCTGGCACCTCTTTTTCATGAACAATCTCGAAAGGCTACCCAGGCCATGCTCGACAGTCTGCATGGGGGGCGGATTGCCGTGACAAAGGATGGTGTCGAGGTCGAGTTGCTGGCTGAGGTGGAGGAGATTTACGCCCCCGTCGACAGTGAACTGTACAGTACAATAAGTCCGGCTGAGCATAAGCGGTTGATTCAGCTGTGGGAAACCTGGGATGTTTTTCTTGTTCGCCTGATTTCCCTGCTGGCCTCGGAACCCCTCACCCCGGAAGACCGGTTGCTCCTTGCCGATGTCCTGCTTGATACCCGCCATGCATTTGCGGCGGCTCTGGAGGCGAACAATCTGGAAAAGGATTTTGTCAGGCAACAGTTTATCCGGGTCTGGCGTAACCTGGCACCGATGTTTAGAAGACAGCTGTATGCCAAACCATCTGAAAACACTCTCGGTTATCTGGCCTTTTTCACTGCCGCCGACGCCCTCTTGGTCCTTGACCAGATGGGGCCGACGTTCGGCATAGAGATCAGTGAACAGGGTTTGTTGCGCCTTGCCGCTATGTTGACTGGCCGGGAGACACCGCTGCCCTACAATTTGGAAGTCGATCCGATATTGAGAAAATTATTGCAGTTGCCATCGGTCGAGATCCTGAGCCCGGATGGTGGTGATGACGAAATACTGGAAATTGACTTGCCGGGCGCGAAAGATGATATTGATCCTTTTACGAGAATCTCTAATTTTATTTTTACCTCCGCCTATGCCGCCGACACCCCGCAGCTTGCAGACCTTCTCGAATGGAGGGTGCCGGAGGATGGTGTTGTCGAGTATGCCGCGAGGGTCAGGGGCGTACTGGCCGAGGCAACGTCAGTCGTTCTGGCCAAGCAGCAGCAGCCGGAAAACCTGCATGGGCTGTTCAGGACGATGATAGTCGCCATTGCCTGGCAGGAAAGCTGCTTTCGCCAATTTGTCGAAAGAGGGAAAAAACTCACCTTTTTGTTGTCGTACAACCAGACCTCGGTGGGAGTAATGCAGATCAATGAACGGGTGTGGCGCGGCGTGTACGACCGCAATAAACTGCGTTGGGATATTCGTTACAATGCCTTGGCCGGATGTGAGATCGCCGACCTTTACCTGCGTCGCCATGCCCTTCAAGGCAAGGCCCTGGCGCCGGGAGTTAAAGCCGAGCTCCTGCCGGCGATTGTTTATGCCATGTACAATGGTGGTCCAGGGCAATACGAAAAATTCTTGGCAAGACAGAAGAGTGGTAAGACCTTCCCGAGTGATAAACTCTTTGCGGAGAAGTTGAAATGGGTGGAGAAAAGGGACTGGGAGCGGATTGAAGAGTGTTTGGGTGGGGGTTGAAAGGATAATCGCTCTCAGGTTAAGGCGGAGGCAACCTGCAGGAGCCACTCTCCAGCCTTGAGGGACGCTTCGGCGACACTGTTTTTCGGCAGGTTGAGGAGGGTGCAGAAACGGGCGAATTCTTCAATATCACCAAGTTCTATTGCTTTTGCCAGGTGAATGTAGCCGGCTATAGGCGAATCGGCATTCGTGTACCCTTCTTTTAAGCTGTCGGATATCGGCAGTTTGTCGAGGATTTTCACAAACGGCATATCGAGCATGACATCAATGAGTGAGAGCATGCCGAAGAGAAACATCTTCTCGTGTGGGATTGTCGGGCATTTGCCGGCCAGAGCCAGTTCCTCAAAAAAACGGCCGCGGCTGAGAGCCAGAAGCAGGAGCTCCTGCGGTTTTCCGGGGGCCACCAGATCGGAAAGGACGATCATCCGCAACCAGTAGCGCATACGGTTATTGCCGAGCAGGGTCACCGCATGGCGGATGGAATCAATCTTCATCGAAAATCCGAAGGCCGCCGAATTGAGCAGCCGGAGCAGGCGGTAGGTGATAGCCGGATCGACTTTGACGGTCTCAATGATTTTCTCGGTATCCAGATCGGGGTCGTTGAGGGCCGTCAGAATGCGCATGCGTGAGGTCTGGAAGGAGTGCAGGGTCTTGCCGGAGAGATTTTCCGGTTTCGCGAAGAAGTAGCCTTGAAAAAAATCAAAACCGAGCTGCAAGAGAAAATTGTAGGTCTTGCGATTCTCCACCTTTTCTGCGACTTTCAGGGCTTTTTTGGCTTTGATGGTGTGGAAGATCTCTTCTATTTCTGAAAAGCTTCTGGTCAGCACATCGACCTTGATGATATCGGCAAGGTCGAGCAGTTCTTCCTGGTCGGTGTGACCGGTATAATCGTCGATGGCGATGAAATAGCCATCCTGCTTCAAGCGAATGATCTCCGCCATCACTGCCGGTATCGGAAGGGTATCCTCGAGGACCTCGACGACCGTCACCGATGGCGGCAGGGCCCTGGGAGCACCTTCAAGGATCAACCGTTCGGTGAAATTGACGAAGATCCGTTTTGACTGATCGGTGGATTCCTGGGCCTTGATAAAACCGGAGGTGGCCATCCGCATGGTGGCAAAATCGCCGTCATCAAACACTGCCTTTTCCTTGTCGGCTTCCGAACGGAAGAGCAGTTCGTAGCCGTAGGTGTTGCCGCGTCGATCAAAAATTGGCTGTTTGGCCAGGTAATAATAGAAATATTCAGTGAAACCGGGGGGCGTGGTCATATTTTCCTTATCTGTACAATTGCCTGCCGAGGATTCCTGGTCGCCATTGATCATGGTCGGTAATGAAAGGTTCCTGGTACAGTATGCTCCCTCCGGTGCTGAAAGTCAAAAGGAGTTTTTTGGCTTTCAGCTTCCCTCTCCCTGATGTAGTTAATCGGTACGGTAATAGCGCGGTAGGCCGGAAAGTGTATTGACATCGACGAATGTACATGTATAATTGCCATAAGTATGAATGTAAATGTACATATGGAGACAGCGATGGAACTTACCGAGAAACAGCGGCAGTTTTTGGACTATCTGACCGAACGGCTGGAGAGTGACGGGCGGGTTCCGACTCTGCGCCAGGCCGCCGCCGATCAGGGAGTCAGCCATACGGCGGTGGCGCAACTGATGAATCAGCTGGAAAAAAAGGGGGTTATCGAGCGGCAGGGGCGTTATGGCCGGACTATCCGTCTTTGCCGGGACTCCGGGGAGCAGCGCAGCTCGCGGAGAGGTCGCGAGCTGCCGATTATCGGCCAGGTTACCGCCGGTCTGCCGATGTATGCCCAGCAGGAATGGGCGGGAACGGTGCTGGTTGATCCGGCGATATTTGCCGGAGATACCCTCTTTTGTCTCTGCATCAAGGGGCAGTCGATGCAAGGCGCCGGGATTCTCGACGGTGATCTGGTGGTCTGTGAGCCGCGCCAGTACGCGGAAAACGGAGAGATCGTCGCGGTTCTCATCAAGGGCGAGGAGGCAACGGTGAAACGGTTCTTTCTTTATGCCGATCATATTGAACTCCGGCCGGCCAACGAGGCTTTTCCGATCATGTGCTATCCGTTTAGTGAGGTATTGGTGCAGGGCAAGGTGGTCGGGGTTATTCGAGGCAAACATGCTGAGTTCGACGGCAAGCGCGAGTAGCACCGGGGATCCTGGCCGGGTGGAGATCGCTCGCCCGGAGACCGCCTGCGGCCCGGGGAAGGTGTGCCCCGTCTGCGTCGGGACCTGCGGCTATTCCTATACCGAATGGGTGGACAGCGGCTTTTACCCGGAAGGGACCAAGAGTGCGGCGATGCTCGGCCTCTACGGCCGCTGTTTCTCGGTGGTCGAACTGAATTACACCTGGTATCAGATGGCTCGGGCCGAACCCTTGACCCGCATGGTCGAAAACGCCCCGCCGCATCTGTTGTTTACCGCCAAACTGACCAGGACCATGACCCATGAGCGCGACCCGAACTGGCGTGAGCAGCTGGCATTGTACCGACAGGGCATCGAGCCGCTCAGGAAACGTCTGGTCGCCGTGCTTATCCAGCTGCCGCCGGACTTTGACCGCAGTCTTGCCAATCGCAACTATCTGGCGGCCCTTCTTGACGGCCTTAGCGAGTTGCCGCTGGCGGTGGAATTCCGCCATCATTCCTGGGCGGTCGATTCGGTTTTTGCCGAACTTTCCAGGCGGCGGGTGACTCTGGTGACGGTTGATGTTCCGGCCCTGCCGGGACTTTTTCCAGCCCTTGATGTGGTGACCAACCCCGATCTCTTTTACGGCCGTTTTCACGGTCGCAATCGCGAGGGCTGGCGGTCGGGCAATATGCAGAAAAAGTTCAATTACGATTATTCAGTCGAGGAACTGCGCGCCTGGTGCGTCGGCTATCTGCCGACCATTGCCGCCAGGGCCGACCGGGGCATACTGCTCTTTAACAACCATGTTCGGGCGCAGGCGCCGCGCAATGCTGCCAAACTGGCGACCATTCTCGCTGAATTCGGCAGTGGGGAGCGGATATGAGTCAGGGTTTCAGGGCGCGGGAACGAACCGTCCTGCATTTCAATGTCGCCGATTTTGCCGTTGCAGTTGAACGGGTGGAGGATTGCCGTCTGCGTCAGAGGCCGCTCCTCATTGCCCCGCTGCAGGCGGCGCGTGCGGTGGTCTACGACATGAGTGAGGAGGCTTACCGGGAAGGGGTGCGAAAAGGCATGCCGCTGCGCCAGGCGACCAGGATTTGCCGGGGAGCCGTGGTTCTGCCACCCCGAGCAGGCCTGTATCACAAGGCGATGCTGGCATTTTTCAAAGAATTGCAAGGCTATTCGCCGCTCATTGAATGCGGGCAGGCAGACGGCCATTTTTTTGCCGATGTCACCGGCACCCACCGATTGTACGGGCCGGCGCCGGATATCGGCTGGCGGGTTCGCCGTCAGGCCCGCACCGGCCTCGGCATCAATCCGATCTGGACCCTCGGCACCAGCAAGCTGGTGGCGAAGGTCGCCTCCAGGCTGGTCAAGCCGGTGGGTGAATATATCGTCACTGCGGGGGAGGAGGAGGCCTTCCTCGCCCCGCTGCCGGTGGCTGTCCTGCCCGGTCTTTCCGTCAGGGAGCTCGAACAACTGCGGCATTTCCAACTGACCACCATAGGTGCTCTGGCCGGCCTTTCGCGCCACCAACTCATGGTGCCTTTCGGCAGCCGCTGCGATTATCTCCATGATATCAGCCGGGGCATTGACGACACCGCCGTCTGCCGACCGAGTACGGCAACTGCGACCGTCGACTACGAACACATCTTTGCCGATGACAGCAACGATCAGGAGGAGGTCGAAGGGGTTGTTGCCGCCCTGGTCAGCCGGGCAGGCAGCAGTTTGCGCGGCAGGCAGCAGGTTGCCCGGCGGATCGGCATCTGGCTGCGGTATTCGGACGGCGGCCCTGTGATCCGCCAGGCTTCCTGCAAAAACGGCACTTCCGGGGATTTTCTTCTCAACACCATGGCTCTCGCAGCCCTGCAGCGGGCCTGGACACGGCGGACGAGAATCCGCAGCTGTCGTCTGGTTTGCGATCGTCTGCAACGCCAGTCGCCTCAGCTGCGCCTCTTTCCCGAACAGGAAGGTCGGGAGCTGCGGGAAAAAAAGGTGCTGACCGCCATGGATGCGTTGCGCAGCCGTTTCGGCCACGAAGTGATAGGGATCGGACGGCGGATCGCGAAAGGCGGGCGGCAGGAGTGAGAGGCGAGGTGGGAGGAAGGGGGAGAGACCCGCACCCGCACCCAGCGACACCTGTCAACTTGAGAACCCATGGGGATTACAAGGATGGTAGGTAATGTTTCCGCTTCGCGTCAGGTCGTATTACTCACTGCTTCGCGGTACTGCTTCGCCGCAGGCGCTTTGCCGCCGGGCGAAGGAGCTGGGCTATTCCGGCCTAGCCCTCACCGATCGGGATAATCTCTACGGGCTTTGGCACTTTTTAAAAGGCTGTACACGTGAAGGCTTGCGGCCGATCATCGGGGCGGAGGTCTCCGAACCCGGGTCCGGCCTGGTGGTCACCTGTCTGGTGCGAAACTCAGAAGGGTATGCCAACCTGTGCCGGCTGCTGAGCAGGCGGCATATCGCAGAGTCGTTTACACTCAGAGAAGACCTGCCTTTTTTTGCCTCGGGTCTTCTTGTACTTTGTCGTGATATCAAGCTGTTGGCCGGATACCGGCGGTTGGGCATTGCCGCCGCGGCCGATCTTGGTGCCTATCCAGACGCCGCAGCCCGTTCCCTTCGACTTTTTGCCCGGGAACATACAATGGTCTCCGTAGTGTCTCCGGACAGCGATATGGCGGATGCCGGGGACCGCGAGTTGTACTGCCTGCTCCAGGCAGTACGCACCGGTAGCACGGTCAGTCGGACCATGCAGGAAAAGACGCTCCAGGATATTCACCCCCTCCTAGGTCCGGAAGAGTACCAGAAAAGATTTGCCATCTGGCCGGAAGCGGTGGCGGCTACCGAACATCTGGCGGCTACCTGCACCTTTGCCGGCCCGGATTTTGGTGTCATCATGCCGCCGTGGCTTGGTGCGGATGGCCGGGACGCGGCTGCGGTGCTGCGGGAAAAGGCCTATCTCGGGGCGCAGGGCAGGTACGGTAACGACCTTGGTGAGCCGGTGGTCGAACGCCTTGAGCATGAACTGCGGGTCATCGAAACTATGGGTTTTTCCTCCTATTTTCTCGTGGTTCGCGACATCGTCCACCGCAAGGGACCGGACGGTAAGCGAAAAAAACGGCGGATCTGCGGCCGTGGTTCGGGGGCCGCCTCGCTGGTTGCATATTGTCTTGATATCACCAATGTCTGCCCAATCAAATACAATCTCTATTTCGAACGTTTTCTCAATCCAGGGCGCACCGATCCCCCCGATATCGATATCGATTTTTCCTGGGATGAGCGCGACGATGTGCTCCGCGATGTTCTGGGCGATTTCGAGGGCCATGCCGCCATGGTCTGTAATCATGTATTCTTTCAACCACGCATGGCTATCCGCGAAACCGCCAAGGCTTATGGCCTGCCGGGTTACGAGATCTCGCAACTCACCAAACGCATTCCCTGGTTGCACGGCAGCGGCGCCGATTCGCTGGAAGAGAGCCTGGCAGGTCTGCCGTCTCTGAAAGATCAGGATCTGTCTCCGCCCTGGCCGGAGGTGCTGGCCCTTGCCGAAAAACTGATCGGCCTGCCGCGGTATCTCTCGGTGCACCCGGGCGGGGTGGTCATCACTCCGGGGTCTATCACCGACTATGTGCCGGTGCAGCGTGCCACAAAAGGTGTGCCGATCATCCAGTGGGAAAAGGACGGTGCCGAGGAGGCGGGCCTGGTGAAGATCGATCTCCTTGGCAACAGGAGTCTCGGGGTGATTCGTGACTGTATCGCCGCGGTGCATGCCGGGGGTGGACATCTTGACGAAACCACCTGGCAGCCGGAAGACGATGCGGCAACCAAGATGGCGGTGGCTGAGGGGGCGACCATGGGCTGTTTCTATATTGAGAGCCCGGCCATGCGGCTGCTTGAGAAAAAGGCCGGGACCGGAGATTTTGAGCAGCTGGTGATCCAGTCGTCGATCATCCGTCCGGCGGCTAATGAGTTTGTCCGCGAATATGTCCGGCGTCTGCATGGCGGTGCCTGGCAGCCCTTTTGTCCGGAACAGGGCGATGTCCTTGACGAGACCTTCGGCCTTATGGTGTACCAGGAAGATGTGTCGAAGATCGCCGTTGCTCTCGCCGGTTTCAGCCATGCTGACGGCGATGGCCTGCGCAAGGTCATGGCGAAAAAGGACAAGGCCTTGAAACTTGCAAATTACCGGGCGATGTTTTTTGCAGGGTGTGCCGCCAGGGGTGTCGCGCCTGCGGCAGTGGCCGAGATGTGGCGGATGATAGAGAGTTTTGACGGCTATTCCTTCTGCAAGCCGCACTCCGCTTCCTATGCCCGGGTATCGTTTCAGGCAGCTTTTCTTAAAAAACACTACCCGGCGGAATTCATGGCGGCGGTGATCTCCAACCAAGGCGGCTACTACTCCACCTTCGCCTATGTCTCCGAGGCCAAAAGGCTTGGCTTGCAGATCCTTCCTCCGGATGTGCAGAAAAGTCTGTTTTCCTGGTTCGGCCGGGGGCGACAGGTTCGGGTCGGGCTGCAGTCGGTGCATGGTTTGTCAGGTGATTTTCTCGGCAGGCTCTTTGCGGCGCGGCAGAAGGAAAACTTTCAGGGTGTCGGTGATTTTTTTCAGCGCACCCGTCCGGCCGACAATGAGGCCGAGGCGCTTATTCACAGCGGCGCCCTAGACTGTCTTGCGCCCAACTGCAACCGCACGGTGCTCCTGTGGCAATGGGCGAGTTTTCAGCGGGCCATGCAGGACAGTCGTTGTCTTTCCCTGTTTGGAGTGCGGTTGCCACCGGCTCCGCCACTTCCTGGTCCGGACCGGCGGAGCTGTGCGCGTAAGGAATTCGCTTCCCTCGGTTTTCTCTGCGACGACCATCCGTTGCGGTTTCTCAAACCTCCGGCCGGGGTTTCGGCAAAGGTTTCCGATCTACCAAGGCTGGTGGGGCGGCGGGTGCTCCTGGCCGCTTGGTTGTTGACCGGCAAACTGGTGTCGACGAAGAGCGGCGAAGTAATGGAATTTCTCACCTTCGAAGATGAAACCGGGCAAGTGGAGACGACGTTTTTTCCGAAAATTTATCGGACTTATGCTCACACACTACGAAGCGGTCGTGGTTACATTCTAGAGGGACTGGTCGAGGTGGATTATGGTGCCTTGACATTCACTGTCGATCGGCTGACGGCGATGCGCTAGAGAAATATTGCTTGAAAATGTCACAAAGTAGCGTATAAAGACAGGATGTTGGCTTCTGAAAAAGGCAAAATGATAAAATGAAAATAGAAAAGCGTATCCTTGTAATAGATGATGAGGCGACAGCCTTGGATCTTCTGAAGAAGATTCTCGAAGGCGAGGGCTACGAAGTTTCCGTGGCGGTTAACGGCCAGGAAGGTTTGGAAATATTTCGTCGACAGCCTTGCGATCTGGTAATAACCGACATGGTTATGCCGGTCAAAGACGGCCTGCAGACCATCCTTGAGCTGCGCAAGGAGGCACCTGATCTTCCGGTCATTGCAATATCAGGTGGCGGGACTATTTCCAAGGAACGGTACCTCACCGTTGCCGGATATCTGGAGAGGGTAATCACCCTAGCAAAACCGTTTTCCGTTGAGGCTGTTGTCAATGCCGTGGCGGGGCTTCTGCAGGATCAGAAACCTGCCGTCGAGGATTAAATCCAGCAGGCTTTTTTAAACGAATATCGTTAAGGTACTTATCCACTCCCTTGTGGGGGTAGTAGCAGCTCCTAATCACAGAGGTGCAAAATGAATGAGGTGGCAAAGGTCGGAATGACCCTCAACTATGTGCTCGATTCCAGCTGTTCAAAATATCGAGACACGCCGGCAATCGGCATGGCAATGGAAGATCCGCTCACCTATGGCGCCTTTCATGAGCGGATCATCGCTCTTGCCGCACGGTTTCTTCGCGAGGGGGTAAAAAAAGGGGATCATATCGCTATCTTGGCGGAAAATTCCCACAACTGGGCGATCGCCTATATGGCCATTGTCCGCCTGGGTGCCATAGCCGTGCCCATCCTACCCGACCTGCCGGAGAGCGATGTTCACCACATCCTGGGCGAGATGCAGGTAAGCGCCCTGTTCACCACCCAAAAACAGATCGAAAAGATCTATGAACTGCGCACGGTGATGACCTGTCCGGTTATTACCTTGGACGATTATGCCGCAGAGATTGGTGTCCTCCCTGTCATCACCATCTCCGGCTATTTGCGTGAGGCCTTGACGGTGCTGCGGGACAGTCCCGAGCCACCGGTCTTTCCGGAGGTGGTGGAGGACGATCTGGCGTCCATCCTCTACACCTCGGGCACTTCCGGTTATTCCAAGGCAGTTATGCTGAGTCATAAAAATCTGACAGCTAATGCCTATGCGGCCGCAGGTCTGAAGGCGATCCCGCCGGGTTCAGTCTGGCTGTCGATCCTGCCGATGTCCCACACCTATGAATTTACCTGTGGCTTTATTCTTCCGGTATTGTGCGGTGGCCGTATAGCCTACGCCGGGAAATCACCGACTCCGGCGATTCTCCAGAAGCTTTGCCAACACGAAAAACCTTACGCCATTTTCGCAGTCCCCCTTGTTCTTGAAAAGATCTACAAGAAGAGGGTGTTGCCGCAGATAGAGAAGAGTCCGGTGCTTGGTTTGCTTTGCAAAATCGGCCTGACGAGAAGGCTGATTTATCGTAAAATCGGCGCAAAATTGTGTGCTTTCTTTGGTGGCAATCTCCAACTGATGGGGGTAGGCGGGGCGGCGCTTAACCCGGAAGTTGAAATGTTTCTCCATGAGTCCAGGTTCCCCTATCTGGTCGGCTATGGGATGACCGAGTCGGCACCGCTCATTGCCGGCGGGCCGGCAGGAGATACGACAATCACGGTTGGCTCGACCGGCAAACCTATTCCCGGGGTTCAGGTGAAAATAGTCGGCCCTGATCCGGCGACCGGGGTCGGCGAGATCACCGTCTGCGGACCCAGTGTCATGCGCGGCTACTACAATGATACCGAGGCGACCCAGGCTGTCTTGACCACCGATGGCTGGCTTTCCACTGGGGATCTTGGTGTTTTTGACAAGGAGGGTAACCTGCACGTCCGCGGTCGCTCAAAAAACGTTATTGTTCTGGCCAGCGGCGAAAATGTCTACCCAGAGGCCATCGAGCACAAGATCAACACCTACACCTGGGTTGTCGAAAGCCTGGTCCTTGAGAATAACGGCCAGGTCGAAGCCTGGATCTATCCCGATTACGAGTTCATCGATGAGCAGACCTCCGGCGAATCCCGTATCGATCGCCGTGCTTATATAGAAAACCTCCTTGATACCATGAGGGTCGAATTAAACGAAAAGCTTTCCAAATCCTCACGGCTGGCCAAGGTCTTTGAGCGCCGCGAGCCCTTCATCAAAACCGCCACCCATAAGATCAAACGCTATCTGTATAACGGTACCGCCATGGTGGGTTGAAGCGCCACAATATGCAAAGGGGGAAAAAAACCATTTGTCCACTGGACTGTCCCGACAGCTGCGGAATGATTGCCTCAGTGGCTGACGGACGGGTGAAAGGCCTTGCCGGTGATAAAGACCATCCTCATACCAACGGATTCATCTGCCGCAAGATGCGCCGTTATCCGGAACGATTGTATGGGGAGAGCCGAGTGCTCTATCCCCAGCTGCGAGCTGGCAAAAAAGGTGAGGGAAAGTTTCGCCGTATTGGATGGGATGAGGCCCTGGATATTGTTGCCGACCGTTTAGCCGAGACTCGTAGTCGCTTTGGCGGCGAAGCCATTCTACCTTATTCCTATGCCGGCAACATGGGGGCGGTGAACAGGTTCGCAGGCTATCCCCTGTTTCACCGGCTGGGCGCTTCGCAGCTCGACCAGACCATCTGCTCCGCTGCTGCCGGAGCTGGGTGGTCGCACCAATGTGGCGATACACCCGGATGTCCCCCGGAAAACGCCGCCGATGCCGAGTTGATTGTCGCCTGGGGTATCAACATCAAGGTCACCAATATCCATTTCTGGCAATATGTTGCCGCCGCCAGAAAAAAAGGTGGCCGCCTGCTGGTGATCGATCCCTATCGCAACGAGACGGCAAAAGCCGCGGATATGCACCTTGCGGTGTTACCCGGCGGCGATCCGGCTCTGGCCCTTGGGGTGTTGAAGGCCCTCATTGAAGGCGATCTCATTGACAAAACTTTCATAGCCCGGGAAACCGAAGGCTTTGACCTTTTGGCAGAAAGTCTCAAAAGTCAGGATTGGTCTGACCTGATCCGGGAAAGTGGCATGTCGCGGCAGGATATGGCAGAGCTTGCGACCTTACTTGCCGGGTCGACAAAAACCTTTATCCGCATCGGTATCGGTCTTTCCCGTCACAGCCGGGGCGGCATGGCGGTGCGGTCGATTACATCCCTGGCCGCAGCCCTCGGTCTTTTCGCAGGTGGCCCGGGCCGGGGTGTCCTCCTTTCGGCCGGAGCCTTTCGCGGCGATAAAGCTAAACTGACCTGGCCTTCCCTGGCCCCTGAAAAAACCAGGGTCGTCAATATGATCCATCTGGGCCATGCCCTCACTGCCCTGCAGCCGCCGGTCCATGCCCTTTTTGTCTATAACGCTAATCCGGCGAGCGTCAATCCCGATGGGGCGTTGGTTCGCCAGGGGCTGGCCAGGGAGGACCTGTTTACCGTTGTGCACGAACAGGTGATGACGCCGACGGCGCGCTATGCAGATCTCCTTTTGCCTGCTACCACCTTTCTTGAAAACCGCGACATCTATACCGCCTACGGTCATTTTTATCTCGGGGTGACGGACCCGGTCATTGAACCGGTCGCCGAGGCGAGAGGTAATTTCGATTTGTTCCAGAACCTGGCGTTGAAAATGGGCTTTACCGACAGGGCTTTTTTTCAGACCTGTGATGAGCGCATTGCCGACTATCTGCAAGATATGCAAGGGTTACCGCAAAGCTGCGACATCAAAGAGGTGATGGCCGGCAGGCTGGTCCAATCCGTCAACAGCTGCAGCGACGGCCGGGTGCTGGTGGGTCGGAATCACAGATTTTCTTTTACCAGTGCAGCTGTGGGGCCTGAACCCCAGGTGCCACGTCTTAGCAGGGCCGGTGAGTTTGACGACCCTGACCTTTTGGCCAGGTTTCCCTTGCGTTTGATTGTTCCGCCGCATGCTGATCTTTTAAACAGCACTTTCGGAGAAAGATATTCGGGGAGGCTCGGCGAGGTACTCGTTCATCCTGCCGATGCGGCAAGATGGGATGTCCGGGACGGTGAAAAGGTGATCCTTAAGAATCATCGGGGAAAGGTCGCCAGGATTGCCCGACTGACCACCGATACCAGGCAAGGTGTGCTCGTGGCCGAAGGAATTTTTTGGCCGGTGGACGAGGATGACTCCGGCATTAACGACCTTACCTCGCAAAAATTGTCAGATATGGGTGGGGGTGCGACATTTCATGAGACATTGGTTGCAATCGAACAAGCACCTTGATGATTGTTAAATGTTCCTGCTTGATAGGATCAGCATTAATTAGGGCCATCCATGATAAGTGTTTATTTGACTCTGACACCATTTAGTCGTCACAAAGCAAAAAGGCAGAGCCAATTCTGACACTGCCCCAGCATTCCGGACAATAGGAGCTTCACTTTTTCTTTCGTCTGGTAACTCCAGCGAGTCCTGCTAAGCCTGTGCCAAAAAGGAGCATGGTTGTAGGTTCGGGGACTGGATTATTATTTGATGTGGTACCTCTAAGCTCAAAAGCAACGTTCGAGGCCGAAGTAGAATTGAATACACCGTTATCAGAAGTCACTGGTTTTTGCCCTAAATTATTAGAAACCAATTGCCATCCAAAAGACAAATTTCCCAAATAGTAGACGGAGATCCAGTAATACGTGTCGGATTGAGCCTGGAAAGTGGTGCTGAGGGTTAAGTCATACCGAAATATGCTGGAATATGTATTGTTATCATCAGGAAAATTATTTTCAAGATTGGTCGTATTGGCCGAGGAAGGAGTGAAAGTGTATGTTGCCAGCAGATTTTCAACTTCACGTAGTCCAATCTGGGGATTTGTACTGCTCCAGATTTCGACCGAAAAATTATTTGGGAGATAGGTGTTTTCATATGGATATGAATTCCCGAGTCCTGTAAATGAAATTTCATTTATATTCACATCTGTCCCGAACCAGAAATCATCATAAGTTTTATAATTCCCATAAGACGGTGGGCCACCTCGATAAAGACCTCCGATAGATTGATCTTGTAAGTAGTCCATCTGCGTCCAAAGGACATCGGCATTGGAAGGTGAGGTCCAAAGTAGAAAAAATAACAAAGTTATGGCAAATGTTTTCATTGTTACCTCCTTGAAATATTTCTATCTGTAGATTGAGAAAACGTTACGGAAAAACCATTTTTCAAAAATAGTTACACACACATAATTCTTTATCGATCTACGCTGTGTACTGATAGACAATGGTCTTAAAATGATAGCAATATTTTCTGACTGGTTGCCAGCCGTGCAAATTTTGTACCATTGTAGCGTCAGGGAAAATCTAATAAATCACAGCAGATTAGCTGTATAGCAAAGTTCATTGGTTGTTCAATATTTTGTGTTTGCGGAAATGTTTTCCGACAATACGGAGAGATAGTAAACAAATTTCATTTCGTTTTTTCCTTGTGCATGGATCTCCAGCAGACAAAACAAGACTACAGACACAAAATAATGGTCCCTCTTCTCTATATTGGGTAAAACTATACTGGATGGAAAATATGACGTTACGGTTCTACTTCGAAGCACAATGTGGAAAATTATTGATAATTCCTGAGAATCAATAAAGCTAATTGTATCATTTTTGCCGAAGTCGATTTTCGATAGTACTTTCATATCGGGCGTTGAGGTGGGCAGGGTGAACCTCATGAAAATTGTCCGTTAGCTAAGGTTTAACTCCTGTATCTGGAAACAAGAAGTCATCTCCATTGCCTGGCAACAAAAAATGCAATCCTGACCTTTTGGAATGCAAGATTTTCTTGGTATGAAAAGGACATTCTAAATTCCAGATTTTTCCTGACAGGCAATATTTTATGATGCTAAATAAGTATCTTTGACTCCATGTTGTCAAAAAGACCCTTGTTGCTCCTAATTTAAAATAGGTGCTGGTCTGAAAATCGCGGGTTAGTAGTTAGCTTTCGTTAAAATTGGTAACGAAATATCGATAGTTGCTGGAAACTTGCCCTGATCAGTCAGTCCAATGCCGTCTATGGGCATACGCATTTTAATAATTGCGAAAGCCCGCCTGGAAGGGTAGTTTGAAACCATGGATTCGATGGTTCTTGGTCGGCAAGCGGCTTCCCCGGAATGCCGAAAAAGGTAAGAATTTCTCCCCCCACCCACCACCATACCATGCAAAAAGCTTTTATCATTCTCCTTTGCTGTATTGCCCTTTTCTTTTCTTCCCTCTTCTCCAGGGCTGAGTCCTCAGAGCCTGAAAAATTAAGTGGCGCAGAGCGTGCATTGGTCGAGAAACCAAGCGGGCCGGTGGAAATGCTTGCTTCCCTCCTAGAACTGCAGAAGAATCTAAAAGAGCAGATACAGCTGTCACAGAAAAAGCTGAAAGCCAGCACGTCCGAAGCAGAAAAGGCTGCACTTGAGAAGGAGATCAGCGGGCTTGATAAGCAGCTGTCAGAATCCAAAAACGATTTTGAGCGTATTGCCACGGGAGTTGAGCCGACATTGTTTGCCGAGAAAAAGCCGCAGACCTTCAGCTGGAAGGAGGAGATGGCAAGTCTGCTTGAGCCGGCAATCAAGGAGCTGAAACGGTTTACCATGAAGGCTAGGCAGAAAACGGATTTGAAGGATAAGATAACCGAGCTTGAACTGCTGTCGGCTACAGCCGGTCAGGCTGTTAGCCATCTGCAGAAAACCATTGAGGAGACTGCGGAAAAACAGGTGCAGGCCCAGGTTAAAGCACTGCAGCCGGAATGGATTAACGTCGAAAAGCGGTTACGCAACAAGCTTGAACTTTCAAAGAGTGAACTGAGGCAGCTTGAGAGTCAGGAGGTCTCCTTTGTTGAGAGCTCAAAAGATTCTTTACGGACGTTTTTCAGAGACCGAGGGTTCTATCTCATACTTGCGGTGCTCACCTTTGTTGCAATTCTTCTTACATTCAGACTGTTGTATCGTGTGGCTACGGCCCTCTCTATCAGATTTACTAAGCAGCCGGAAGAACGATCATTACAGATGCGTCTGCTGTACATCATCTTTCAGGTGCTTTCGGTAATATTTGCGGTAGTTGGCCTGTTTTTTGTCCTTTATCTTGCGGAAGACTGGTTTTTGTTGAGCATGGCAATCATTTTCTTTCTTGGACTTGCCTGGACGATTCGCCAAGGTCTGCCGCGATTGTGGCAGCAGGGGCGGTTGATGTTGAATATCGGCTCGGTCCGGGAAAATGAGCGACTTATCCTGCACGGGGTGCCGTGGAAGGTCGCATCCATCAATGTATTCTGTAAGCTGGTCAATCCGTCTCTTGATGCCGAACTTCGGGTTCCCATCGAAAACCTGATTGGTCTTGTGTCGCGTCCCTGGCATCCGGAAGAACCATGGTTCCCGTGTAAGAAAGGAGACTGGGTCGTGGTAGGTGGCAATGCACGGGGCAAGGTTGTAAGTCTGTCACATGAGCAGGTGGAACTGATTGAACGTGGAGGAAGGAGGATCTTCTATACGACTGAAGCATTCCTCGGTGCCTGTCCGGCCAACCTTTCCCGCAACTTCCGGCTGCGGGTAATTTTTGGCATCAGTTATAATCTGCAGGAGAAGGCCACCGCTGAAATTCCTGCAATGCTGAAAGACTACCTCAACCTGAGAATGGAGGAGGAGGATTATCTGGATAAATGCCTGAGTCTACAGGTTGAATTCATGCAGGCCAGTGCCTCATCGCTTGACCTGCTTATCCTGGGTGATTTCGACGGCAGAGTCGCCGATATCAGCAAGCGCATTGAGCGGGCCATTCAAAAATGGTGTGTCGAATGCTGCACAAAGAATAACTGGGAGATTCCTTTTCCGCAGCTCACTGTTCACCGACCGGCAGGCGGGCAGGGGTAACAACCCAAGACTAGCCTACAGATAAACAGTCAGGATTATTTGCAATCCGGTTTTTTGCAGCAATAACCAATTAACAGGATGATTGCTGGAGCTTGCCTGTTGTCCTAGCCATGTGTCAGCCATCTTCAAAAGAGATTCTCAGGAAGGTAAACGTGCGAGTGGCTCTTTTCAATAGTGGAATGCCATGACAAATCTAAATCTGATGAATTGGTGTGGTCGCAATTTCCATTTAAATATCCTAACATTCCAACTCACTCATACTTCAGATACAACTCAGCAATTCGCCCTTATCTTTCCCATTAATATCTCTTTCGTGTTTCCGTTTGCTTTAACGCTTACAAAAAGGAGATAGGGGGCGAGTACCATTGTCCCACCAACGGCGCCCAGTAAACCCAACAATAGCCCGCCAACGGAGAAATGATGTCGCCATGCGAGCCATAGCCCGGAAAATGTCAGTAAGCACGTGAAGTCAAGATTGAACTGTCCAGACCAGGTCATAGCCGCAATATCACCAAAGAATACTGGAAACAGGTTCCAGCCATGATTAATACCTACAATGCTCGTGTAACCGAGAATGCCTGAAATCATAATTACTAAAAGAATTCGAAATGCTATCATAGTTTTCCTTCCCTTAGAGTGACGACGGCATGGCTTGTGCCTGTCGCTCAGAATTCTCTTTCAAGTAAAGCAATCGCGAAACCATTGCCAGAAACCCAATACAGCCTGTGCATATAACAAAAACCAGCCAGGGCAGCGGGCGCATTCCGTATTCCTTGGATTGCGGTACAACAAGGAACCATCCAATAGCAATCGCGAACAACAGATCCAACCAAATCTGATTACCCCATGGGGTACGCACATGCTCAGTCCAGAAACCAAATAGTCCTTCTGAGGCAATGACATGAATTGAGAATGCTAAAAACAGCGCCGAAAGAATTGCAGGAAGAATCCACAACCTCTTTTCCAGAAATCGAATGTCAAACGCTACGCAGCCGGTATAGAAAATGAATGCCAGCGCGGCCACCGCTGGCAGTATTAAGTTTATTGTCACATAATCTCCTTGAGTTGGTGTGGGTTGATAGACAAGATCAATTTTCCGTATTAATGTAATGGTCGCTACATAAATTACTATGCAACTTGTGTAGCGATCGCTACATAAAAAGTCAACAAAAAAATTGCCGAAATGGACAAAACTGAAGCCAAGAGACAAATTATTATAGAGAAGATAGCCGAGTTTTTGCTTAAAAATGGTTTGCAAAGAGCTAGTCTCCGCCCGTTGGCAGCAGCAGCCGGAACGAGTGATCGCATGCTCTTACATTATTTTTTGGACAAAGAAGAATTGCTGACTGCCACACTGATCCTAATAGCAAAACGTCTTGTAGAGATACTGGAAAGTGTTCGATCAGAGCAAATGCCGTTCGATACTCTTCTTCCCCTTCTTGCAGGAATGATGAAGGATCCCGAAATCCGGCCATACTTGAGACTCTGGCTAGAACTGGCTGCCTTTGCGGGTGGGGGAGAAGTATTTTATCGTATCATTGCTCGACAAATCTACGACGATTTTTTAAACTGGATTGCTTCGGCTCTGAAAGTGGAACGAGAAGAAGAGCGTATGCCCATGGCATCGCTGGCATTGGCTACAGTGGAAGGGTTTGTTCTATTGGATGCAATCGGCTATGAATCACAAATCGCTAACGCGCTGAAAGGCATTGTAATACGGTAAGCTTTCTACTAGTACGACGTTTAAGCGGCGGTCAGGAATAGTCTCAACCCGTTTGTTTATGTGCCTGGATTATATTGGTGTCCGAAAATATTTTAATTACTGCTGATAGTCTTGAAGGGTGTTGAGTGACGATCTGACCATGTGGGAAAAACAGGCATTCCCCATAGTGAATAGTTTGACCGACAGATCATTTTTTACTCGCAGTTGCTTAATGATCTCTTTCTCTTTCATTCCTTTTTTATGAAGTTCGAGAACTTGCTGGTTAAAGCTTACGAGATAATCGAGTTTTCGTTGTATGAGGGTATGGCCGTCTTTCATACTGGGGCGGTGGGAACAAAAAAGCATGTCAAAATCCAATTCTGCAATTTTCTTTAAAGAGTCTATCTGCTGATCAATCCTTTCATCAATCCTGAAGAATTGTATTTTTTCACCGACATAGAGATCTCCAGAGAAGAGCCAACCCTCTTTCTCTGCATAGTAAACAGTATGATCTTTACTATGCCCCGGGGTGTGCACGGCCTTGAGGATGATATTCTCAGTTTCGATTATTTCGGGACAGGTTTCTGCTTGAACCCGTGGAGCTTTGCCGAACAGGATGTGCTGATAAGGGAGTATATTGAATCCGTTTGATAACTTTGATACCCCATAAGGATGCAGGTATACCGGCACACTGTATTGATCTTTCAGGAGCCCGGCGTTGCCGCTATGATCCTCATGGTGGTGTGTCAGCAGGATGGTGGTGATATTGTCGTAGTCGATCATCGAACTGACTTTTTTGCGGAGGTGGTGGGGGCCGGTGTCTATCAGGATGGAGTCTATATGATAAAGATAAACTGACTTTATTGGCTTTCCCATAGGTGCAATACCTACCTCAAAGCCTTTTACGGGTCCATAGGTATGCTGTCTTGCAAATATCATCGGTGGGTGATCTTCTATTTACAGAGGTGACAGTGGCAGCCAGAACCACCCTTCATGTTCTTTTCAGTTCAAAGGTAGAGGCGTTAATGGGACGTCAGTCTACATCTAACACCTACCTCCTTGCAATATCTGATAATTACCAAAACTCAGCCTGATCTTCCAGAAGAGCATCAGGAAGTAGGCCTAACTTACATGTATTATCTTATGATTATGATTACCAGAACCTATATTCAAGAAATATTAATTTGGTAACTGATTAATATAACATCATAAATAGCAATTTGGATATATTTTTAGGGGCATTTCTCCCTCTTCATAATCAAACGAATTTGAATTTCCGGTTTATTGAAAAAGCATTCTCTTTTCTGGAATTATGGAGCGAATTTATATAATTGGTGTGGTTTTGGAATGGTTGGGCGAAATAGTTGTTTTTAATAGATAGCATCTAGTTAACTGGAATTATATATAATAATTTTTATTGTTTTGGGATTGAGATATAGATTTTTTTTGCAGTTAAGATCATTTCTGTCCTGGCGCAATAATTGCAAATCAATATAGAACTGATACTTGCAGGGTAGAAATTAAAACAATTAGGGGGAGATCTGATGAAAAAGATATTCCTGTTTCTGGCTGTGATTACTGTTTGCGCCATAGCTTATTTCAATATGGGACCAGAAGAGAAACAATACATGGATGAAAGTGACGTCCAGGCTTATTCCAACAAAAACTTATTGGAAGATATTGACATCCCTATAAACAAAAAATACATGGATGAAAGTGACATCCCGATAAATAAAAAAATCTATCATGCTGTGAAAAATTACAAGCCGCGGGAAAGCACGCTGGGGTATAGTATAACTCCTCCCCCTGGTGTTAATTGGTATGAAAAATTGGAGGACGATTCTTTATATTATCTCAAGATTAATAAATCACATAGGCAATATTCTATTCTTACTAAGGCGCGTGAAGTTCGCCTGAGTAAAGATTTGGAAAATTCAAAAGAGCTTGAGAGCTATGTGAAAAATGAAAAAGAAAAGTCTTTAGTCTCTTCTTATTTTAAAAATCCAAATGTAACTGTTCAAATTGAAGCATCTTCTCCAAAAAAATGCGTACGATACAGTCAATCCTATCAAGATCATGGGATAAAAGGATTGCGCGAAGGGCACTATGTGAATGTTGATACCCAAGGTCTTTTCTGTCTGCACCCCGATAATGCCAGAGTAGGCGTCGATATGAGTTATGTCGAGAAGTCTCTCTCAAATACAATGGCGACATCCTACAGCGAGGAAGGTGAGAAGTTTCTCACCAGCCTCACTTTCCAACGACTCAATAGATAGTAGTCTCCTGGACCTTTCGAGAAAAGGGCCATTCTCTTTCTCTGCCAGCGGCGACCTGAAAATGTAGCTGGGCAGGCGGTTTGAAAATACTTATTTCTTCTTCTTATTTTTCTTTACCATTCCAGGAATCAAAGCAGCTTTTGTTCATCCCGACCAAACAGAAGTCATCCCGGTATTTCCGGAGATGATAACCAATGGCGTCGGCACGAGAAAGCAGGATTGCGAACGAAATGCTGCCCACCGTTTCTTCGAAGAATTTCGTTGAGAACATCCTCATATGAAAGTCATTGTCGTTGAACACAGGACCTCTTGGTCAATTTTCTCCAATATTGGCAAATCGACAACAAGAAGGGCAAGACCACCTGTTTCAGTTGGGTAACCGATCTGGAAATTACCGAAGACAATGTCTACGACATCATGAGAGCCGGGCGTGCCCCTTTGTGTATCGAAAATGAGACCTTTAATATCCTGAAAAATCAAGGATATAATCTTGGACACAATTATGGATTGGGTAAAAAGAATCGAGCGATTGGCCTTGGACATGAACGGCGACAACTCACGGAGGTGTTGCAGATATAGCCTTTACTCTGCATTCATATTGTCAAAGATCAATCCCTGGTCTTGTTACTCGAACAGGGTTAAGGAGTAGTACGCCTAAATGATGCTAAAAAACGTAAATATTTAGTTAAAATTCAAACCATTGCCTTAAGTTTAGACAGTCGATATAAAGAGCAATGGGGTTTACTGCATAATGATGATAGTCATCGGCCGTTCACGAGTGTGAATTGTTCATAACGGGAGTGGCTGTAATAGTGTTAAAAACGATGTCGACGCTGGCCCTTGAAAACACTATCTGCTACGTCCAGAACCTTTGCAAAAATGTTTTCAAATCTCGCGAAGCGTAACAGCAATTGATAGGAAAGCTTTTATCGGCACTTCCTGGCTATGACAGCAAGAGATGGTTAACGAATCTGATGATCGGCAGAATTACCTTGGAAAGCACTCCGCTGAAGGCCAGGACCAGGATGATGATAAAGCCGTACCGTTCTATCTGTCGGTAGGATTCGGCCAGCCGGTCGGGTAAGACGCCGGCAAGAATGCGGCCGCCATCGAGGGGCGGAATGGGGAGAAAGTTGAAGATGGCGAGCACCAGATTTATCCACACGCTCGCTACCAGCATTGCACTGAGCGGCAGGAAAATGGCCTCCATTGCACTCGAATAGGGGAGAAAGCCGGCAAAAAGCCAGATCGCTTTGGCGAGGATGGCACTGATGATCGCCAGCCCGAGATTGGCGACCGGGCCGGCCAGAGCAACCCAGAGCATGTCTTGTTTCGGATTGCGAAAATACCCGGCGTTGACCGGAACCGGTTTGGCCCAACCGAACTTGATTAAAAAGAAGGCGATTGTTCCGATTGGATCCAGGTGTTTGAGTGGATTGAGGGTCAGGCGCCCGGCCATTTTAGCGGTTGGGTCCCCGAGTCGATAGGCGATGAAGCCATGGGCAAACTCATGCAAGGTGAGAGCAAAAAGCAGCGGTGGGGCAAGAATGATCAGTTCGGTTATAAATTCTGTCATGGGAGGTGTTGTCGCCTGGGGTGAATGAGGTTTTTTTCTTGTGTGCCGGCTGCAAGATAATATGGCATGTCGCAGATGCGATCAAGTCGTTGCGAGCGGAAAATTCCTGTGCAGGAGTTCCACCTCTTCCTTTTTATCACACACCAGATTATCGAGACGGGCTTTTTTTAAAGAGGCGAGGATCTTTTTGAACTGCGGCCCGGGTTGGTATCCCATCTTGATCAGATCGTTGCCGGTAAGAGTCGGTTCAACCTTCTGCAGCGTCGTGACATACAGGGAAACGGCTTTTTTCACATGATTCTTCCTGGCAATGGCCATGATATACAGTAGACCCTCGATACTCACTTCCTCAAACAGCTTGACAATCCTGCTGTTTTTAAGATGTGACTCGCGGGCCAGCTGATGGGCTGCCTGTTCTGCACGTTTTTTCTGGTCGAGCAGGTATTCGGTGATCTTGGCGGTTTCCTCAAATCTCCGGCAGAAGGCCTCCAGTTCACTCATGCTTGATCTTGACATGATTGCCAGCAGATAGACGATCCAGTTCTGGCAGGGCTCCTCAAGATACAGCAGTCTGAACCAGGATATGGCCAGCTGGGTCTGGGTGAGGACGTGCATGAAGCGCCGGTCGACCATATAGTGGGGTTTGAGATCCGGCCAGAGATACTTGAAAAGATCGAATTCGCCGAGGCGTTGAATGGCTGGGAGGGGGTTCTCCTCCGACAGGATAATTTTCAGCTCCGCGAGAAAGCGTGAATCGTTGGTTTTGCCGAACAGTTTCATGTTGACTGCGTTGACGATCAGCCGTTTGGTGTGCGGGGCAATCTCAAACTCCATACGTTTTTCAAAGCGAATCGCACGGAAAATTCGACTGGGGTCTTCGACAAAGCTGAGGTTATGCAAGACCTTGATGGCCTTCTGTTTGAGATCGTTCTGGCTATTGAAAAAATCGATCAAGGTACCGAAGTGCTCCGGGTTGAGATGGAGAGCCATGGCGTTGATAGTGAAATCGCGGCGTGACAGGTCGAGTTTGATCGATGACAACTCGACCGTCGGCATGGCCGCCGGATATTCATAGTATTCCAGGCGAGCTGTGGCGATATCGATTTTGAAGCCACTGGGCAGCAGTACCATGGCGGTTTTGAAGCGCTCATGGGTTATATACCTGCCTCCTAAATGCTGGGCGAGGATCTTAGCAAAGTCAACACCATCTCCCTCGATGACAATATCAAGATCGAGGTTGGGCTTTTTTAACAGGAGGTCTCGGACGAAGCCACCAACGGCAAAGGCGTTGTACCCGAGTTTTTTAGCGACTTCGCCTATAGATTGAAGGAGCAGGATTACCTCCCGGCTGAGGCACTCAACCAACAGGGTGTTGAGATTGCGCCTTCTGGCGAGAGACGGGTGCTCCGCTTCGTGCAGCAAATCCTTGGGCAGATGGGCCGGATCGTTGACCAGTCGATTAAGCAGATCGGTCCGGGTAATTACCCCCATGAGCGCACGATTCTGGACTATCGGAATGAGTCGCTGGCGGTTTTCGATAATCAACTCCTGGATGTCGGCAAGTGTTGCATTCAACGGCAGGGTCTGCACATCGGTAGTCATATATTCACTGACCGGCAGACCGCTCAAGTTGTGATGCGCCGCCTTCTCGAGAATTTGCCGGGTGATTATTCCTAAAATTAAATGGCCGGTTTCCCGGGCGATGCGAATGTCCTCCCGGACTGGTGCCGCGGTAATGTTGTAGCGGGTGAGGAGCGCTTTTGCCTCGGCAATAGTGGCGTCCGGCAGCAGGGTAATGGCTGGTTTCGACATCATTTCGCTGGCAATGGGCTGGGGGCGGATGTGGCGGTGCAGGGTCAGGATGAGCTTTTCTTCTGCCTCTATGAGGGTAAGGTCTTTCAGCGTGGCTGAGGCGGCGGTGGCATGGCCGCCGCCGTCGAGGTCGCGTGCGATCGTGCCGACATTGACGTCGGCTATGCGGCTGCGGGCAATGAGATATATGCGACCTGCCATGGAGATGAGGGCAAAAAGCACATTGAGGTTTTCCATGGTCATGAAGCGCCGGACGATAAGAGCGAACTCATCGACATATTCCGGTAGGGAGTGTGTTACTACAACAACGGGAATATCCTGGATGTTGTATTGTTTGGCACTCTTCATCACCTCATGCAGGAGGCCGATCTGAGCCGAAGTCAGTTCATGGGTGAGGAACTGCGCCACCTGGTCGAGCTTGGCGCCTTTCTGCAGGAGCCATGCCGCAGTCATGAGATCTTCCGGGGTGGTGGTCAGGTGGGTGAGAGAACCGGTGTCTTCATAGATTCCCAAGGCAAAAATGGTTGCTTCATTGGCACTGATGTCGATCAGTTTCTCCTGGAGGATATTCATAAGGATGGTAGTGGTCGAACCAAAATCCCTTATTACCTCGACCTGGCCCTTGAGATCGCCAGGATTGTGCAGGTGATGATCGTAAAGATGCAGGGCAATGCCCGGATTGTTCAGGCATTCGGCGAAAGGGCCGATCCTCTCAGAGGAGCGGGTATCGACGAGGATGAGGGTGTCAACCGCCTGAAGGTCGATATCCTTGATTTTGCGAAAGTCATAATTGTACAAGAGGCTTTGCGAGGTGAACTCACGGACATTGCGCTCCTGTGAGCCGGAAAAGGCCATGACCGCATCGGGGTAGATTTTTTGGGCGGCGATCATTGCCGCCAAGCCGTCAAAGTCGGCATTCAGGTGGGTGGTAATTACACGCATCGGTCAGTTTTCCTCTCGGTTCAGGGAGTTGAAAGAGAGTTCATTGTAGGCGATCTTGAAGGATATTTCCACAACACTTGTTTGATCGTACCGGGTTAATGGAAACCCTGGGGCGAGACAAGAAATCTGTTTAGCCCCGGGGATGGAACTTCTTGTGGATGCTCTTCAGTCGTTCCTGGTCGATATGGGTATAGATCTGGGTTGTGGCAATATCCGCATGGCCGAGCATCATCTGCACCGACCTCAGGTCGGCACCGTGGCTGAGAAGGTGGGTGGCAAACGAATGGCGGATCATGTGCGGTGAAATCTCTTTCTGTATACCTGCCGCAAGGGCGATTTTGCGGATTATCTGCCAAAATCGCAGGCGGGTCATGCAGGTGCCTCGCCGGGTGACAAAGAGGTAGTTGCTCCGTTTGTTTTTGAGAATGAACGGCCTGGCTGTTTTCAGGTAGGCATCTATTCTTTCCCGAGCCTGGTCGCCAAAAGGAATCAGGCGCTCTTTATTGCCCTTGCCGAGAACACGGACAAACCCGGCGTTCAGGTTGCATGCCGAAAGCGGCAGGCCAACGAGTTCCGAGACCCGGAGGCCGGTTGCATATAGGACAAAAAGCATGGCATGATCCCTTTTGCCGATGGGTGTATCGATGTTTGGGGGGGCGAGCAGGCTCAAAACCTCTTTTTGCGACAAGGCTTTGGGGAGACTCTTGCCGCTGCGCGGCAGATCGACTGCAAGAAAGGGGTTATGCTCAGTCAGGTTTTCGCGGACGAGAAAGTTAAAAAAAGATTTCAGCGCCGAAATACGCCTGGCGTTGGTGCGCTTGGAGATTTTCTGCAGTCCCTGCGCCTCAAGAAAATTCTGGATAGTCGGAAGATCGACTCCGTGCAGGGTATATTTTTTGCAGTTGGTAAGGAAATTGAGAAAAAGGCTGATATCCGCGGTGTAGGCCGCAATACTGTTCTCGGCCAAGCGCCTTTCGGAGATCAGATAATGAAGAAACAGATCGTAGGCGGCCGTGAATTGGTTGGGAAGATCCGGGATTTCGATGGCGCCTCAGTTTATAAGGTTTAGAAAGGAGTGCCGGCCAGCAGTTTTAAAAGTCCGACGGGCGTCGGACTTTTAAGCAGTAGCCCTTACATCGTTTTTTTCATGCGGTTGAACTTGCGGAGTTTGCGGCGGGCTTCAGCCTGTTTGCGGCGTTTTTTCACGCTCGGCTTCTCGTAGTACTCACGACGTTTTAATTCTCTTTTAATGCCGTCTATCTGCAGCTTTTTTTTCAGCTGGCGGATTGCGTACTCAAGATCTCCTCGGACTTCAACATCAATCATTTGCGACTCCGTTTAACGAATTAATCAATTTTTTATAAAAAGATCGGGCCGTTGGCCATCTTTTTAGGAAATGGCTGTGATTTCGTGACAACAATCTCGTTTATATACTAAAGACATGGAACATTTGTCAATGGATTTTTCTCCGCAGTCGCCGTGAGCACTTCACACCTTTTCGTGCAGGCCACTCCCTCCTATGGTACAGTGACTGCACTTTGCAAACAGAGCAGTTTTGAGTGAAAAAGAGGGCGACCGCGCACATTGTCGGTCGGTTGGCAGTGCCTTTGATCGCATTATTGGCGGCGATCCACTGGTCCTGGCAGGCGAAATTGTTTTTGAAATTTTGAGGAAGAAGATCATGCACACACAAAAAATGCACATAGCCTTATTGGCTGGCGGGACGTCTGGGGAACGGGAGGTTTCTCTGAATGGTGCCGCCGGTGTTGAAAAGGCACTTGATCCGGCTAAATTCCTGGTGCGTCGTTATGATCCGGCCACTGATTTGGCTCGTCTAGCTGGTGATGCTCCGGAAATAGATTTTGCCTTTATCCTTCTGCACGGTTTGCACGGAGAGGATGGCACAATGCAGGGATTTCTTGATCTGCTGGGAGTTCCTTATCAGGGCTCGGGGGTATTGGGCAGCGCTATTGCCATGGATAAGCATCTGGCCAAGGAACTGTATCGGATGAATGGCTTGCCGGTTGCGGACTGGCAGATAATCAGCGGTGATGATCGGATAAGTGGTGCGGAGTTGATCGAAAGGTTAGGTCTTCCGGTGGTTATTAAACCGGTTCATGAAGGGTCGAGCCTCGGTCTGACACTTGCCCGGTCGGAAGAGCAGCTTTTGCTCGGCATCGAACGCGCCCTGCGCCATGATAATCAGGTAATGGCGGAGAAATATATCAAAGGTCGGGAGTTGACCGTAGGTGTTTTCGGTAACCGCGATCTTACGGCCCTGCCGGTAATCGAGATTGTGCCGGGTCCGGGATTTGATTTTTTTGATTATGACGCCAAATACAAGGCGGGGGCCACAGAGGAGATTTGTCCGGCCAGGATCAGCGCGGAGATTACCACCCAGGCCCAGCAGTACGGCCTTGCCGCCCATCGGGCTCTGCGCCTGCGCGGCTATTCCCGCACCGACATGATTCTTGATGCAAACGGAGAACTGTTCCTTCTTGAGACCAACACCATCCCGGGAATGACCGCCACCAGCCTCATGCCCCAGGCAGCCGCGGTTCATGGCCTGCCCTTTTCGCGATTTCTCGAAAAACTCATCGAGCTTGGCATGGAAGGGCGGTCGCGGAAACAGGCCGCGTGAGGACTATCATTAATAGATGATGCGCTCGGGAGCATTGAAGACATTTAAACGATCCGGTCTGGCATAGGCGATGAGCGTTGCCCCCGCCCGCCGGGCTATGGCCAGGCCGAGAGAGGAGGGGGCCGTTCGCGACATGATGATTGGAATGCCGATACGGGCGCATTTCAGTACCATATCTGAGGTCAGCCGACCGGTGGTGTAAATGGCCGACTTCGAGGAGGCTCTGTGCAGGAGAATGGCTCCCAGCACCTTGTCGACGGCGTTGTGTCGACCGACATCTTCGAAGAAAACCTGGAGCCGGCCATCCTGCCATAAACCGCAGCCATGGACGCAGTGGGTCTGCGGTCCGAGGGGCGAACTCTGCAATGCCTGGCGGATAAAGGCACCGATCTCCGGGAAGGTAATGGTGCATTCTTGCAAGGGTTCGAAGGCTCCCTCCAACATCTCCTTGGAAATTTTACCGGTTCCACCGCAGCCGGAAGTGATGATTACCTCCTTGGGTTCGGTGTTTTCAACATCGGCGTAGACGGCTATTCGGCCTTCCGGACAGACGATGATTTCCTTGATCTCCTCCGGCGTCTTGATATACCCTTGGCCAAACAGAAAACCGGCACCGAACTCTTCAAGACCAATTGGCAAAACCATTGAGGAGCCTATGGTTTCATCATTGAGAGCGATACTGTAAGGGGTTTCAATGGCGAGGATTTCTTCCTGTTCACTTGCCCCGTCGGGGGTAATGATTGTTGTTGACTGGCTGAGGGTCAGTTGGCTGCTTAGCGGATGTGAAGTGGTCATGAATATCTTTTATTATGGGCTGTGGTCCAAGCATATGGGAAAGTCTGAGCAGAGATTTATTAGTCCCTAAGAAATAATATGTAAACGTTTTTTTGCAAATAGTATTTCCAAGAGACCTGCACCCTCGATTCAAGGGGGAACTGAACAAAGTCCTTTTTTACCAGAGGCCGGGAGTCATATCAGGTTCGTCATTGGTGCTCAACAGGTAACATGGCTTGATCAAAAAGATATGGTCATCAAGGCCGCAATACGATAATAAGGAATGTATGTTGGCTATCCGTTCTCGACTACTCTCTCCAATCAAGACTTTTGTCTCGCCGATGATGATCATCCTTATTCTGCAAGTTCACGCCTGCCGTCCAGATGATTACGATTTCACCATCGTTTGGGGTGCCCACTACCGCGAGTTTCTATGATTATAAGAATATCTCTGGTGCTGTGCACTTTTCTTGCTTCATGGGTGCAAATCACTGCGGCAATGGCCACCGAGAGTTCCAGGCCACTGGTTCTAGGCCAGTCGGCCGCCCTCAGTGGCCCGGCCCAAAATCTCGGTTTGGAGATGCGAGCCGGGCTTCTGGCAGCATTTTCTCTCATCAATGATCATGGTGGCATTAAAGGCCGGGAGGTGGTCCTGCTCAGCCGAGATGATGGCTATGAACCGGATATCGCGGTCAGAAACACCAGGGCTTTTATTGCCGATGACCAGGTCTTTGCCCTCATCGGGGCGGTCGGTACGCCAACCGCCAAGGCAGTGGTGCCCATCATCAATGAGGCGCGGATCCCCTTTTTCGGACCTTTCACCGGTGCTGAAATACTTCGCTCGCCCTTTCAACCCTATATCATTAATGTTCGGGCGAGCTATTATGAGGAGTTGGAAAAGTTGGCGTCTTACCTGGTAGACAACAAAAAGTTTCGGCGCATTGCCTGCTTTTACCAGAACGACAGCTACGGTTATGATGGATTGCGCGGTATTGAAATTGCTCTTGCCAAAAGGGGTATGACCTTGGTGTCGCAAGGCAGCTACGAAAGAAACACGGTAGCCGTCATGGGTGCCTTGCAGGATATCTACGAGGACAGGCCGGAGGTGGTAGTCCTTGTCGGCGCCTACGCCGCCTGTGCCGAATTTATCAAGCTTAGTAAAAATAAGGTTGGTGGGAACATTACGTTCTGTAATATCTCCTTTGTCGGCACCGAGAGCCTGAGAGAGGTGCTGGGCGGCTATGGCCTGGATGTTGTGGTTTCCCAAGTTGTTCCCTACCCAAACGATTCCGATATCGAACTTACCCGCGAGTACAAGCGGGCCATGGCCAAGTATCAGCATGACTCGGTGATAAGTTTTACTTCCCTGGAGGGGTATATCGGCGGCAAACTCTTCGGAGAGATTGCTCGGGCGGTTGAAGGTGAACTGACCAGGGAGAAATTTATCGCCACGATGGAAGCGGTAGGCAAATTTGACCTTGGCGGCCTGATTCTCCAGTTTGGTCCCAAGGACCACCAGGGCATGGATGCAATCTATCTGACCAGGATTTATCCCGCAGTGCGTAGGCTCGAGAACGGGGAATGAACTCCAAAACTGTTTTCAATGCATCATGAGGCGCATGTTCAGCATTTTTAATAAGATAACCCTCTCTTCGGCGCCCTTCTATGCGTCGCTTGTGGTAATCACCTCCCTCGCCACTTTTATCGGCAGTTTCTGGGCTGTCAATGAATATCAGGCATACCAGGAAAGTGTTGAAATAATAAAATATAATTATAAATACCAATACGAGAGCCGCTTGAAAGAAGAGCTGGACAAGGTTGTTGAGCTGATCAAGCATCTTCAGTTGCAAAACGATCAACGGGTTGAGCATGATATCCGGGAAAGAGTGCAGGCGGCATACACTATTGCTTCCCATAATTATCGTCTCTATAAGGATGAAAAAAGCCCGGATGAATTGCGGTCCATGGTTATCGAACTGCTGCGACCGATGCGCTGGAATAACGGCCGTGGATACTATTTTCTCGGCAGAGTCAATGACGGGATTATCGACCTTTTTGCTGACGAACCTTTCTTCGAAGGAAAGTCGGCGGCCGAGTTTAAAGAGCTGATAGGCCAAGATGTAGTCGGTAATATAATTTCCATCGTTCGGGATAAAGAGGCCGGGCTGTTTCGCTACAATCTGACAAAACCCATGTTTGCCAAGGATAAACTGTCAAAGATTTCTTTTGTTAAATATTTTCAACCTCTTGACTGGTTTATTGGGGCAGGTATCTATAATAACGATCTGGAAGAGCTTCTCCAGCGTGAGGTCTTGGCAAGAATCCAGAATATTCGTTTCGGCGCGGACGGCGAGGTCTTTTGCCTGCGCGCCGACGGCACCATTATCAGCAATCAAGAAGAACGGCTCATTGGTCGCTCGGTACGCGATCTAGTCGATCGTAATGGCCTGGAATACGGCAAGGCATTTCTCGCGGCCGGGCTGAAAAATGAGTCGACGGATTACGTCCATTATTCAGTGGCTGACAGTTCCGGCGGTGTTGTCCATCAAAAACTCGCCTACGTTTCCGGCTATGAGAAGTGGGGCTGGGTTGTCGGAACCTCAATGTTCATGGACGGCATGGAGCATGCGATAGCCATCGAAACCGCGACCTATCAAAGAATCGCTTTTAAAAATGTTTTGACCTTTATCGTGCTCTTTGCCATTGCCGTTGTTTTTCTCTTGGCAAGCACTTTTTACTTTTCTTTCAAGATTAAACAAGGCATCAGCCTTTTCACCACTTTTTTTCAGAAAGCCGCTGATTCAAATGTGAAAATCGACAATAAAAATCTTACCTTTCGTGAGTTTGAAGATTTGGGGCGGCTGGCCAATAGGATGGTGGAATACCGCATTAATAATGAGATTCTCCTGCACCGCGATGAGTTGCGTCTTGACTCCCTGCTGCAACTGGGGATCCTTGAACAGCAATCGTTGCAGGACAAATATCACTTTATTCTGCAGCGGATTGTCCAGATCACCAGAAGCGAAGAAGGCTGCTTGATGCTGGTCGACCCGGCACAGAGACATATATCTCTCTGCGCCCATGTCGATAATAGCGATAAGAATGAGCAGCGTAAAGCAGTCCCGGATTTACCCGTCCCTGTCGAACAGGCAGGCTTGCCGGGGAAGGTGGTTGTGGGCAAGACGGCAACCATTGACAACGACTTCATTAATGCCGGTGACCACAACATTTGTCCTTGTCGGAATGTGGTTAGCCGGCACCTTCATGTCCCTATCTTCAACGACGGCAAGATTGTTGTGGTAGCCGGGGTGTGTAATGGCCGGGAAAACTATGACAATTCAGATATCCGCCAGGTAACCATGCTTCTTGAAGGCTTGTGGCTGCATGTTTTGAAAAAATCGGCCGAAGAGGAGCTTGCCCGGTTGGAGCGGCAGATCATCGCTGTCAGCGAGGAGGAACGAAGCAAGATCGGTCGAGACCTTCACGATGACCTCGGTTCCCATCTCACCGGGGTGGAACTGCTCAGTAAGGCGCTGCAGCAGCATCTTCGGGAGGAAGTGCCGGAAAGGGCTGAGCAACTGGGGACGATCCGTAACCTGATCCTTGATGCCATCGAAAAGACCCGTCGTCTGTCCCAGGGGTTGTATCCGGTGCATGTGGTTGAATACGGTTTGGAGGCTGCTATTGAAGAATTGGTCGTCGAGGTTAAAAAAAATGTTTAAAGTGAACTTCGATTTGTCCTGGCATGGTGGCGGGCATGTGCTTGGCAAGAACACCGCCACCCACCTGCACTACATCATCCGGGAAGCGGTTTTTAATGCGGCGCGGCATGGAAAACCCAGCAATATCGGAGTGTATATGCGGCAGGATGATAACGGTTTTTCGGTAAAAATCGTCGACGACGGCAAAGGCTTTGCCGGGACTCCGGCGGCAACAGGAATGGGGTTTCACACCATGAAGTATCGGGCCAAGGCCATAGGTGCAACGTTAGTCATCGATTCCGGTGAAAAGAGCGGGACTATTATTTCGGTCTCCGGCGAGGGTCTGGAATGAAAGCAAAGGTAATAATTGTCGATGATCATCCCATATTTCGGATGGGTATGGCCGAACTGCTCAACCAGGAAGACGATTTTATCGTCTGCGGCCTGGCCGAAGATATCGCTGGAGCCCGGAAGATTATTAAGCAGCATGTTCCGGATCTCGCTATTATTGATATCACCCTGGCCGGGGAAAATGGACTCGATCTGGTCAAAGAGCTTACCGGCGACAAGAACCCTCTGCCGATTCTCGTCCTTTCCATGCATGATGAGCAGGTCTGGGCTGAAAGGGCGATCCGCGCTGGAGCACGCGGCTACATCATGAAAAAAGAGGCGAGCGAAAAGGTGATTTTCGCTCTTCGTAATATTCTCGGCGGGAAGATCCATGTCAGCTCCAGTATCATGGAGCGGCTGCTGGACCGTTTCCAGATGAACCCGGAGGTGTCCAGCGGGCCGACAGTAGATCTGCTCACTGATCGGGAACTCGAGGTGTTCAGGCTGATAGGGGCCGGCCTTTCCACCAGGGAGATTGCTGAGCGGATGAATCTAGGTGTTAAAACCATTGGAACCTATCGCGACCGGGTTAAGCAGAAACTCGGCATCAAAACTGCGGTGGAGCTTATTCGCCGGGCGGTACTCTGGACTGAGCAGGAATTTTTCGATACTGATGGGCATCAAGATGTAGGCTGATGCCTTACGTTTTTTGTTGGCTTTAACCTACACAACAAAAGGGGCTCGGCTGATTTTCTTCCCAACTGTATTCTTATATACTGCTGTCACTTAGTCCCTTGAATAAATGTTGGTGGCAGGAGTGAATTCGAACATGCTGTATGTTCAGAGTTGGATTTTAATGGATTTTTTTACCACATGTCTGCAAGCCCCACAGAGGTGAAAGGTGCATCGTCTGCTTGGGTTTTAAAGAACTGAGGTCAACCTCCTCCTCGGCTCCTGTTTTTCCCTTGATCAAGGAAAGACTACTTTATAGCCGAGGCTTGTCCTCAAAATCATCGGAAAGTGGATTCCTCCTGTCATCAACGCTTTTTCATCTTCAACGAAATCACCTTGAAGATCCCATGTAAAATTTGGTGGCTATACCCTGAAACGGCTCAGTCTGACTGGTAATATTCGGAAAAACTGGGGTGCCACCAGACAATTCTATGTGCAACAGTTTGCGGGTATGCTACTTTGATGGCGGCGGCTGACCGGACCGACCGATTCTGGCCTGTTTATCCTGTTTTTCTTGATCTTCCAGGGGAATGTATGGCATCAATTATTACCTTCATCGGGTGGCATGACAGCGGTAAGACTACTCTTGCCACGCAGGTTGTTACTGAACTGACGAAACTTGGTTACCGAGTTGCTGTTATCAAATCGACCAGCGATGAGGGGATTGCTTTCGATACCCCCGGAACGGACACATACAAGCACAAGGCTGCCGGAGCGGACAGCGTCATGCTTGTGGCTCCGGATCAGATGGTGCTGCAGACCAAAAACACTGACCTATCCCTCCGAACCCTGGCGCATCGATACTTTCCCGATGTTGACCTGGTCATTGGCGAAGGGTTCAAAACGGCAAGAAGGATACCAAAGATAGAGGTCTTCAGAAACCTCGATCAAAAATTACGCGAGGAAGTACACGGGGTAGTTGCAGTTGCCACAGACCTTGAGGGCGTTACTGGGGAGTATGTTTTTCGTCTCGATGCGGCCAGGGATATCGCCCTGTTCATTGAGAAGCGCTATCTGCGTATCAAAGGGAGGAGGGAGACTGTAACCCTCTTGGTCAACGGTGAAAAGATACCGTTGAAGGATTTCATTCAGGAAGCTCTTGCCGGGACCGTCCACGGGTTCATTAAAACCCTGAAATTGAATAAAGATATGAAAGAGATTGAGCTAAGAATACAACTCGAAGGGTGAGGGGAAGCGTGCGGGCGAAAAGCTCGGCTACCACCCCATGATACTTACAGATTAAGGGACCGGACAAAGTGTTTTCGGGAAGTGCACTTTGTCCGGCGGTGTCAGGAAAATTATTTTTTCGTTCGCCGTAAAGCGATGACCATACTCAGCCTGAGCCGTTCGAGCGCCTTCTGCATCTCCCCAAATTCATCCTCATTGGTGACCTTGATTTCTTCCTCAAGTTTTTTGCCGTTGGCCACATCATTAGCAAGATTTGACAGGGTCTTGATTGGCGTCAGAAAATGGTTAACGATAATAAAGATCAACACCAGGGAGAGAATCAGGATTGTCGCCATGATCCCGAACAGGGTGAGCTTGAGTTCATTTTTTGCTGTATCGATTGCTTCTAGCGAAAGTCCGATCCTGAAACCACCCCAATGTTTGCCTTTTACAAAAATGGGCGATGATACATCCCACATGGTCACTCCGGTATCCCTTTTATACACCTGCAGGAGGCCTTTGGTGGTGTTCTTGGCGGCTTGTATTCCCACCGGGTCATTAAAGATCCGTTTTGTTCTATTTCCTACCTTGTCCTTTGCCGCATCACCGGTGATCGGTTGCTGATACCGAGTGTTGTGTGTAGGTAGATAGCCATTCTCATCCACAGCTACTGCAAAAACGAGACTTTCATCTAACAAAAATTCATCCTCAAGGCTGAGGATAGCCTTGTCCAGATAAGAATCGTACTTGGTGTGAAATTTGGGTGGATCAAAATTACCTATCTGTTCGTAATTTTTATCAAAGGCATCGGCAACCGAAAAGACTCCGTTATCAATGGCTTCTTCAATGATTTGTCCGATCATCTTGGCACCGATGATGGACTGAATTTGCCCTCTGCTCAAAAGTTCTGCTTCAAGCTTTGCGCTTTGCCTCGACATCAGCACGTAGGTCCCGGCTGATATTATCAGAAAAATAAATACGTTAACTATCACTGAGACCTTAATTCCAATCTTTTTCGTAATGAAGTTTGCCATAGGGTTCCTCTCCCAAAAAAAGTTGATGATCTTCTGTCGACCAGCTTACGACCTGTTTTCAAAGGCTATTTTTTGTAGCCGATACGGACAGCTCCCCAATGCTTGTCATTAATAAATATTGGAACAGACAAATCGAATAATTCTTCGCCGGTATCTCTGCTGTACTTCTGCAGGAGAAATGGTTGGGTGTTTTTTGCTGCAGCCAATCCGGTCCTGTCATTGAACAGCCTTTTTCCTCGACTGTATTTGGCATTGTAGTCGGGATCGCTGGTTGGCGGCAGGGAATACTTTGAGTTATGGGTAGGTAAATAGCCGTTTTTATCGATAGTGACGACAAACAGCAACCGATTGTCTTTGGCGAGGTATTTATCGAGAAGGCCTGTTAATATCGGATCAGTGATTTTATCATATTGTGTGGAGAACTTTTGGGGGGTGGTGTCGGCAATGGGAATGTAAAAGGTGTCAAAGAGTTGTGCAATAGTGAGCCTTTTAGCGGCAAGAAGAGTTTGGAACTCCTGTATTACCTCATCTCGACAGGCAAAGGCAATCTCTTTGACTTTGAGGTCAAAATCGGCAGAGCTTTCTTTTTCGGCGGCCACCGCGCTGGTATGCAGGAGGAGTGTGGCGAAACACAGAAACAGCAGAAATTTGATATTGCTCTTGATCACTTACGGCCTCCACAGGTTAAATTTTTGAAACCTTGGCTGCATATTATGATTTTGCTATAACTCCTTAAAAACGGTTTTGAAAATAGGCCTCAAGTACAGCCGGCAGGGCTATGGAACCGTCTTCCTGTTGGTAATTCTCGAGAATAGCCAGCAGTGTTCTGCCGACCGCCAGGCCTGAGCCGTTCAAAGTGTGTACCAGTTTGCTCTTTTTCTGACCCTCGGGGCGATACCTGATGCCGCCACGCCGTGCCTGGAAATCAAGGAAATTGGAGCAGGAGGATATCTCCCGGTAGGTATTCTGGCCAGGCAACCAGACCTCTATGTCATAGGTCTTGGTGGCGGAAAAGCCCAGATCACCGGTACAGAGCGCGACAACCCGGTAGTGCAGGCCGAGGAGTTGGAGAACCGTCTCGGCATCGGCAAGCAAAGCCTCAAGTTCCTGATCGGAGGTCTCAGGAGTGGTGAATTTCACCAGCTCGACCTTGTCGAATTGGTGCTGTCTGATCAGTCCACGGGTGTCCCGGCCATGACTTCCCGCTTCCGATCTGAAACAGGGGGTGTATGCGGTATATTTGATCGGCAGGTCCGACTCGCTGAGGGTTTCGTCGCGGTGAATATTGGTCACCGGTACTTCAGCGGTAGGGATGAGGAAGAGATCCCAGCCCTCTATCTTAAAGAGATCATCTGCAAACTTGGGTAATTGTCCGGTGGCCGTCATGGTCGGGGTGTTGACCAGAAAAGGCGGCAGTATTTCTGTGTAGCCGTGTCGCTGGGTGTGCAGGTCGAGCATGAAAGAAATGAGTGCCCGTTCCAGTCTGGAGGCAAAGCCTTTTAAGAGGGCAAAGCGTGCGCCTGAGAGTTTGGCGGCCCTCTCGAAATCAATGATGTCCAGAGCTTCACCAAGTTCCCAATGGGTCTTTGCCGGAAAGGGGAAAGTAGGTTTTTCTCCCCATTTTCTGACTTCCAGGTTGTCCGTATCGTTCAATCCAACCGGGACACTGTCGTGGCAGAGGTTAGGGATATTCATGACGATTTTTTGTAGATCTTCTTCGACCTGGGTCAATTCACCATCGAGTTCCTTGATGCGCTGGTTGGCGTCGCGCATTTCCAGGATCAGCGGCTCGGCTTTGTGTTGGTCGTCTGCGGGCCCTTTTTTCAACAGGGCAATTTTCTCCGAGACCGTGTTGCGTTTGTTTTTCAGACCTTCTACTTCTGAGAGAATGACCAGTCTCTGCTTGTCGATGGCGGCAAATTCGTCGAGCAGGGTTGCCGCCATGCCACGGCGGATCGATTTTTCTTTCACCAGATCGAGGTTTTCACGTATGAATCGCAGTTCCAGCATAATATTTTTATCTGTTTGATTTGAGTGGTTAAAAGTGTCTGTCTCATGTTTATCATGGCTGATTGGGGAAAGCAACTGCTATCAAATTGCTTTTTTATAAGGCTTCTGCTACCTTGTCGGGCAGACTCAAACCGGACAAACGATACCATGCAACCGCCGGTTCGGCGATGTCCGGGTGTGACTTAAAAAACCGTTATATTTCAGCATGTTTTGTGATCAGTGACGGCGGATTGTGAGGCTTGCACTGCTGTTTGATTTTTTTCAAGGCGGCTTATCCCTGTCGCCCGGAATTTCTCCCATGGCCAACCATACTAAAATCGTCTCTTTTGTTATCGAGTTGCGGAAATCCATTCGCAATCTTGGGCTTTGTCTTGCTCTGACTACTTTAACGATTTTTTTTCTGGCTCCACACCTGCTGCAGTTTATACAGCATCATCTTGACACCAAGCTCTATTTCTTTACTGTTGCCGGGCCCTTTCTCGCTCATGTGACACTGGCTTTTTTTTCCGCTCTCTTTGGGCTTATGCCATGGTTTACCATGGTTTTCTGGCGGGCTTTAGGCAAACCCTTTGGCGTTTCAGGCGGACAATTGTTTTTCTTTATCTTTTTCACCTGCCTGTTGTTTTATGCCGGAACGTCCTTCTGTTATTTTATCACCTTGCCATTTGGAATCCAATTTCTTCTTGGTTTCAGCTCCGAGGAGTTGAAACCGGTCATTTCCGTCAGCCAGTTTGTCAATTTTATAACAATCTTCATATTTGCTTTCGGCTTGATCTTCGAATTGCCTATATTTATGGTGTTTCTTGCCAAGGTAGGGGTGTTTAAACGGCGTTTTTATGAAAAAAACCGTCGTTATGCTCTGTTGATAATCGCTATCATTTCAGCGATGTTGACACCCACTCCGGATATAGTCAATATGGCCCTTATGGGTGTGCCGTTGTATCTCTTGTACGAATCGGGGATTGTCATCCTTTGGGTGCTGGGGATTGGCAAAGAACAGGGAACGACAGGCTAGAATTCGGTTACTTGAAAACCGGCGGCCTGGAGCAGTGCTGCGGTAACGCCGATCTTGCCGCTTACTGCGCAGGATGGGCTTCGCGCCTTGAGAAAGATGGCATGAACATTCTGCGAGCGGGCGAGGTGGAGTACCTGCTGTGCGCCGCGGATGAATTCAGCTGTGAGATCGGCGCCTGATTTACTAAGCACCCTGGCTGTTCCGGCCAGGACAGCGGTGCCGTCGCCTCCGGAAATGTCGGCTGCCTCTCTTGGGGTTGGTAGACCACCGAGTTGTTCCGGACAGACGGGGATCCAAAACGACTTTTCAAGTCTTGCCAGGCAATCGGGATTTTCGATGGTTTTGCCGTCATAGCGAGTACAAAGGCCTACCAGACAAGCGCTGACCAGATAGATGGGAAGTGAGTTTGGCATCGTCAATAAAGGAAAGGTATGTTGTTTACAAAAAAAAGACCACGGCCGAAACAGAAGCTTTCTCCCATCCAGGAAAACCGATACTTCAAAATCGTTATATCTCTGGTGGTGTTGGCCTTGTTATGGGTCATACTGTCTCCCGGATCGGGACTTTTAGCTGTTTGGAGGAAACGGTCCGAACAAAAAACTCTACAGCAACAGAATATTCAGCTTGAAGAGGAGAATAGTCGGCTGCAAAAAGAAATTGATAAACTGCAAAATGATCCTGGATATCTTGAGGAGATTGCCAGACGTGAGCACAACCTTCTCAAGAAAAACGAACGAGTATTTGAGTTTGCACCAAAAAAATCGGCCAAGGAAAAGTGACCTGCTGCTGTGGGCTCAGACCGAACCCGGTATTTAGGCAGCTCAGGAAAAACCGGATTTCTTGCCGCAACCTGTCGGTGCGGCGACCGGTGACGGGCCGCCAGAACCACGTCTGAAGCTTCCGACCGAAAGAATCTTGCCCACATCGTTGCTTTGGCATTTTCGGCACTGTACTTCTGTTTCCTTGTTGCTGGAGGTGTTGAGGATTTCAAAAATGTGCCCACAAGCTGCGCATTTATATTCGTAAATCGGCATTGATAATTCTCCTGGGTGTCATCCCGTGGCTTTTGAACCGGAAGGGATGGTGGTTGTGTAAATGAAGACCCCGACTGCGTGGCTTCCGCCGTCTTCGCCAGGGTCGGTTAATTTCAGTAAGGATGAGAAAATGTTGCAGTCCTTACAGATGTTTGGTTTTTCTTTATGGCAGGAATCCTTGGTATAATACCATAAGGTTCCGCACGGGAACCAGCACAGATAGCCCAGCCATAGCTAAAGTTAATAAGCATAGGTTGCAAAATTACCAGATCCTGGCAGGATCACGGCTGTGATTTTCCTCCTTGGGCGGGGGAAAATCTGTTCAATTGTGCAATTCATGGTTATTATAAAAAATCCCGTTTATCGGGCTTAGGTGATAGCGAAGATCATTTGACCTGGAGGTTACACACTATGATAATACATAAGGCGGCTGTACGGACGTGCACCATAATGATGTGTCTGGGACTCATGGTTTTGTCCGGGTGCGCTTATAATCTGAAGCCGGAGGCGGGCGCTGTCGCCTGGAAAGATGCCCGTATCGCTCTGGCCGATGCGATACCTGACGGAATTTATGAAACCGGGGATGTACGTGTCACCTATTCTCTCGCACAAAAAGGCGAAATATGTACTCTTACCGGCAAGCTGGTGTTTGACCGGAGTTTGAGTGATTCATTTCCGGTTATTACCAGGTTCTTATTTTACATGAGCTATCTTGATGATGCAGGGAAAGTTATTGAAACAGTCGATATCTCTCCGGTAATTCATGCTTTTAGCGCCATTCCTGACAGCTTGCCGCTCAATTTTTCCGGCGTTCGACCTGCCGGCAGCAAGGCTTTCGCCTTCCACTATTATGGCGGGTTCCATGCCACTCCGCTGAAAGAAGGTGGGCAGTGGGATATTTACCACTTCCCGTTTAGGGACCGTTAAGAAATAACTACTTCCATTAACTCCATTTCTTTACGGCCCCTTATGCCGTTTATGGTATGGAAATGGATTGCTTATTATTTGAACGACGGCGTAATTGAATAATGGCAATAATCGCCAAAACCAATGACCATCGATAAAAATCAATTTCTCACCGGTTTGAAATCCCTGCTCCGCTATCACCAGGCAAGCGGGATTGACAGCTATCCAAAAGGTGCCGACAGTGAGGCATTTCTTGGTTTTCAGCCGGTGCCTTCTTTATCGTCCAGGTCGGTGGTTGAGGCAGGTAAGGTGAATCGCCGGCAGGAAAAGGATGGGCGAAGTAGTGGCACATCGCCTGAAAAATCGCCGCTGAGGCTTACCGATATTGCCGACGAGATAGCTGCCTGTCACGCCTGCGATCTCCACAAACAGCGACTCTATCCGGTGGCTGGCCGCGGTCCTGAAAAGGTTCGCCTGCTCCTTGTTGGAGACTGGCTGGCGAGCGATGAGCAGGGACAGCTGCCGCATGGCCAACTTTTTGGTGTAGAGCAGGATCTGATGCTTGCCAGGATGCTTGCCGCCATTCAGCTTCCGGTAGGTTCTGTGTTCATCACCAATGTCATCAAATGCGCCGTTCCCGCCAACTGCCAGCCCCAGGCCAATCATGTGGAGAGCTGCGTCTCGTTTTTGCGCCGACAGATTACCGTACTGCTTCCTGAAATCATTTGCACTATGGGGATGGTTGCTGCTCGTGCGGTGCTCGAAAAATCTCTTCCTTTATCGCGTCTTCGCGGCAGATTCCATGAATACCAGGTGAGCGGGGATGTGAAAATTCCGGTTGTCACCACCTATCATCCCACCTATTTGCTGCAAAATTCAGAAATGAAAGCGGCAACCTGGGCTGATCTACAGCTGCTTGCCAAAGAACTTCAATAAAGGGTGGCGATGACCCTCTCCTTCACCGCCTGCCTGGCCTCGCCACCGAGCGCGGAAAAATGCCAGCCCATGTCCATCCGTCGGGCAAGCTCTTCTTTAAAGTTTTCCTTGATTTCCGGGATAGTCAGTCCTTCCCACTGGCTCCAGCTCTGTTCTCTTAGCCGGGCATCAAATGTGATGGGTAGCTGCAGTTCTTGATTGAGGATGGCAACGGTTTCCTGCACTCGACCCAGGTCGCTGGCAATAATGCGGTCCCAGACCCACCTTTTTAAGGTTGGCAACCACAGGCCGGTCTGTTCACGTCCTTTCTCGGTCAGTGGCGAATCGCCGAAGCCTTGGATTCTTTTCTGGGTATTCCAGATTGTTTGTCCATGCCTGAGCAAGCCGAAAGTGGTGTTCAAAATGGCTGGAGGGTGGTGAAAGGAGAAAAAATTGTCAAAAGAGGGTGTCGCCTAGAAACTCATAGTCAACTGGTTGCTGATCATGATAATACTTTCCACGTTGGTATAGCTGCTTCGGTCGTTAAAAAGTGTGCCGGTATCCATGTAGCCGAAATGCAACTCGTATGAAAGGTTTCTGACCAGCTTGTAAATTACTCCGAGGTTTGCTTCCCAGCTTGATTCATTTTCGTAGTTGAGCGAGTCAGGGGCCCACAGATTACGAGTAACACCGAAGGTTCCTTGGATGGAAATCTTCTGAGTGGCATCGAAGGTGGCACCTACAGCGATGCCGTTGGCATTAGAGGTGGGGGAAATGGCTTCACCTACAAAAACCTTTCCAACATGCTCACTGTTGAGGATGTCGGAGACAGCGTTGGTAATGAGGAGCGGTTGGAAATCAGCAAAATATCGGGACCTTCCGCTGCCCTGGTTATCTGTAATGGCACCGAGATTATATGAAGTCACCTTGTAGGCACTATGGGTGGCCTTCCCCTCGGCATAGGACAGGGAACTCTGGCAGAAAAACAGTGAGGCAGCCAGTATGGATAGGGTGAGTTTCTTCATTTTATAATCAGATGAACAGTGTGTTTGTGAACCATGCAGTGTTTGAAGTCTCCTTTGGAGGAGGTAAAGTTCAAAAAACTGTACTTATATAATTCATCGCAAGCGACAAAAAGTCAAGAGGAAAGTGCGTGTCAGAAAAAAATTACTGGCTGGTGACATCCTGTTCGGCACCCGGAAATGCTGGAGCAGCGATTGTACTGAGACGTGCGAGGAGTAAAGCAATACCGGGCAGGCAATGTGAGTCAATTTACAGATATCCGCCATACTGAGACTTGCCTTGCTTGTGCCGAAGATTTGCGATATAGATAGTTTTTTGAAAACAAAAAAAATATCTTGCTGTAAGCAATAAAATTGGGAGATGTCATGCGGACAAAAGAGATGATGTTGGCTTTTCTTTGCTTTTTTATATTTGGTTCGACAGTGGTGTATGGCAAGGACACCAATGAAAAATATCGAATCGTATTTTCAGCCTTTGATATAAGCTCGGTCGGTAGCTACGCTTACCTGAGCAACGGAATCCAGAGCATGCTGGCCAGTCGCCTGGCAGCCAGGGACCGGGTGGTAGTGCTGGATCGCACCTTCAGTGAAAGGGAACTGATCTCTTTAAAAAACAAACAAACCGCTGTTGCGAAAGGCTCCGAAACGACGGTGGCTGATTACCTCGTGAGCGGATCGCTGTATGGGCTTAAAACCGGTTTAAGTATTCAAGTTGTTCTCTATCCTTTCGCAGCAGACAAAGAAACCTTGCGTTTTGAGGCACTCGTCAAGAATTCGGAAAACATGATAACCGATGTTGATAAGCTTTCGCTTGAAATTGCCCAGTCCGTCTTCGGTTACAAAACGGTTGATGATCCAGTGGCGTTGAAGGCCGGAGTCGAAGGGGAAGGTGTTTCCGGCTTTATTACTGCCCATCCTGAGGCTGCCTACAAAAAAAGTGTAAATACCGGAGTGGTTGTCGGTGCAGCCGGGAGTACTGTGCAGGTAACAGCCAGAGAAGGGAAAAGAAGCGTAACGCTCTCCAGTGAAATACGCGCTCTTGCAACTGGTGATATAGATGGCGACGGTGCCGACGAAATTGTTGTTTTAGTCGGCAACACTCTTGAACTTTATAGACAGGATGGCAAGAAGATCAGCAAGGTTGCGGTGGCAAACCTGCCACCGGCCCTGGCATGCCATGCCATTAATATGGCTGATCTTGATAAAAATGGTCGGGTGGAAATCTATGTCAGCAGTACCGATGGGTTAAATATATCCTCCCTCATTGTCGGTTGGGACAAGGAAAAGGGCTTTCGCATCGTGACTGAAAATATTCCCTGGTACATCCGGCCACTCCTCGTCCCGGGCAAGGGTTGGCGACTGGCCGGGCAAAAAAGAGGGGTGGGGAAAACTGAGCTGGTGAAGGCGGGCATTTATCTGCTCGACCTGGATGCGACAAATACCGCCACACAAGGAGAGCAGCTCCCTCTGCCGTCGGGGGTAAACCTTTTTGACTTCGTTTTTGCCGATCTCGATGGCGATGGAGCACCTGAGACCGTTGCCATAGACAAGAAGGAGCGAATAAAGGTCTTTAACCGGGCCAATGAACTTTTATGGGTGAGCAAAAGGACGTTTGGTGGAAGTCAGATCTATCTCGGTCCGAGTCGAGGGGGGGCGGTAAGTGTGCAAGATCGAAGAAATTTCACATTGGAAGAGGACATCGATCGGGAACTGATATTTGTGCCGGGCAGGCTTGTTGTCGCCGATGTAGATAATAACGGCCGCCAGGAAATAGTCGTTAATGAAAACACTCTGTCCGCCATGAGCATTTTGGAAAAGATGCGGATATATAACGACGGGATAATTGTAGGGCTGGCCTGGGATGGAGCCGCCTTGAACGAGGCATGGCGAACCGGAACCTTTAAAGGATATATTGCTGGTTTTGGTTTCTCGGTGCTGAGTAAACCTGGGGATACCGGACAGATCACCAACGCGGAAGACAAGAAAACCCTTGTTAGCCTGCATGTCGGGCATCTTCCCAGAAGTGGCACTTTGGTCGGCCTTTTACCGGGAACCGGAGAAACCCAAATTACGGCCTATGATTTGGAGTTTTCCGTCGGAAAAACGAAGTGATAAAAACTCATTTTTTTGGCAGTATAAAAAATTATACCCATAAGTAAAAAAATCTTGACATAGGGAGTTCCCAAGTATAACGTAGGGCATAGCTAAGTGTCTTTGCCGGTTTTCTTTCGGAGAATATGGGAGGTTGAGCTGGTGGTCAGCTTGATGAGCCGGGTAAAGGGAAAGTGGCCCCTTGAAAAAGGGGTGTAAAACCTAATCAGGAGAGATAAAAAATGAAGAAAATAATTGCTTCAGCTGTAGGTCTCATGCTCGCTGGCGGAATTGCTACTACCGCTTCCGCTGCACTTGAGAGTCAGTTTGGTGGTTACTGGCGTAATCGTTTGTTTATTCAGGATAATTTTGATGGCGTGGATTCTCCGAGCTACTATCGTGCTGATCAGCGAACCCGTTTGTATTATACCGCCAAGTTTAGCGATGACTTCAAATTCGTCAATAAATTTGAGTTCAACTCAATCTGGGGTGATAAAGTCGGTGGTGACATCGGTGCTGACGGTAATATCTGGGTTGTCAAAAATTCTTACGCCGATTTCAACATGGGCAAAATGCTCAACGTCAAGCTTGGTATCCAGCCAGCTGTAGTTGCCCGCGGCTTCATCTTTGATGATGACTTCTCAGGAGCGATAGCCACCCTTAAATTCGGTAATGTCTCTGTTCCTTTGGTGTACATGTCCGCAAGAAGCGAAGATGCTGGTGCACAAACTGCCGATGAGGACATTTTTGCAGCCTTGGCAGCAGTTAAAATCAGTGATGCAATATCTGTAACTCCGTATTTTGTCTTACACACCATCAGTGGCGAAGACACCGACAACTGGTATGCTGGTGTTGATGCCGACATGAAGTTTGGTTCTGTTTCAGTTTGGGGTACAGGTATCTACAATGGTGGTAAAATTGCTGGTGTAGATAACGTTGCCTTCTTGGGTGCTTTCGGTGTTGATGCAGGCGTTGCCCATGGCCAGTTCTTGTATGGCAGTGGCGATGATGGCACGGATGCAACCGAGAACAATGCCTTCGTCCAGGCCCCTGGTTCCATATATTATGGATCAGAGATTTTGGGACTCGGTGTATTTGATAACCAGACAATAACCGCCAAAGGTTATGGTACTGTGTCCAATAATATGGCTGCCAATGTTGGTGCCACCATCAAGCCGATGGACAAACTGACCCTTAATGCCGATGTTTGGTATTACGCTCTTGCAGAGGAAAATGCTGCCGGTGATACCGAACTTGGTATCGAATTTGACGGCAAAGTAGCTTACAATATCTATGACAACCTGACCGCTGAGTATGTATTCGCCTATCTCGTTGCTGGTGATGCTGTCGGTGATGAAGACATTATCGAGACTGGTGTACGTTTCTCCCTCAAGTTCTAATTTGAGGTTCTGCACGAGTTAGTTCGTAGTAAGGCATAAAAGCCCGGTGGAGGAAACTCCACCGGGCTTTTTTTTTCTTTTTCATGAGGGTAGCAAAAGAACCATGCAAAGTAATACCGGGCGTTGGCTGGTTCTGGTCATGGTGATGACAGGAGTTTTCCTTTCCACCATGGACAGCGGCATGATCAATGTCGCTCTGCCGACAATCATGCGTTCTTTGGGGCTCAGCCTTGAGTACGCTGAATTTATAGTAACCTTTTATCTGCTGACGATCACGGTTACGCTGGTTTTTTGGGGTGGTTTTGCTGACAGGCTGGGGCGGGGGAATATCTATCTGACCGGCATGCTGGTGTTTTCTGTTGGTTCTCTTGCCTGCTATTTTTCATCCAGTTACCAAAGTTTGCTGGCGAGCCGCTTTCTTCAGGCCCTGGGGGCATCGATGATGATGTCTTCCGGCCCGGTCCTAATAAAAATGGTTTTCCCTGCCGACCACCTGGGTCGCAGCCTTGGTCTTGTCGGTATCGCCACCGCCTCTGGTCTCCTCGCCGGGCCGTTTATCAGCGGGTTATTGCTCAGTATGTTTTCCTGGCGGGAAATTTTCCTGGTCAGCTTGCCGGTCAGTATTATGGTCTTGTTTGTTGGCCGGTTCTTCATTCTTCCGCGACTGTCGCAACCAGATGCCAAACAGCCCATGCGGCCTTTTGTCTTTGATTGGCGGGGCAGTTGCTGCTGGGTGGCGATGGTTGTTCTTGGTATGGTGATTTTCCACCGCCTGGATCGGTTCCTGAGTTTTGCAAATATACTGAGCCTTGTTCTTTTCGCGGGCCTGGTCGTCGCCTTTATCCGCATCGAGAAAAATGCAGAGAGCCCGATTCTGCCGATCGGCCTGTTAAGAAAAAGATTCTATTGGGTGGCAGTGCTCACTGCAGCCATTTCCTTTGCCACTCTGTTTACCGTATTGGTGCTGGTGCCTTTCTACCTTGGATATGTGATCCAGTTGCCGGTTGCGCAAATTGGACGAGTTATGATGGCGGTACCGGCAACGCTTATTCTTCTTTCACCGCTTTCTGGTTGGCTGTACGACAAGATCGGGGCAAGGTTTTTAACTACAGCCGGTTTAGGTCTCTGTTGTCTCGCACTCATCGGCCTGGCCGCTCTTTCAGCCGACAGCTCAATAGCAGAGATAACAGTCAAACTCGCCCTGCTTGGCGCTGGGCAATCAGTGTTTCTCACGCCGAATAGCGCTTCGGTCCTTTCGCAAGTTGGTGAGGAGCACGCGGGAATCACTGCTGGAATACTGGCGACCGCCAGAAATTTTGGTATGGTTGCCGGGGCTACACTTGCAGCCGCCCTGTTCTCGTGGTGGTTCACCTTCTATAGCGGCGGCGGCCATTTGGCCGATTATACCCAGAATGACCGCAACGCCTTCATCCTTGCTTTAAAAACCACCTTTCTCATATCAGCATGTTTTGCGCTATTGGGAGGTATTTTTTCAGCTCGTCGGGGATGAAGTAGTCTTCGGCAGAGAAACTGTTGCCACTGTGCCGCCGGCAGTGCCATCCTGGATAATGAAGCGGCCGCCATGTCCCTGGATAATTTGATCAACCAGGGCAAGACCCAAACCGTTGCCGTAGGTCTTGGTTGTGAAGAAGGGATCCTTGACATGGGGGAGGGCATCTGCCGGAATACCTGGCCCAGAATCGATCACTGAAATTGTGACAAAGGCATCTTCTTCTTGAGCGGTTATTTGAAGAGTACCGCCGTTTGGCATTGCTTCGACGCTGTTTTTAATAAGGTGGAGAAATGCTTGGCGGATTTTATTTTCATTTACCGGAAGTGATGGGCCGGGACCATCAAGATCCAAAGTGTACTCGATATTGTTTTGTTTCATTGCCATGTAAAAGATCATCATACTTTTACGAATGATGGAGAAGATTGACTGATTCTCCAGGGTGAATTCTTTCTCCTCGACATAACTGAACAGATCTTCGAGTATAGTTTCAATTTTATTGGTTTCTTGGGTAATTACGTTGAGAAAATTACATACATATTGATCGGTTACCCTCTTGGCAAGAAGGCGTGAAGTGCCGCCGATTGAGGTGAGGGGGTTTCTGATGCCATGCAGCAGTTGTGCCGACATATGGCCGACCGCTGCAGTGCGCTCCGCTTCTATCAACAAATCTTTATTTTTTTCAAGCTCCTGGGTAACCATCTCCAGAGCAGCTATTTTCTCGGCCATTGTTTCGTAGAGTCGACTGTGCTCAATAGCCAGGCTGGCCTGACTGGCAAATATTTTAAGACTGCTGATATCCTCCACGGTTATCGGTTTTCCGGTAATGTAATTGTCGACAATCATTACCCCCAGAGCTTTTCCCGGCGCATACAACGGCACCACAACAAAGGAAGATTCCCCGAGGATACGAATCAGATCCTCGGGTACCCTGCAATTTTCGGCTATGCCATTTTGCACATGGATCGATTCATTGGTGCGACTGGCATGGATGAGCACGTGATCTTGTTCTTCTTGTGAGACTCGCAGGGACTTAACGATTTGGTTGACCCCTATATCGTCATTGATCGCTCTTTCATGTATGTCTTCAAGGATATCGTCAAGTTGCAAGCCTTTCTCCTTGATGGAACTCCACACTCGCCCGGCTTCTTCCCTTGAGGATGGGCCAATTGCTAACTTTCCTTCGAGATAACCGTTAGTTGTGTTAAAAAGGGCAAGGAAAGCCCGATTGAATCGTAAGCCATCCTCAGAGGTAATACCTACCAAAATCGCCTGCAGGATGCCGCGCAGTTCCACGGTATTCAGGTAGGCTGTGTTCATCTTCAGATTCAGATGGTGTAAAAAACGCATCCGAGCGTTGGCATTTTGCAGCTCTTGCTGGAATAAACGGCTGTTAATGGTCAGTCGTCTTTTCTGCAAAGTGCTCTGGACGGTATGGCTGAACTGCTTTATATTGACAGGTTTGGTCAAATAGTCATCAGCACCATGGCGCAAACAGCTGAGAGCGACCTGTATATCGGTTGTGCCGGTAACCATAATTACCGCGAGGTCGGGATGATTCGGGGCAATATCTTTTAGGATCTCATTGCCATTCTGATCAGGTAATTCGATGTCGAGGAGAACCAGAGCGATCTTCCGGGTATTCAGGAGTTGATAGAATTCATGAGCATTTCCAGCGCGTACGACCGCAAGACCTTGGCTGGTAAGGTAGTGGGACAGGAGCAGGACAATCTCCGGTGAGTCGTCAACAACTGCTACAACTTCCTCAGGGCCAAGAAGGTCAGGGGCCGATAGCGACGTTACGGTATGCAGAGGAAGGAGAATTTCATCCATAAGTGTTCCCGGAAAATTCAAAAGTATATTCGCTTAAGGCCGATACACGAAATTCGTTATCTTACACCTTGAAGTCAGGCGATTAAAGAAACTGTCGCATGATTTGTTTTAGCAAAAATTACTACCTTCTGCAAAAGTATTCACTCAGATTCGCGTCAAGTAACGCCTGGCTCATTAATGTGCCTCCTTTTCTGATGCCGGTGCATAAATGAACAGGCGATGCAAACAACTTGGAGGCATTTCGTCGGAAATGGTGAGAATCACATTACCCTGTTTGGGATTCTGTTGTATAGTGCGCCTCTGAATTCGCAAAGTGGGAAAGACTGACAATGATGGATCTTCATGACATTTTTAAAGCGGGTGGGGCACTGTCCGAGGGCTTGGCGAATTTTGAGCCCCGGGCGGGACAGCGGGGCATGGCTGAAGCAGTTGCCGCCGTCTTAAGACCCGCTGCGACCAGTGAGGAATACACCGAGGGGGCGGCGCAAGTACTCGTTGTCGAAGCCGAGACCGGTATCGGCAAGACCCTGGCGTATCTTATCCCGGCTGTCTTGTCAGGCAAAAGAGTGGTGGTGTCCACGGCAACTTTGAATCTCCAGGATCAGATAATCGAAAAGGATATTCCACTGGTTGCTCGCATTCTCGGGCAGGATGTTCCTGCCCTTTGCCTTAAAGGCAGGCAAAATTATCTGTGCCTATATCGCTGGTATCAATTTCGGAGTAACCCGCAACTGTCGCTTTTTGCCGAGCCGTGGGTTGCAAAAATCGACACGTGGTTGCAGCATACCGCCACTGGTGATCGGGCCGAACTTGATTGGCTTGGCGAAAAATCGGGGCTCTGGCCTAAGGTATCCTGCCACAGCAATCAGTGTCTCGGTGGGGATTGCCCTGAATCGACGGGGTGTTTTATCAATCAATTACGCAAACAGGCAGGATCTTGCCGGTTGATTGTTGTCAATCACCACCTGTTTTTTTCTGATCTTGCCCTCAGGAAGGCTGGTTTTGGTGAAGTGCTACCGCGTTATGAAGCGGTGATTTTTGATGAGGCGCATCATCTCGAAAATGTTGCCTCGGCATTTTTCGGCAAGAGTTTCAGCCACTATCAGTTGATCGATCTGCTTGGTGATATCGAACTTCAGGCCAAGGCTGATCTTCTTCCTGCTTTGGCTGAACGGTTGCTGCCGCTGCAGAGCGGCCTGAAGCAGCGGGCAGATGCTTTTATGCAAATCTTTCCCCTCCATGTCGGCAGATTTCATCTTGAGCCGCTGATTCAGGAGATGTCAAGAGACCACTGGGCTGAAGAGATTGACCTGCTCTCTGCCGGGATTGCAAGGCTTATCGACTGTCTCAAGGGCATGGATGGGCAGGGGGAGGGTTGGCTGCATCTTGCCGGCAGGGCGCATGAACTGAACTGTGCTTTGCGCGAGATTGCCCTTTTTGACGGCAATAACAATCAAGATCATGTTTACTGGTATGAAAAAAGAGAACGCTCGATTGCTCTTTCTGCAACTCCGATAAAGGTCGCCGAAGAACTGCGTCAACATCTGTATGCCTCGGTGAATGCATGTGTTTTGACTTCAGCCACCCTCTCCTCCGGCGGTTCGTTTGCCTACATCAAAGAGCGGTTGGGGGTGGAAGATGCGGTTGAGTGTTTGAAGTACCGGTCACCTTTTGATTATGCTGGCCGGACGCTGCTGTATATCCCCGAGGCTGGGTTTCCTGAACCGGCGGCAGAGGAATTTTCAAAAAGTGTTTGTGCTCGCATTCTCGACATCTTACGATTGAGCGAGGGGCGAGCCCTCATTCTTTGTACCAGTTATAAAGGTATGGACACCTTGGCGGCATTTCTCGATATGCGGCTGGATTACCCTATTCTTGTTCAGGGAACTGCGTCTCGGAATTCATTACTCAAAAGTTTTCGCGAAGAAACCCACTCGGTCTTGCTGGCGACCGCAAGTTTTTGGGAAGGTGTTGATGTCGTAGGTGAGGCGCTCAGTTGCGTTATAATAGACAAACTGCCCTTTGAGGTGCCCAGTGATCCGGTGATTCAGGCCCGGATTGCTCGCATCAAGGATGAAGGTGGAAACCCCTTTTATGATTTTCAGGTGCCACGAGCGATACTGGCCCTGCGTCAGGGTGTCGGCCGCTTGATACGTTCATCGGCCGACCGAGGGCTTATTGCCATCATGGATGTTCGCCTTTTCACCAAGGGCTATGGGCGAGCTTTTCTGAAAAGTCTGCCGGCATCGCCGGTAACAAGAGACCTGGAAGATATCACAGCATTTTTTCAAACAGTCGATACCCTTGCCAGGTGAGATTACAAGAGAAGAGAAACTTTATGGTTCAGGTTGAAACGTTCATTGCCGCTGTCAGATCGGAGGCAGCGAAAATTGATGAATATATGCGGGCCGATCTTGCCCGCCTGGAACCGGCAACCGACAAGTTGCTGCTTGAGGTTCTTGACTACGGGCTCTTTAACGGTGGAAAACGTATTCGCCCACTCCTGGTGGTTTTTTCCTCAAGGCTATGCGGCAACGGGGATGACGATGTGTACCGCCTGGGCAGTGCCTTCGAGTATCTGCATGCCGCCACCTTGTTCCATGACGATATAATTGACAACTCGGAAACTCGTCGTGGCAAGAAGTCGGTGCACACACAATTCGGCACTGTCGCCGCCATTCTGGCCGGGGACTTTCTCCACGCTCTGGCCATGTCGACGGTCGGCAGATTTGCAGGGAGCAAAGGGCTGGAGATCTTCTGCAATGCCACCACCGGCATGGTTGACGGTGAATTCATGCAGCTCCGCAATGCCACCAAGCATAACCTTTCCGAACCGGAATATTATGATGCGATCATGATGAAGACCGGCCTGCTTATTGCCGCAGCATGCGAGATAGGGGCAATCTATGGTGGCGGGACGTCTGAACAGGTCAAGGCACTGCGAGACTACGGCGTAAATTTAGGCTGCGCCTTCCAGATCATCGACGACCTTCTTGACTATCTGGGTGACCCGAATAAAACCGGCAAGGCGGTAGGCAATGATCTGATTGAAGGCAAGGTTACCCTGCCGCTCATCCTCGCCCTCAACGGCGCGGCAGAAAAGGACAGGGAGAGGTTGTTGACAATTCTTGCCACCAGGGAAGAAAGAGCAGTGGGTGTTCAGGAGGTGTCGGCAATTATTGAGGGCGTTGGCGGTTTTACCGCAGCCAGAAAAAAAGCAGTTGCCGCCGTTGCAAATGCCATAACCGTTTTGCAGGTCTTCTCGGAACCTGCCAACCATTATGAAAGAAATGTCTTGGAAGGCCTTGCCCGTTATGTTCTGACAAGAGATAAGTAAGCACAGTCACCCATTTTTCTTCAAATAAATTTTCTCTTCGACGAACTCTCTCGGCAGAGTAAAAAAGCACGGTAAATGAATCCTCCCAAGAAAAAACGAACCCCCAAGAAGGCCAGGAACCGCAAAAAATCCAGTTCCTTCAACCTCACAAGGTTTTTGTCTTATATCCTTTTGCTGCTGCTATTGACCTTTTCCGTCTGTGCCGTCGGCTATGTGATCTTTTTCCGGACGGTTGTAGCCCAGGAAATACCCCCAGCCCTTGGCGCCGCCATAATCTTTGAGGAACCAGATCCACCAGTTCGTAAGGAAGAACTGAAAGTTCAGCAGATAGAAAAAAAGCTCGAAGCGCCCGAAGAGAAAGCCGCCAGGCTAAAGGCGGAATTGCCAAAGGTGGCCATCATATTCGATGATATGGGCTATAGTGAGGCCATAGGCGAACAATTGCTTAAGTTCCCCCTTGAGGTAACCTACTCATTCTTGCCCTTTGCCCCACATACCAGAAAACTCGAGAGACTTGCCCACCGCGCTGGGAAAACCGTGTTCCTTCACCTGCCCCTTGAACCCAAAGACAGTGCATTCAACCCTGGGCCGGGTGCCATTTTTCTCAAGGATTCTCCTGAGGCGCAGCGAGAAAAAATTGCACAATGCCTGCAGGAAGTACCACACGCCATTGGCATAAATAACCATATGGGGTCGGCTTTCACCGAGGACAGACCGGCCATGACCAATATTATCCAAGAATTGAAGGAACGCTCCTTGATGTTTGTCGATAGCTATACAACACCTGGAACCGTCGGCCTGCAGGTCGCTCGTCAAACGGCGGTGAAAAGCTTCCGCAGAAGCGTTTTCCTCGACAATGTCCTTGATGAGGAAAAAATTTGCAACAAACTCGAACAACTGGTTATAATATCGGAGAAACATGGCAGGGCGATAGGGATCGCCCATCCTCATCGAGAAACTATGAGCGCGATTACGCGGTGCGGAGAGAAATATTTGGCTCGGGTGCAGTATGTCGGGGTGCGGGATGTGCTCTAGCAATCTGAAAATCTGTGGAGAAGCCCACAGACTGTATACCAGAAGAGTAAATTTTCGTGAAAAAGCGAGAGGCTATTTATTCCAGGGGCGTTTTTTTTCTTGTCCCCTTGATCATGGTCACCTTTATTCGGCTGTTCGTTATGTTGAAAGAAATCCGGTACGAGCCAAGATTGCAAGAAACGCCTGGGATCACAAGTGGTCGAGCGCTGCCTATCATGCTGGCTTGGTATCAAGCGATATTTTGGTGATCGACACTGATTTATTAAATGAGATTAATGATTGGAAAAATTATCTGTCAGAGGGCGATAGCGAAGTTGAGAATATCAGGTTAACAACTCGTACAGGTCGCCCATTGGGGTCGCAAACCTTTTTAAAAATTGCAGAGAAGACAACTCAAAGAGAGTTGCAACCCGGTAAATCCGGTCGGCCGAGAAAGAATTAGCATTGTGTTCCTATATTGTTCATAAGGCCTCAGAGACAGTGAATACAGCAAATCTAAATATTATCAAACAATACCTGAGGGACAACGGGGTTATCAAATTTGCCTACCTGTTCGGCTCGTGTGTAAGAAATGAGGATGGGCCTTTAAGCGATATTGATTTGGCGGTTTATCTTGATAATCGGGTTGATTTTTTTTCGACACGGTTGCTTTTTTTCGAAGAAATCAACCGATTGTTAAAAGGCCATCCTGTAGATCTTGTGGTTTTGAACAATACCTCATTAGTTTTGCAGTATGAGGCCATTAGGGATAGTATCATATTGAAAGAAGACAAAAAAAGACGCATCCTCTTTGAGACTGGTGTTCTTCGCGAGTATCTCGATACAGAACCAATAAGAGCAGTTCATAGGCAGAAGTTGAAAAAGAGCTTTATCAAGGAGCATAGCCTTGGTCAATAAAAATGTGCTGACAGCTCGGCTCGAAAGATTGAGTGACTACCTCAAAATTCTTGAATTAGTCCAAAAATACGATTGCAGCCGTTTTCTAGAAGATCCATTCATTCATGGCACAGCAGAACGCAATCTACACCTGGCTATTGAATGTTTACTCGATATTGGCAACCACATTATTGCCGACCGAGGGTATAAAAGACCCGAGAGTTATGCGGATGTCTTTGACATTCTGCATCAGAACCAGGTTATTGAAGACCAGCTCTTTAAAAACCTTATTGGTTTGGCTGCATTCCGCAATGTACTTGTTCATGATTATATGCATCTGGATCGATCAAGAGTTTATCAGATATTAAAAAATAAAACACAATATCTCAAACAGTTAGGGGCTCTTTTTGCCAGGATGCTTTAGCTTGACAACTGTCTGATCCCAAAATTTGATTTAATGATTGGAAAACTTACCTGTCAGAAGGCGATAACGAAGTTGAGAATATCAGGTTAACAACTCGTACAGGTCTCCCATTGGGGTCGCAAACCTTTTTAAAATTGCAGAGAAGACAACTCAAAGAGAGTTGCAACCCGGTAAATCCGGTCGGCCGAGAAAGAATTAGTATTGTGTCCGTATTGCTTAAGAAGCATTTTCCCCTCTATAGCGGGAATACCTTGCAGTACAACCTCTAAATCAGGACGAAGTTCGGTTTTTCCTTATATTTCCCCTTTATAGAGGGAAATATCATTGACAGATCTTTGTTTTACCCTAATATATAACATTGGAGCCATAATTCCCCTCTATAAAGGGTATCTAGCATGCAAGACCTGTTGTCAGAAATAATACGATATCATAGAAAACGCAGCGGTCTCACTCAGATTCAGCTTGCTGAGCTGGCCGATGTTGGCAAGAATCTGGTCTATGAACTGGAGAGTGGTAAAAAAAGTGTACGGCTGTACAATTTAATTAAAATATTGCAGGTATTGAATATTGACCTCGACTTTAGCAGTCCACTTCGAGACAATTTTATCAGGGAATATACAGATGCGAAAAGCTGATGTCTATTACCAGGCAATACTTGCAGGGCAGCTTGTAGAAGTGGAACCCGACAGCAAGTATCGATTTAAGTATGCGGATGATTATAACGGCCCACCCATTTCTCTAACGATGCCTTTATCAAATCGCACCATTGATTTTAAGGGCTTTCCTCCTTTTTTCGATGGCCTGCTTCCGGAAGGATTTCAGCTGGAAGCCCTCATCCGACGAAAAAAAATAGATCGAAATGACAGGCTTGGCCAACTCATTCAGGTTGGTGCCGATACTGTCGGTGCGGTTACCATTTTTGAACACCAACCCACTCTAACCCAAAAATGAACCGCTGCCCCCTGACTTATGCTCCATGCAAAGAAGATTATTCGCCAGAAGGGTTGAAGCGTTTCTCTCGACGCCTGTCGGGGCTGCATCCCTTACCCTTTTCTGGTGAAGAACTTCGTCTGCAGGCCGCTGCCCGCGCAGAAAAGATGTCCATCCAGGGAGTTCAGCCCAAAGTTTCAGCTCGGTTGAACATCCAACTGCAGAAATTTGATATCGTCGACAACAGCGGACACTATATCCTCAAACCCCAGCTCGCCGATTACCAGGAAGTGCCGGAAAATGAAGATCTCACTATGAAAATGGCAGAGGCCGCGGGAATAGATACACCACTGCATGGTCTGATTTATGGCCGTGATCGTGAACTTTGCTATTGTATCAGTCGCTTTGACCGAAGTGGTCGAAACAAGAAACATCATGTCGAAGATTTTGCTCAGCTGGGAGAACATACCCGCGAAACCAAATACAGATCAAGCATGGAAAAAGTAGCCACTATTATTGAGACCTACTGTACCTTTCCCGCTGTTGACAAACTGAAACTATTCCGTCTCACTCTCTTCAGTTTCCTGGTTGGCAATGAAGATATGCACCTCAAGAATTTTTCTATCATCCGTACGGAGGATATTATACGGCTTTCGCCTGCCTATGATCTTCTCAACACTACCATAGTGCTTCCCTCGACCACCGAAGAACTGGCGTTGCCTCTTCATGGAAAGAAAAGCAACCTTAACCGCAAGGATTTGATTGATTATTATGCTCTCGACCGTTTGCAGCTGTCTCGAAGGGTTGTAAAAAATGTTATGGAGCAATTCGAGCAAATGAGAAACCAATGGGAAAAGTTGCTGGCAGAAAGCTTTTTATCAGAAAGAATGAAGCAAAAGTTCTTGGACATCCTTAATAATCGTTATACTCGACTCTATATCTAATCAATATAGAGACTTGATGATATTGTAGCTTCTTTCTAAATAGTGAATATCAGGTTAACTACTCGTACAGGTCGCCCATTGGGGTCGCAAACCTTTTTAAAAATTGCGGAGAAGACAACTCAAAGAGAGTTGCAACCTGGTAAAGCTGGTCGGCCGAGAAAGAATTAGTATGGATGTCCCCGGATTGAGCGGCGGTGAAAAGCATTGGCAGAAGCGTTTAAAATGGTAATTTTTCCTTCGAGAGAAGGCGAAGCGATCATCAATCCTGAATTCCGGATTATTTACTCCGGAATTACGGTCGGTAATCGTTTTCTGATTACTGATTTTTTGCTTCCAAACTCTCCTTGTGAGGTGATGTTGTACTTGACTACTAATAATCCTTGAAAAAAAATCTAGGGCTACTACTTTGGGTAAGTTGTAATTCCTGATGCTTGATGGGGAAGAATGTCATATGGCAAAATGAAATGAAATTCTCTTTTAAGGGCTTGTAACCTTTGTTTTTTCCAATCAACAATAAGGTATTGTAGCGAATTGTCGGGTTTCTATGTTCTGTTAAATATGGCGAGACCTTCAGCGGTAGAATCCTAACGGGGGTATGTATTTCGCATGGGAAAGAAGGTACCAGTTAATTAACTAGAGACAACTGGTTTCCCAATTCTGTTTTAAGTGTTATCTTCTGAAGAAATAATAGTTAAATATACAAAATCCTTATTCCTGGTTCGCAAGTTGCATGCATTGTTTGCATGGTATGTTTATTCGAGGACTCTGTTAAATTGACAAAGTGAATGGGAGAAGAAATGATGAGAAAAATTCAAATGTGCTTTTATGTAGCTATGTTGGTAGCAGTCAATAATGTTGGGACGAGTTATGCAACAACAGTTGACGTGAGCGAAACCGCTGGTGTAAATCGGGTAACCACTGGAATCTCCGCCTGGAACACTAGAGGGGTCGACATGGCTGGCATGGAGGTTATCGTTTATTTTGCAGGTGGTGGTTTTGAAAGTAGTATGTGGGGAGGTGGCGGTGCTTCTGGAACTGACTGGTCGTTGACGATGGCCAATATGCTTGGAAGTACGATGAACACACAATGGATCTTTGATGTTTCTAATGCTTCTGCAAATATCTCAAGTATTGTTCTTAATGGTGGTGAGAACGTAGTGTTCGATACTTGGTTTTGGGAAAAAAGTATAGGGACGCCAGGATCGCTATACGGGATTGAGTTCACCATAGACAAGGTGTTATACAATGGTGTCGATCAGAATTGGCCTGATAATGGAACTAGTGCTAATCTTGGGGAAATAGACGTATTATACTCGGGCAGTGTTTCTTTGAATAGTCCTACTGCTATTGGTGATTTGTATCAAACCATGACCATAACTTTTGACGATAGTTTTCTTTTTGGGGAAAGCCATAAACTGGCATTTTGGGCTGATACTGATAATCTCAGAAGTCCTGTCCCTGAGCCAGCGACAATGATATTGTTGGGTGCAGGTTTGTTGGGACTTGTTGGGCGTCGTCATTCCAGAAGAAGGAAGTAGTCGTTAACGTATAAATATCAAAATAAAAACCGAGTTAGTGTTTATTGTTAACTCGGTTTTTATTTTAAGGGTTCTAAATCTACTTTGGCGAGCATGCATGCCGCCAGAGGCAGTATCAATTGAGGCCTGCCTTTTCCTGCGTCTGACTTCGAGTTGTCTCAACACTTCATCTTCGGCGAGATCCTTTCTCGGAAGAATCGATTTCAGCATGGTTGCAACATCGGGACAGTTCAACAGTGTAATGTCGGGCTGGTGTCGTAACCTTTGCTTCAGCATGAACAGAACAGCAAAGCGAGCAGCACCATTGATTTTTTGGCATCCTGGCTTGGATGTTCCACCCAGTATCTTTGCGTCTGCATTAATGAGAGTCTCTCTTGTCGGAGTATCAAACGAGGCATTGCTCAGACTATATTTTTTTGGCCTCTGGAGAGTCTATTTCACGTTGTACAACCAAATGCCGTCTCTTGGCTTCAGGTTCCTTGCCGTCCAAAAGTCAGATAATTCTGTGCAAAATATCGATAAAGATATTTCCCTTGGAGCAATCCGGAATGACGACACGCTTCCAGGCACCAAGGGCTTGCTTCCGGACACCGGTGCATCACAACCCTCATTGATCGTGTCTGAGCCTGAAGCTTGCTATGGGCTTGTTTCTCTCTCTCGGATCCTGGCGGCGAGAGGCTATAGGCTTGTGATCTTCGTAAAAGACCAGGTGATCTTTATGGATATCACCAATAAATTCTTCTATAACTCTTCTCAGCGAGTTGACGAAGAAAAGCGGGATTGTCGCCAAAAAAGCTGTCGAAGCCAACCCATTTGGAGCGGACCCCATTCTTTCTTGCCAGAAATATCATCTCAATCGCCTGTTGATGCTTGGTTTTGAAGACGGTATGATGGATCTTTGCTTTCTCACAGCGTTTTTTGTCCTTGATCCACACTTGGGGCAAAAATAGCGACTTGGCAATTGTCGATTTTGCCGAGCTGACCACACCGCTATCGAGCAACGCCGACCGATTTCTCGCGCCTTTCTTCGGGATTTCGGTTTCGTCGATATAGAGTCACTGTCGTTGTGTCCTCGAAGCAGTTTATCACTATCTCTAACGATCTGGCTATTCAAAGGGCGCCAGTCCCCACTGTGAATCTGAAAGGAGAAATTGCAGCGGGGATCATACACGGTCTCGACCACTCTCTCTTTCATTCGTTCATTGTTCTTTTAACCCGCCTGGAACAGGCATTTCAGGTATTGAAATGCCTTGTCTGGTAAATTTATTGTATGCCGTTGAAAAAACTTATGATATCTTCCATGAAAAGATAAAAGCTGGCGGGTCAGACCCGCCAACAAGTGGTGGAGCCTGACATGGGAATCTTCCTTGTGTGTGGTAAATTTTTTTTGGAAAGCTGTAATGGGTATCTCAGTATCCCCGTTGAAACAAAAAACTACATTAACTATATAATATTAGGAACAATATTCAACATTTTCTGCTTCCAAAGGTTGAACTAATACGATCGCTAAGGGCGTGGGGTTCCATTTGGGAAAGGGGGACCGACTTCCGGATTAGTGTTTTCAGTTTCAGGTGCTGACCCGCCTGTTGTAAGCTCACTGACCTTTCCAAGCGTTGTTAAAATAGGTTTATGATATTCTTTTCTGGGATCATTTGACAATGGCTCTTGGGCTAATTGTTCCACGTTCATTTTCTATCACTCCCAATTATGTAATTAAATTCATCTTGGATGAGCCAAAGCAACAGTTCACTCATCTCTCCCGCTGTTTTTCTTGCATTATTTGTACCATAAACCTTCTGTGGTTGCAAACAGGCTTTTCTTTTTATATATCTTTTTAAAATATGTTGTTGATGCAAAAAAATATTATAAATCTTATCCTGCCCTTGTAAGATCATTGCTTTCGTAAACTTATAACCAACATGTTCTTTCCCCGTTCGCCAAATACTACGATTAGTTAAAATTAATAGAATAGCTAAGGTGTGTTTCGGTATTTGGCAGAAGCATAAATTTAACCAGTAGCTGCATGATGAAATACTAGAAGATTTTGCGAATTGAGTTGATTGAGGAAAAAAATGAGATCTTCTAGACATTGAGTTTCAGTTATTTCATAAGTTTGAAGAATATGATTCTTTAGTGTTCCTATTGAGGTTGATTGTTCAAGAAGATTCCAGATCGTGGTGCCGACTTCATTTAGGCTATTATAAAAGCCTGATTCAATGTCGAGTATTACAGTTTCCTCGTCCAGTCCTGTGAAAAGCAGTTCTGGGTTTCTTTTGACAATCAGTCCTTCCAAATATGGAGTGTTAAGTGTGATCATACTAATTATTAAGATCATTGTGTAGAATTTCATATCATGACGTAATGAACGTTATAGCTGAAAACTAAACACTAATGCTTAAACGATCGCTGGCCTGTAAACATCATGGCAACATTTGGAAGAATTTCGTTGCATGCCTCAATAGTCTCGAAATCTCGTAATGATCCACCGGCTTGGAGAATAGCTGATACCCCTTGTTTAATACCAACATCAGCGCCATCCCGGAAAGGGAAAAAGGCATCGGAGATCATTACTGAACCCTTAATTCCACCTTGGTTTTTCCGCACCTCTGAATCAATTGCCAGTTGTTCGGAAACATTATGTTCACCTTTGCTGATGGTAAGTTCGAGGTCAGCATAGCCAATACCATACGCATCAAAACATAGAATGTCTGCATATTTTATATACGCCTTATGCACAGCAATCTCAGCCACCCCAACCCGGTCCTGTTCTCCTGTCCCAATTCCCACAGTACAGCCATCCTTCACATACAGCACTGAGTTGGATGTGACTCCATGCTCAACCGCCCAGCCAAAAATCATATCATCAATTTCACGCGCTGTCGGTTGCCGTTCGCAACGATATTCCTTCCCCTGCCATGTTGTAACAGCAGGTTTCAAATCGGAAATGCTGCGAATCGAGTTGACAGCCGACTGCTGCACAATGATACCCCCATCAATAAGGCTTTTAAAGTCAACAAAGCGAAATATTTCAAAATCACTGAGCCTGTCTATGGCGCCGATCCGAATGATACGCAGGTTTTTCGATTTCTTGAGAATGTCCAGGCTGCCGTTTTCAAATTCCGGGGCGCAGACTACCTCAAGATAATTGTTGGCCAACATCTCCGCGGTGTCTTTATCGCATGGCCGGTTAAGAACAACGGCCCCGCCAAAGGCGGCGATGCGGTCACAGCGGAGGGCGCGGTTGAAGGCCATTGCCAGGGTGTCACCGTAGGCAGCGCCGCATGGGTTATTGTGTTTGAGAATAACTGCAGCGGGTTTGTTCATCAGGTATTTGATGATATTCAGTCCGTTATCGACATCGGTGAGATTGATTTTACCAGGATGTTTGCCGACCTGGAGCATATCTTCGACGGCAATTGACGAGACCAGGCCATTGCCGGGTTCAATAAAATGACAGTTGCCGAGGGTCAGATTACCATTAACCAGTTCATAGAGCGCCGCCTCCTGGTCGGGGTTTTCGCCATAGCGTACGCCTCGCTCGTCGATGGTTCCATCCTGGCTTTTAATTTTCCAGGTTTTCTTGCGATAAACGAGTTTCTGATTACCGAAGGAAATTGTCATATCCATCGGAAAGCTGTCTCCGAGAATGGTTGAATACATCTTTTTTATATCACTCATGCATGCACCTGTAGGTTGGCAGTGGTTCGTTGGTGGAGAGCGTGTTGGGGGGCCTCATCCCTGACAGAGGATTCGAACCTTTCAGCAATCGCAGCTGAAGGGGGGCAATGTTCTGTCGGCAGCCACGGTTATTTCCGATAAACAACTATAGGGGCCGATTACCGTCCGATCTCCGATCCGGCAGTTTTGCAATATTGCTCCCTGGCCGATCCTGCTTCCCTGGCCGATTTCGCTATTTCCGGTTATCCGGACTCCGGCTTCCAGCACTGTATCATTACCAATTTTGACATCCGGAGAGATCGCAACTGTCTGAGGATTGTATATTGTCACCCCTTGCAGCATCAGTGCCCGGTTTCTTCGTAACTGCAATTCCAGCTGGGCATCGGCAAGTTCAACCCGAGAATTGACCCCAAGTACTTCGGTGGGGGAGGTGACGACGAATTTTTCAACCTTCAGGCCGGCCTCAACAGCTTGTTTGACGATGTCAGTCAGATAGACCTCTTTCTGGCTGTTATTGGTGCCCACTTTCTCTAATGCCGAAAAAAGAAAGGTTTTGTCAACACAATAGATACCGGCGTTTACTTCTTGAATTTGCAATTGCTCGGGAGATGCGTCTTTTTGCTCGACGATGCCAAGGACCTTGTCGTCGAGACCTGTCATAATCCGGCCATAGTTGGTCGGATTATCAAGAATGGTGGTCATCAATGTAAGCGTAGTAGCCCGGCTCTGTATATGGGCGGCATACATCTGGGCAAGGGTCTCCGTTCTGATGAGAGGGGTGTCTCCGCAGAGTATCATTACTGTACCGGTGTCTTCTTGTATTGCTTGCCCGGCGGCCAGGACCGCGTGGCCCGTACCGAGTTGCTGCTCCTGGATAGCAAACTGGCAAGGAAAAGCCTGCAGAGCCTTCTCAACCGCCTCTGCCTGGTGGCCGACAACGATCACCGTTCGGGTAGCTTGAAGTGGGAGAACGGCATTCACGACATGCTGCACCATGGGGGCAAAGAAAACTTCATGCAGCACCTTGGCTTTGTCCGATTTCATTCGGGTGCCTTTGCCGGCGGCGAGAATGACGATAGAAAGGGCGGGGGATGTCATTGATAAAAAATCTCTTTAAAGTTTGGAGTGATACCTACAGTATCTGTATATAAAAAAATGTTAACCGCTTTGCAAGTGACTTCAGGAAAGAAGGTGCAATGCGCCGTCTTTAAGTTCATAAATTCGGTCGGCAAGGGCGAGAGTAGCCGGGCGATGGGTAATGATTATAACGGTTCGGTCGCGGAGCGCTGCCAGATTATCACGAATAAAACTGCTTTCGCCCTCCGGATCAAACATCGCCGTGGCCTCATCAAGAATCAGTATCGGTGGATTTTTTAAAAGTGCCCGAGCAAGAGACAGCCGTTGCTTCTGGCCACCGGAAAGTTTCACACCCTGATCGCCGATAAGGGTATCAAATCCGGCGGGAAGGGAGATGATGAACTCGTAGGCATGCGCTGCCTTTGCAGCTTTTACCAGGTCAGCGGTTTCGGCATCGTGTTTACCGAAGAGAAGATTGTCGCGGACGCTGCTGTTGCGCAACAATACATTCTGTTGTACCAGGCCGATCTGCGAGCGGAGGCTTTCCAGAGTAACGTCCCGGATATCATTGTCATCGATACGGATAGTGCCCGACAATGGATTGTATAGGCGAATCAGCAGATGCACGATAGTGCTTTTACCAGCACCGTTTTTGCCGGTTATGGCAATTGTCTCGCCTGGCAGAATTTCAAGGTTTAAAGAGGGGAAAAGGACCTCTCTGTCAGGATATCCAAAGGCAACATCGGTAAAGGTGATTTTTCCCATAACAGGCGGCAAAACTGTGCCGAATGAAAAGTTTTCCTTTTTTTGTTCAAAGACTTCACCAAGTCGACGGGCAGCGGCCAGAGCCCGTTGGGTTTGTCCATAGGCCTCAGCCATGCCGCTTATTGGACGCGTCAGCAGTAAACCATAAAGCATCAGGCTGACAAAATTGCCGGTACTCATGTTACCGGCCATGAAACGATCGCCGGCAAGGAGCAGGAAGACGATGATAATGGCGCTGGCAAGAAAGCGGGTGATCGGGGCCAGTTGTGCCTGGGCATTGATATATCTTTTGGTAGTTGTCAGAAGATCGTCGTTACTGGTTGCAAAACGCTGATACTCAATGGATTCACGACTAAACGACTTGATAAGCGGCAAGGTGCTGAGATTTTCCTCAGCGATTGAAAAAGTCGTTCCGTACTGGCGCATAAGATCTTGGCTGAGAGGGCGAATCTTCCTGCCAAGTATTTTAGTGATAAGCACAAAAAGAGGGATAAGCAGGGTGCTGAGACAGGCAACTAACGGATTGATCAGGTACATGCAGACAATTGCCCCGGCGGCGGTAACAAAAAGAGGGATGAAACCGATCAGCGTGCCGCTTACAAAAGTGCCGATAACCGTAGTATCATAGGAAAGCAGAGAGAGAATCTGGCCATGTTTACGCTCATGAAAAAACAGAACCGGCAAGGCTTGCAGGTGGGAGTACAGCTTGTTGCGAAGTTTGATAACCATCCGTTCTCCGGCAACTCCGGAAATGATCCGGCTGTAGTAGCTGAGAATGGCTTGGACCAGTATGAGGCATAGCCAGGCTAGAAGAATTTGTCGGTAGTTGAGGGGGATTTTTGCAGAACCGTGCAGGAGAACTTCAGAGAATTGCCCGGCTAGCCAGGGAGAAAAAAGTGAGAAAAGATTTTCAAAAAGCATAAGGCCGATAAGGGCGACCAGTGTCTTAGCAGAAGGAGTCGTTTCTTGCAGGAGGGGGGTAAATTGTGAGGAGGGAAAGATGTTTTTCATAGTGCAGGAGTCGGTTGCATTATCCTACTGAAAGTCTGGAATCTTGAATGGAAAAAGTGAATGAAAATGATGCTACCCACGGTAACACATTCCTTGATGGAATGCAGTAGCATGTTGGCGGTCATCGGTGAGTGATTGATCCCCTCAAAAGTGTAGAAACGCAAAAACCCCTATTGAGCGAAGCTCAATAGGGGTTTAGCGTAAAAAATCGGCGGTGACCTACTCTCCCACACAGTTACCCATGCAGTACCA
>JAHJLI010000193.1 GCA_018821785.1 Pseudomonadota bacterium
AGGTCACCGCCGATTTTTTACGCAAAAACCCCTATTGAGCTTCGCTCAATAGGGGTTTTTGCGTTTCGCCTTTACCCTTTCCCAACACACCTCTTTTGTAACTCGTTTTTTTGTAAAATCACCACGAATCATTCATTGACATGGATTTCCTAGGTTATTCCCTACTCTTTTGATATATTAGACTATTACATGAAAATTTTTTACTGAATGCTTTATAATCATTTTTCGAACCCTCAAGGTAAATTGGTGGTGCTATGTCTCCCTTACATCAACAGAGTGATGATAGCAGTCGTTCAACTGAAACCCGAGTCAGTGAGATTGATAAACTTTCCAGCAAATTACTGGATCTTGATCTCGAGCTTAATTCTAACATCCCAACAACTTTATGGATAAGTGACCTGCACGGTGAAGGTGACAGATTTAAATCCATTCTCCGTGGCAGGTTCGGCATGCTGTACCAAACCTGCAAAGAGGCTTTGCCGAACACCTTCAGTTCTGAAAAAATCCAATATTTGACCAAAATCATTAGAAAACAGCAATATTTTGAAGACGACATCATCCAGATGGATATGCAAGATGTCATTCTCTGTCTGGTGGAAGTGTTAAAGTATAAGCTCACCAACATTAAATCACATGGAACAGAAATCTTTCGCCCGGAATTTCGTGACATAATCAACAGGTTACTCTCCGGAATTCCAGTTCCCGACCCTATTTTTGAAGAAGCAATTATCTCAAACAGGTTGATCGCCCACCTGTCCTATACCATCCGTCAGGTATTACTTGATAGGATCCAGGTCTTGGGCGATGTCTTTGATCGCGGACCTCAGCCAGATAAGATCCTTAGGATACTGTCTTCACATTTCTATAAACATATGGTTGATTATGTTTACGGTAACCACGATATCTTGTGGATGGGGGCCGCATCCGGCAATCGTTCACTTATTGCCGAAGCCATGCGAATTACTTGTCGTTACGACCATTTTGAGTTTCTTGATCGTTTAGGTTTTGATAGCTCAAAATTAGCCGATTTTGCAGAACGTACCTATCCCGTTGAAAAGGTTACCGGTAATTTTAAAGCAAAAACTAACAAGGGCCGCTCTATGGAAAAGGCCCTGGCCATTATCCAGTTTAAGCTGGAAGAACAAACCATTCGCGATTTCCCCCAATATGAGATGAAGAACAGGTTGTGGCTTGAACGTTTGGCAACAATGCTTCGATCAGGCAACACTGAATCACTCAACGATCGTCATTTCCCAACCTTGGATCAGCAAAATCCAGGCAAGTTAACAAATGAGGAACAACAACTTATAAATGATTTGGCCATTCAGTTCACTGGCAATAAACGTCTAAAACGTCTCCTCAAATTCCTTTTCACTAAAGGCAAAACCTTTCACATACAGAACAATTTCCTTAATATCCACGCCCTGGTTCCATCAACAGCCGATGGCGAGTTCGAAGAATTTCTTGGTTATAAGGGCAAAAACTTGCTTATCTTCATCCAGGACACCATCTCTAGAGTTGGTCAGAATTATCTGACAGGTCAGGCTCAAAATTGTGACGATCAGGCTCTTTTCTTCTATCTCTGGTGTGGCCCGAAATCACCTTTTTTCGGCAAACATGCAATGAAAACATTTGAAAGATATTTCTTATTAGATAAGGCCACACACACCGAGAAGAGTCTCTTTTGGAAAGAGAATATGCAAACCGCCACCTTCAAGCGGAAGATGCAACTGGAATTTGGCGTACAACGGGTCATTTTCGGGCATACCCCTGTAAATTACAAAAAAGGCGTTCAAATGGCCAGCGAAGATGGGGTGGCAATAAACGTAGACGGCGGGTTTGCGGCCGCCTATTATAATCGAGGCCATTCCCTGGTCCATACCCCCCATCAGCTCTATGGGATAATTTTGCCCACTCCAAACGAAATCATGGAAGCAGAAAGAAAGCTCGAGTCAGCGCCCTTGGACATCGAACTTATTGTAGAATTTCCAAGACCTATGAAGATTAAAGATACCATCGCCGGCAAGAAACTCAGGCAAGAGCGGGATGCAATCATGCAACGACTCGCGAAATATGTCGAAAAAAACAGCTTACATTCAACACTTCTTTAACCCTTGACTATTGAATTATGGATACTAATTACGGAATGGAAATTGTTCGGGCGACTGAGATTGCCGCACTAACGGCCGCACGTCTGCAAGGGCTTGGGGATCATAGAGATATACTCAATCAAACCCGAAAGGCGATTACCAAGACACTGAATCGCTTGAATATTGAGGGAATTCTTATTAATGATCGTTTTCTTGATCGCCCAGAAGTCTTTCAGCTTCCCAACATTCTTGGCAAGGGTGGAGAAAAGACCGACCTCATGACCATTGCTCTTGAAGCCTATCGTAGCGCTGCCGACGGAAAAAGCAACTCTACCTCCTACGCGGTAATAGCCAAGGCAGGATCGATACAGTCTGTACCCAACCTTATAATGTACAAAATTGTTGTAGGCCCCCAAGTTGGTGAGGTTATCGATATTAGTCAGCCACCTATCATCAACGTCAAAAGAGTAGCAAGAGCTTTAAGAAAATACACCGAGAACGTTACTGTTTGTATTCTAAACAAAATCCATCACAAGGATCTGATTAGTGAGATCAGGGGTTGTGGCGCCCGCATCAAACTCATTGATGAAGGTGAAGTCTCCGGTTGTCTAGCTGCAATTACCGGTGAAAAAGCCGATATCTACATAGGATATGGCTTTGCCCCAGAGGCTGTTTTAGTAACTGCCGCTATATCCTGCCTTGGGGGTTACTTTGAAGGAAAAATTGTTTACGATAACGATCAAGACAAACATGAAGCATTGAAACACGGTATCAGCGATTATGAAAAAGTTTTTCGCGTTCAGGATCTTATTCGAAGCAAAGAAGTCGCTATTGCCGCAACCGGCATAACAGACGGTGAATTTCTTGAGGGGGTACGATTCACAGCAAACGGAGCCATAACCAGTTCTTTTGTGGCTCGAGGTGAAACCCGAACTCACAGAAAGTTGGAAACACGCCACTTCTTTGATTTCAAACCTGTTTATTGATGCCCGCTACCGCACATCACCTTGACCTAACGTTCGTTCTTTACCTTAGAAATTCGTTTCTTGTTTTTTATAAACGAGTTTGGCGCAGATACTTGTCCCGTTTAGCGGGCTAACTAGTTAATTAATTTGATATTTTTGCCATTATTACTTAAACGGAACTCCACCATGCAAACCATCAATATTCAACATGCCATTTTACAAAGAGACAATACCACCTATGCAATTGTGCCTAGAATCCCCGGTGGCTTGCTCAGTCCACATCACTTAGGTGCAATAGCCGATGTTGTCAAAAAATACGACGTACCTTTTGTCAAAATTACTTCCGGGCAACGCCTCGCCCTTATCGGTGTAAAAGAGAAAGATCTCACCTCGATTTACCAAGACCTAGCCATGACTCCTGGGAAAGCCACTGGGCTCTGCTTACATTACGTTCAGGCGTGCCCCGGTACAGAAGTCTGCAAATATGGGGTTCGAGATTCCTTGGGCTTCGGCATTCGTCTTGAAAATTTGCTGGGCAACAGACTGCTGCCCGCAAAACTTAAGATTGGAGTTTCAGGCTGTCAGTTTTGTTGTGCTGAAAGTTTTGTTAGAGACATCGGAGTAGTAGGAAAAAAAAATGGTTGGACGGTAACTTTTGGAGGACATTCAGGAAATCGCCCCCGTATTGCAGATATTCTGACTGAGCACCTTACCGATGAAGAAGCTATTGAAGTAATAGAGAAATGTCTCAATTATTACTCAGAAAATGGTCGCAAAAGAGAAAGGACATCACGATTTCTTGAACGTATCGGCC
>JAHJLI010000014.1 GCA_018821785.1 Pseudomonadota bacterium
AAGCTGGTGGATCAGTCGCAAAAGCAGGTTGAAGTGATTTACACGATAACCAAGAGACCGCCCTCAACTGATGGTGTGGCAAGGCAATAGCCGAATTTCCAACAAAACTGAGCACGTAGGTAAAATACCAAAAGGTCTCTAACCCCAGGAAACGGGAAGACAGCCGAAGAAGCCTCCTCCTATAATTGAAACGAACCAGGTCAACAAAGAACCCACTACCGAAGCCGTCATGACCCAGGTGAGAGTAAGTCCCCCAGCTGTAACCAAAATGAATTCAGGCAATCGTGTTACCCTGTTGCATAACGGTGATGCGTATTTCCCGGCTCTTGAAGCCGCCCTGGACCGAGCAGTATATGATATCTACCTTGAAACCTATATTTTCGAGAATGATCATACAGGGCGACGCATCGCCGAAGCCCTCAGGCGAGCCGCCATGCGTGGGGTAATAACGCATCTACTGATCGATGGCTTCGGGTCGAACAGTTTGCCAAAAACCATGATTGATTACCTTAAAGAGGCAGGTGTTATGGTGTTGAAGTTTCGGCCCAAGATATCGCCTTGGACACTGCGGCGCAGGAGGCTGAGGCGCTTACACCGAAAAATTGCGGTGATAGACCAGAGTCTGGCTTTTGTTGGAGGCATCAATATCATAGATGATTTGGATATGCCAGGTCAGGCATCACCGCGCTATGACTATGCGGTAAGCGTGGAAGGGCCGTTGGTGAAAAAAATCTATGTTTCAACCCGCAGGATGTGGCTTCGGGTCGTCTGGTCGCGCCGCTTGCGGCTTGATTGGCACCGGGACAAAAAAAGGCAGGCTCCTCCGCCGGAATCTGCGGGAAATATGCGATCGACCTTTCTCATTCGAGATAATTTCCGTCATCGACGCGATATCGAAATAGCCTACTTGCAGGCAATTGAACAGGCTCAAAGCGAAATTATTCTGGCAAATGCCTATTTTTTACCCGGGAGGAATTTTCGTCGGGCCCTCTTGGCTGCAGCCAGTCGTGGTGTCCGGGTGGTTTTGCTGTTACAGGGGAAAATGGAGTATCGATTGGCCCACTATGCTTCACGTGCTCTCTTTGGCAGCTTTCTCGACTCCGGGATTGAGATCTATGAATACCACCAGAGTATTCTGCATGCCAAGGTCGCGGTGATCGATGACCATTGGGCAACAGTTGGATCCTCAAATCTTGACCCGTTTAGTCTACTGCTCGCCCTTGAGGCAAATATCGTTGTTGATGATCAGAACTTTGCCATAACATTAAAGGACAGTCTGGAGCAGGCTATCAATATCGGGTCGAGGCGAATTTTTGAAAAAAACTGGCGACATCAGCCATTCATGCTGCGTCTGGTGTGCTGGTTCAGTTACGGGTTGATACGATTCATGGTCGGAATAGCAGGAATTACCCCGAAAAATAACGAATGACAACTCCAGTTACCCTGCACCACCGCACAGTGAAAATTGCGCTACGTAAGAACCTCCTGGCCGAACCCTTCTCCTTGGCAAAATATCGGCTGGCGCCCTATATGGCCTGTGCGCACGGCTGTGTCTACTGCGACGGACGAGCGGAGCGGTACCATGTCGAGGGGGATTTCGCCACCGATATCACGGTGCGCGACAATCTGCCGGAGAGGCTTCGTGATGAACTGACGCGGCTGAGGGAAAAGGGCTTTATATCCCTGGGCTCCGGGATCACCGATATCTATCAACCGGTTGAGGAAGGCTTGGGCCTCGTCCGCGCCTGTGCTGAACTCCTCGCGGAAGCCGATTTTCCCGTGGTTCTGCTTACCAAATCAACCCTCCTGCAACGCGATCTTCCTCTCTGGCAGGCTGTGCAGGCAAGGTCAGGCTGTATCGTCGCTGTCTCCCTGGTCTTTGCCGATGATAATTTGCGGGCGATTTTCGAGCCCGGTGCACCGACCGTAGGCGACCGATTGAACTTGTTGCGGCAGTGCAAGGCGGCGGGGCTGTGTACCGGGGTTTTGGCCATGCCGCTTCTGCCCTATCTTGCCGATCGGGAGGACAACCTGCATTCTCTTTTTACCTCTCTTGCCGATATCGGCGTCGACTTTGTCGTCCCTGGCTCCCTGACGCTGCGGCCAGGCAGGCAAAAAGAGGGGTTTCTCAAAACCCTCGCAGTCCAGTTTCCAGAAAAACTACCGAGCTACCTCCATCTTTACGGCAAGGATCTGCCGTCTGGTGCACCGCTTGCCCCCTTTTGTCACAGTTTTTCCCGGCGTATGACAGTGTTGCTTGAGAAATATGGCTTTGCACCGGCAATTCCTCACCGTTTTTTCCGAAACCGCATGCCGATATACGACGAGGTGCACATCCTGCTGCATCATATGCAAAGCCTGTATTCGGCCAAAGGCGTTGATGTCACCAGGCTGCATCTGGGGCAAAAGCTTTATGACCGCTGGTTGACCGAGGAGAAAAGGCAGTTCAACCGGCGACGCTCACTCCCTGCGGAACACTTGGATGAGCGGCTACGAGCGGTACTGGCGAGCGGGGAATTAGCATCGCTGCTTGCCAACGACCGGCTGACCGCCTTTATCAACAGTGTGGCCCTTGAGCGGCAGGTCCTCGACTATCGAACCCTGCAGTTGGGTGGAGAGTGAAATGTTGAGAAGCATGACTTCGGGTAAAGGATAAAGCATAACAGAACCTGACCGGTTTTTAGATCATCTTTGTTGCCAGCAGGCCGCCAACCACCAAAGCCAAAACAACCCGATAGTAGCCGAAGATGGCCAGGCCATGCCGGTTCAGATAGGCGACCATCCATTTCACTGAGATTACCGCGGAAATAAAGGCAAACAGCAGGCCGATACCTAAGGATTGCAGGTCGAAGGTTTGCAGCATGGCCTGGCCGTGCTTGAGTGCGTCATGGGCGGTGGCGGCGCTCAGGGTGACGACTCCGAGAAGAAAGCTGAATTCAACGGCAGCCGGAAGGCCAAGACCCACCAGGAGCCCGCCGACGATGGTCACCAGGCTGCGGCTGACCCCAGGCCACATGGCGATGCATTGGGCAAAGCCGATGATAACCGCCATTTTCCAGGTGAGGGCCTCAAGTGCGCTGCCGGACCGCACTGTCTGGTTGTTGCGGTTGCGGTAGCTGACGGCAAGGATTGCCAGACCGCCGACCAGCCAGGCGGCAACCACCGGCCAGGGGCCAAAGAGGTAGGACTTGATGATCTTATTGAGCAACAGGCCGATGACCGCCGCAGGTATAAAACCGGCCACAACGCCGATAAACAGGCGGAGACCGGCGGGATCGCGGCCGAACAACCCCATGATCATTTGTACAACCCGGTTGAAATAGAGACCGAGGACGGCAATGATTGCCCCCCCCTGGATGCAGATGGCATAGGCGTCTGCAGCCTCCTTTTTTCGTTCTTTTTCGCTTAGCGAAAGGGACTGTCCTTCACCGATACCCATGATCCGCTCTGCCAGGAGCAGATGGCCGGTTGAGCTGACCGGCAGGTATTCGGTCAATCCTTCGACAATTCCGAGGACCATCGCCTGACCACGGGTCATGTTGCTCTTGCTTTGATCTGTGCCGTGTTCCGGGGCAGCACCAGCCAGGTAGGCAGTAAGGAGAAAGGCAATGAAGGTTGCAGATATCAGCTGTTTTTTGCGTGTCATACGTGTGTTCCGGTGGTTAAAGTCTGTTTTTTATCTCAGAAAAAAGAAAGGTTGACTCTTATCGATTACAAGAGAGGGATAAGTATCTTCACGAAATTCGCTCTTTAAAAACAAGCAATGAATTTTTAAGGCACTAATAAACCGGAAAAGAGCGAGAAAGCTACTGATTTGTTGCTGTCGGCCAGACTTGGCTCGTGCGGAGAAACTGTATCAGCGGCAGTAATTTGGCAACAGGGCCGCCACCTGAGAGTTGTTCGCACTGAACATCTCCCAGGTGGCTGGAAAATTTATCAGGATGAAGGCTGATGCGAGGAGGACGTTTTGAGGATCTATCCCATTTTCTTTAAACTGATAGGATTCGGCGCCATCCGAGCATAGCCTTTGTCCTGGGCCACGATATCGAGTGGAATGCTCGCCAAATCGGCAAGATCAATTGCCATTTCCTTGAGAGCTGGGTTCTCTACGACCTTCACATAGGTGTGACAGGCATCGCAGGTGGCTATCCGGAATCCTGGTTCATCTTCGGACACGATGGTGTTGAGCGTTGCCGTATCGGTGCTTTCGCAGTTCGGGCAGCCAATAAAACGATATGGGCCGGTAGTGCCGCAGAAGGAGCAGTGCAACAGTCGTTTGGGGCCTTCAATAATAGATGCCAGGGCAGCCTGTGCCGAACAGAGGGGGCAACGTCCGCCCTTCCACTCACTGCCGTCAAGCGGGAAGGTCTCCCTCAGTGCCAGAAAGTAGGGTCTCGCAAAAAGAAACAAGACCTTGGTCAGTTCTTCGTCGCTGCAGGAAAGATCGAGGAGGGCCGGGATTTCGTTCAGGGGCAAGCGCATGAAGTCAATATCACCGTCCGCAAGCGCCTGGCCAAGAGGCTCAAATTCCATTCCCGGCAGGTCGAAAATGGAGACAAACAGCTGGAAAACCTGGGCGGCAATATCTCGCGGATATCCTTTGGAGTCGGTTGAGGACATCGCCCGTTCTTTCGGCAGGAGTGCTGCAGTTTCATGGTGAAAGCGCTGCCATCTGGCATAGAGCTCAAGAGGGTCCTTGAGGTGTGGGCGTTTGTCAATTAAGGCTTGAATCTCAATGGTCATAATGCTCCTTAGGGAATTTTGGGGTAGCTAAAGGTGGTCGTTGCTCCGGTTAATCCTTCTTCAAGGAAGATTTCCAGCTGTTTCTTTTCCGCGGCCGTGAGCTGTAAGGGCTTCAGTGCAGTGTTGCTCTTCCCACCTCCAGCGTTGAAGAATTCAATGACCTCGGCCAGAGTCGCGTAGATGCCGTTGTGCATGTAGGGGGCAGTCCCGGCGATTTCTCTCAGGCTTGGTGTTCTGAAAGCTTTCCAGTCTTTTGCATCCTTGGTGATGAGAAACCTGCCGGGGTCTTCGGCTAAGGTCCGATAATTTTCGAAATGAGAAACCTTGGCTACGAATCTGCGAGTTGCGGCAATCCGCGGGTCTTTTAGATGTTCGGGGTTCTCCTCTACCTGCAGGGCGTGAAACCGGTCGTCGGCCAACTTGCTGCCGTAATGGCAATCGGCACACTTGCCTTTGCCGATAAATATTTCATACCCCTGCCGCGCCTCAGGCGATAGAGCGCTTTCATCGCCACGGAGCAATCGGTCGAGTAGGGCATCGCCGGAAATGAGGCTGCGTTCGAATGCGGCGATCGCCATGGCAATGCGATCCCGGGTTATGTCCGGGTCTCCGAAGACCGTCGTAAACTCTTCCACATATTCCGGTACGGAGCGGATCTCCTCCTCCATGAAGTCGAGGTTCTGATTCATCTCGAAGGCTGACATCATAGGAAACAGGGCCTGTTCTTCGAGGCTTGCCGCCCGTCCGTCATGGAAAAGGTAGAGCTGGAAGGCAGCGTTGATGATGGTTGGAGAGTTCCGCCAGTTGCGGGTAGTGGGATAGTTGAGAGAAATCTCAAGTCCGTCGCTGTAGCTCTGCTTCGGATCATGGCAGGTCGCACAGCTCATGGTCCCGTCACCTGACAATCGCCGGTCAAAAAAAAGTTTCTTGCCGAGTTCGACCTTCTCTGTTGTCTGGAGGTTGCCCTTCGGGATAGGGACATCGCCCATAGGCTCCAGCTGGCCGGTAACTCCACAGACCGGAAAGCAGAAAATGCCCAAGATCAGGCCAATGACTATTCTTTTCATGCGCTTATTTTCCCGACTGATTCAATTGTTCATCAATGATCTTCTTGAAGAAGTTCATTGGGCGCTCACCAACTATCTGTAATCCGTTGATGTAGAAAGTTGGAGTGTTGTAGAGGTCAATGGATTCGGCGAGCTTGAGGTCGCCTTCGATCTCCTGCATGTGTCGACCGCTATCGATCGATTCGGTGAATTTTTTTACCTCAAGCCCCAGCTCCCCAGCATAGGCTATCAGACTGGTCCGGTCAAGCTTCGGTGAGTGGGAGATCAGCATATCGTGCATCTCCCAGTATTTGCCCTGGTCCCTTGCCGCAAGCGAAGCCTCGGCCGCTATTTTTGAAAAATCACGGTATTTATAGGGATAATTCTTGATTACCAGGCGGATCTTGCCGGGGTAGGTCTGGAGTATCTGTTTGACGATCGGACCGACCGCCACACAGTGGGGTCACTGGAAATCAATGAATTCAATGATGGTGATCGGTGCATCGGCCGGTCCCAGGCTTGGGGAGTCGCCGATCGGGATTTCGGTCTTCTTTTCCTCTGCCAATGCGTTTCCGAAGAGCAGTAGAACGAAGATGCAAGCCAGTAATTGTTTCAGCATAGTAAACAATAAAGGGGATACAGCTGTATCCCCTTTATCCTCATTTTAGGTTGACATTCAGCAAGCGGTTACATTTTGCCGGCAGCCTTCATCCATTTGGGGTACCGCTTCTTCGCCTCGCTAAGGGGCAAAGTGCCGCTCACCATCAGTTTGAAGGTCCCAGGATTGGCAAGGGTTCCGAGATAAATATGGACCGGTACGGCAAGCACAAAGATGATGAACGCCACATTATGCACAATGTGTGAAAGGAGCAGCAGGCTCGCATTGTCCTTCAGCAACCACATGACGAGGCCTGAGGCCGCAATAGCGATGCCGGCCACCACAATAGCCAGATAATAGAGCTTCTGGCCGGGATTGTATTTACCCATCGGCGGGACCGTCACCTTATGCGACAGATAGCCTCCCGCCACCTTGAACCATTGCATGTCGTCGGCGTCGTATTCCAGGGCGTCGATGAGGTAATGGCGCATCGAGTAGAGGAGTGATAAGCCAAACACCACTCCGCCCCAATTATGTACCTCTTTCATGGTATTGACACCGCCGAATACCGAGCTGACCGGCTCCAGATGAAACAGGAAGGCAAACCCGGTTATGCTCAGCAGGATGCAGCTTCCAGCGAGAATCCAGTGGTTCAGGATCTCGTCGACACTTGATTTTCTTACCATCTCAGCCATATCACACCTCCTCTTCCTTTTCCTTGTGGGGGCCAATGGCCAGATAATGGATCGCTGCTGCAGCAACAACACCGCTGAGACCAATCCAGGAGAGTGGCTTCAGATAGTTGTGCCAGAAGGCCACACTGCTCGGAATAGTTGGGTTTTCTTTCATCCCGTAGAGTTTCGGTTCTTCCTTGAAGGCGTAGATCGAACCGAGGCCGTCCAGGTCTTTTTCGCCGTAAAGTGTTTTAAAACCTTCTTTCTTCGCGTCATCGATGAGCTTGGCGCGGTCGTCGAACTTCAATGCGCCGGTGGGACAGGTCTTGACACAGGAGGGCTGCATTGCCGAGCCTATCCGGTCAAAGCAGAGATGACATTTTGTCACCTTGCCCTCTGCATCATAGCGGGGGACATCGAAGGGGCAGGCGGTGACGCAGAGCTTGCAGCCGATACATTTATCGCGGTCATAAGCCACGGCTCCTTCTTTTGTCTTGTACAATGCGCCGGAAGGACAGATCTTCATACAGCCGGCGTCATCGCAGTGCATACAGCGGCGGCTGACAAAGAGCCAGCGCACGGGGGACTCTTTCGACGGCACCTCGCTGAACTGGATGATGTTAAATGCCGCACTGGCCAGGTCCGGCGGGTTTTGGTATGTGCCGTTGTTCTTGGTCTTGATGCCCGGCAGCTGGTTCCAGCTTTTGCAGGCTACCTGGCAGGCCCGGCAGCCGATACAGGCTTCGGGGGTGACCAGGATTGCTTTACGGTTGTTGGTATTATCGTTTGCCATATTCTACCCCCTATGCCTTCCGGACGTTGACCATGAAGGCCTTCGACTCGGGTATCATTGTGTTCGCGTCACCCACGTTCGGTGTAAGCAGGTTGGCGCTGTCATACCCACTGCCGTCCTCGGGAAACTGCCAGCCGAAATGCCAGGGAAGACCGACCTGGTGGACCGTCGAGTCAGCTATCTTGAAGGGTTTGAACCGTTCAGACACCAAGGCGACCGCTTTGACCTCGCCACGAGCGGAGGAGACAACAACCGCCTCGCCGTTGGTGAGCTTCAGATCTTTTGCCAGTTCAATGCTCATTTCCACGAAGTTCTGGGGCTGCATTTCCAGCAGCCACGAGCAATGTCGTGTCATGACACCTGTCTGCCAGTGTTCCGACACCCGATAAGTGGTTCCGACAAAGGGGAACCGCAGATCGCAGGAGGCAAATGCATCCATCTTGTCGCCGAAGATCTTGATAGTCGGATTGATCCGCTGGCCGGACATCGAGTTTTTATCGACAGGGCACTCTAGAGCTTCATAATGTTCCGGGAACGGACCTTCTGCAAGTCCTGGCCCAAACATTGAGGCGACACCGTCAGGCTTCATGATGAAGGGGAGTTTGCCGGAAGTGCCCATCGGTGGTGCACCTCCGTCGGGGACATCCCCCACCCAACCGGGTTTTGCCGCATCCCATTTGAGGAGCGAACGTTTCGGATCCCATGGATTACCCTGCAGGTCTACCGAGGCTCGGTTGTAAATGACCCTGCGGTTTACTGGCCATGCCCATGCCCATCCGGAATAGAGTCCGAGGCCGGTTGGATCGTCTTTGCCGCGCCGTGCCATCATGTTGACAGATTTACCGTCTTTGGTGACATAGGAATTGCAATAGAGCCAGTTACCGCTCGAGGTTGAACCGTCATCCTTCAGGAAGGCGAAGCTTGCGACCAGGTCGCCTTTCTTGCCGATGAGTTTGGGTGGATCGGCCTTTTTGTCGTAAACATCCTCGAGATAGTAGCCGTTGATCTCCTTGGCGATGGCATGGCTATCCACGTGTTTCACCTTGCCCGTTGCATCTTTATCCCCGTAATCCCAACTGAGGTTGACGACGGGGTCAGGATAGGCACCGCCTTCTTTTTTGTAGAGTTCCTTAACCTTGAAATATAGCTCGTTAATGATCTCGGCGTCCGGTAGTGACCCACCTTGCGGTTCGATGGCCTTGTAACGCCACTGCCCCCAACGTCCGGAATTGGTGATACTTCCCTCTTTCTCCATTGACGAGCAGCAGGGCAGCATGAAAACCTCGGTCTGGATATCCTTCGGGTTCATGCCGGGTCCGCGCCAGAAGGAAGCGGTCTCGTTGTCGAAGAGATTGACGTTCACCAGCCATTTGAGTTTGGTCATGGCTTGGCGGGTCTTGTTGGAGTTTGCCCCTGAACATGCCGGGTTTTGGCCCCAGGCAAAGAAGCCGTCGAACTCGCCCTTATACATCTTGTCGAAAATCATCAGCCACGAGGCGTTTTGACCCACGTCGATTTTTGGCATCCAGGAGTAGCCGAAATCATTTTCCTTGGTGGCTGCCTCCCCGTAGACCGCCTTGAGGTAACTGGCGATGTATTTGGGGCGGTTGGACCACCAGTTGACGCTGCCCGGTTCATTGGTTTTCGGGGTATTCTTCTCGTTGTACGCCGCGAGGTCAACCAGAGAGGCGTTTGGTACAGCGTTGTAGCCGGGCCAGATGTGGAAGAGGATGCCGTAGTCGGTCGATCCTTGCACATTGGACTCCCCGCGCAGCGCATTGATGCCGCCGCCTGGCATACCCATGTTGCCAAGCAATACCTGGATGATGGTCATGGCCCTGATGTTCTGGGTGCCGACGGTATGCTGGGTCCAACCCATGGCGTAGCATTCGGTCCCGACCCGGTCTGGTGTTCCCGTGGAGCCAAAGAGTTTGTATACCTCCATCAGTTTGTCCATGGGTGTCCCGGTGATGTTCACTACCTTTTCCGGGGTGTAACGTGCATAATGCTTTTTCAGGAGCTGGAACACACAGTTCGGGTCTTCCAGGGTGTTATCCCGCAGGGGGATACCTTTCTCGTCTTTCTGGAAGGCCCAGCTTGCTTTGTCATAGTTTTTCTTTTCCAGGTTGTACCCGGAAAAGAGACCGTCGAGATCAGCCGGCCCTTTGAAGTCAGGATTCACCAGGAATGCGGCATTGGTGTAGTTGACAACGTATTCTTTGAAATAGAGATTGTTGTCGAGGATATATTTGATCATCCCGCCGAGGAAGGCAATGTCCGTTCCGGAACGGAGCGGGGCGTAGAGGTCGGCTTTTGCAGCGGTCTGGGTAAAGCGTGGGTCTACACAGATCAGTTTCGCACCCTTTTCCCGGGCGCGCATAATCCATTTCATCGAAATGGGATGGTTTGAGGCTGGATTTCCGCCCATCGCCAGGATAACATCGGCGTTTTTCAGGTCAATCCAGTGGTTTGTCATTGCACCGCGTCCGAACGACTCTGCCAGAGCCGCAACAGTTGCGCTGTGTCAGATACGTGCCTGGTGTTCTACGTACACCAGGCCCCACGACCGGACAAGTTTTTGCAGAATGTAGCACTCCTCGTTGTCGAGAGCCGCGCTGCCCACGTGGGCGATGCTGTCGGTTCGGTTGACGACGAATTCCTTCTCGACCATAATCTCCGTGCCGTCGGCCTGCTTTTCCTTGACCTTGGCCTTGGAAGTTGTCTTGAAGCTCTTGTCCCGCGTATCTTTGACGAGGCGGGCGATTCTATCGAGCGCCCAGTCCCATTCCACCTCTTTCCAAGCAGTTGCACCGGGTTCGCGGTACAATGGCTTGCCGACTCGCTTATCGTTGTTGGCGAGCTGCATGACCGAAGCGCCCTTGGAACAGAGAGCGCCCTCATTGATCGGATGATCAGGATCGCCTTCGGTGTTGATAACCTTGCCGTTCTCCTGGTAGACGATGAGTCCGCACCCAACGGAACAGTATGGGCAGATTGTCGTAGTCTGCTTGGCGTTTTTAATCCTCAAATCCTTGGCATAGGCCTTTGCCGGGTCGAGGTTGACGCCAAGCGTTGCCACCAGAACGGTGCCGCCTGACAGTTTAAGAAAATCCCGCCTTGATACTCCCATTTAAGACTCCTTTCTTGCTTATCACAAGTGAGGGAAGAAGTGTGAAGTCCGGCACATATAACCAGCCGGACCGTATCTTGTATGCAGCCGCTATTTTAGGCTCATCCCCTCCTGACACAATGAAACCGGGGACAAGCTCACTCGTCATGCATGCAGCACAAAGTCTTCGCACATGACAAGGAGATCAGGTGGACCGACTCCCGGCAGACATGGAAAAGCACCTAAAACATCAATAGCCAATATAGAGGAATGGGAGGGAGAAAAAAATCAGCTAATTGCTTTTTTATAGGTAGGAAAAATGCGGAGTTACACGTAAGACGCTAGCCCAGGAAAAAGTAGGTCTGCAGTCTAAAAAAAGATAGGGTTACAGCTGAATCCAACATAAGGCGAAGGCTTAAAAAACTGTAAGGAAAAACCCTACTAAATATGCGATATTTGCACATTTATTTGATGCGACATAGATAAACTTTCCTAGAAGGACTGTCAATACGAAAAATACAATAAACTAAAAATCACCAAAACTGACAGGAAGGAAATCACTGGGTAATAATGGAGAAATAATCTCTACGCGAGAAAAATCAAAATAGGCCTCATTCAAGAGAATTCCATGCCCTAGTCAGAAAAAAGTTGGAGCTGTTTATGGCTGAGTCGTTTGGGGAGTCTGTCTGTAATTTTGTCATTATAACCGATAGCTTCGTAGAGGAGAGGGGTTTCCGGATTGTGGGCGGCAAAGTTCTGTGCAACTGTAGTCCGGTCGTTATTGGCGTAGCAGTAGAGACAACCATGCGGGCAGGAATTGTATGCACCGATGTCGATACTCTCAATACAGCCGCATTCGCGGCGTTGATTTTTGTCCTTTCCGGCACGTATGCCTTTTCCGGTGATCCTTGTAATTAACTGGTCGTCTATACATCTGCCGGAAAATATCCCGGCATCTTTAAGGTAATTGCCTGCAGCGCAGGTTTGCAATGTTATGCCGTGGGTGCTGCTGATTGTCTGGAGTGTGCGAAGAAGGTTGATCCGTTGTTCCATCGATGGGTGATCGAGCGTCAATCCTTTCATGTTGCGCTCGCATTTCCTGTACATCTCCACATAACTGACGATACATTTAACCGTACAACCAGCAAGCCTCTCGGCGATCCTGGCAAAGGCAGTGATATGAAAGTTGGTTGAGTAGTGGTTGGTGAAGAGGATCGGGTCGTATCGCCAGATGACCTTCTCCTTACCAATCATTTCGGCGAGTGTTTGGAAAAGAGTGATGCGTTCAAGGGCCGCGGGAACATTCACCTCGATTCTGCCATCATAGGGGGTGAGGGTAAAGAGGAAATAATAGTGGTAGCCGAGGTCGTTGATTGCAGCAAGCCTTGGAAGCATCGCCTCCGGATTCTTGGTCCAGAACACCAGGCATTCGACATTTTCCGGCGAAAGGGCAATCCGCGAAACCTGATGAAAATTCATGGGGTTGCGGACAAGCACTTTACCCTCTTGGAGTCGATTCACAAACCACTCCGAATAAAAGGCGGGAATGTCGGTTCTTCTGCTGGCGCTGATTATCATAGTTTTGTCTCCTCGCGTGAAAGCAGGTTGAATTGAAACTGTATGAGTAATATTGCTACCAGGCAAGCTGGAAAGATACCTTCACCTTTCTTCGGCCAAGATTCCAGCTACTGCTTGAAACAGATTTCCGTAAGAAATCATACCCATCGAAATGCCAGGCTATTGAAATAATCTGGGAAGTTTCACCGCAACCCGTTATGATATTGCCACGAGTTAATGCTGTTCAGACATTACAAAGTACTAAGGAGTTGATCCATGGATGTGTTCAAACTCTATCGTAATTTTTTAAAAGACAGTCTTCGAAAGACAATCGACTTCCGTTCAAGTGACCAGCACAGAGGGGTGCCCATGCCACCCCTCGAGGAACCAGTTGCACAACATTTGCCTCGCATCGCCCTGCCCGACAGGGAGTCCTGGCGTCTTGTTATACCGGAAACAGATCTGGTCGAGGCCATGGGTAGCCGACGAAGCAGGCGAAGCTATAATGACGATTACCTGAAGATTGAAGAACTGGCCTTTCTCCTCTGGGCGACACAGGGACAAAGAAGGCCTGGAGAGCAGCCGGCTCATTTTCGTGTAGTGCCATCAGCCGGGGCCAGGCACAGTTTTGAAACCTATCTGTTCATCAATAGAGTGGAGAAGGTGCCCTCAGGACTCTACCGCTATCTGCCTCTCTCCCATGAGCTTGTTTTAATGTACCTAGCAGATGATAAGAGCAAAATAAGACTTGTAAAGGCAGTTCTGGGACAGCAGTTTGTCGCTGAAAGTGCTGTGGTGTTTGTATGGACAACAGTACCGTATCGCATGGAGTGGCGCTACCTCCAGTCGGCACATCGGGTTATTTTGCTCGATGCCGGGCATGTCTGCCAGAATCTTTATTTAGCTTGTGAGGCGATTCAGGCAGGAACCTGTGCCATCGCCGCTTATGACCAGGAGGCGATGGATGAGCTGATTCAGGTAGATGGTGAAGTCCAGTTTACCATCTACCTGGCACCGGTCGGAAAGTGCTAGATGACCTCTTTGATATGTAATCGATTCGCTGTACTTTTCCAGGATCGGACGAATTCGTATTTGAGCTCGTTGCGCAGGGAGTGTAGTGTCGCGTGTGCGGTATTCCTTTGCTATTTTATTTTTCGGAAATAACATTTCATCTAAGAGTTGATAATGAAATTATTCACTATCCTTTTGTTTTTGTTGTTTGTTTTTCTGCCGGCGTGCCGCCCAGATCGGCAAACTGCTCGGCACAAGGGTCACGGAATCACGCCTGTCCGTCGATACAACTCCGGCCAGTGCTCGGATTAGCATTCTCAATATCACCCATCCCTACGTGCAAGGACTGGCCCTTGCCCAGGAGCCTATGAACTTGAAGTCTCTGCCGATGGATATCAATCAGTTCAAGAGCCGATTCACCTCGGCACTGATGTCTTTGCCGTTGCCTGGTATTTAGAAAAAGGTGGTGAGGTGAAATATTTTCATTCAAGGACGCCATGGTGCTTCTTTATAAGCTTTTGGATTTGATCCTTCTTGTCAACATTCTGGACACGCTTGATGTAGTCAGCAGAAAAGGACTTGTCTTTCTCTTGTTTCAAGAGCCAAAGAATGGAGTTGCCCCCAAGGTTACTGTGATCCACTGAGATTGATTTTTGGGGGATGCTAAAGACCCATTTGATTACGACCGACTTTGCTTTCTCTCACCATCCTTGTCTTGCTATAACCTGACGGCAAAAGTTGAAGGGCAAACCAAGACATTCTATATTCGAAAAAATCTGGTCCCCAAGGCAACAGAAATGAGCAGGCGTTACAAACAACTTTGGCTACTTCTACAGGCCCTTTCGAAAGTAAATCAGGAAATCCTAAAATTGGAAAACAAGGGTGCATAGTGCGATATCCATATCAGCCGCCAAGGTATGAATGTCCATACCGCAATACTTGTCCCCACCTTGATGAGTTCTTGAGTTTCCTTCTTTCATTGCCCGATTGTGACAGGATGGACACCAAATTCCTGGCCAATCTCGTTGATCGTCTTTAACCCACGCAATGCCTTCACCTCCAGCCCAACCTTCGCCTTGAACTCTGGAGTATGGAACTTCCTCTTCCTCGCTTCTCGTTCCTTTTTGATTGCGCACAATTTAAACTGCTGTCTGAAAACTTGAGTCCACTATAGAGGTTTCAACCAGCAGCAAAACTTAAGTTTGAGGTTGATACTGTGTGGTATAGGCAAAGCATAGTATTTGTGATATTTTTAAAAATAAGTTTATTGCATTCTACTTGTTGTTAACCAATAAAGAAGGAGGGGCTCCAATCATGAAAATGCAGAGAACAATAGTTTTTTTTGTAATGGTATTTACATGTAGCCTTGCGTCGGTCGCGACCGCTAATCATGCTGATTTTTTAGGAGATGGTCCATTTAAAGATGGTCCTGCTGTAACCAAAAAGTGCATTGAGTGTCATGAAAAGGAGACTAAGGACTTCATGAAGACCGTCCATTGGACATGGTCCAAAGAGCAGTATGCTAGAAATGGCGAAAAGATACAGATTGGTAAGCTTAATGCTCTCAACAACTTTTGTATAGGACTGCCCTCAAACTGGCCACGCTGCACAAGCTGTCATGCCGGATACGGCTTTAAGGATGCGAGTTTTGACTTCTCAAAATCCGAGAATGTGGATTGTCTTATCTGCCATGACACAACCGGAACATATAAAAAATTCCCGACCGGCGCAGGGCACCCTGTTTACGAAGGAGATAACAAAGAATTTCCCAAGGGTAAACCATGGGCGCCGGCTGATTTGGTGAAAATTGCTCAATCCGTTGGGCCCACATCACGGGCGACCTGTGGTTCATGTCACTTCTACGGAGGGGGTGGCGATCACGTCAAACACGGCGACCTTGACAGCTCCATGATCAATCCGACACCTGATATCGATATCCACATGGGGGGAGAAAAACACATGACCTGCCAGGATTGCCATCAGGCCAAAGATCACTTTCTGAGGGGTGAGGGAGGGTCGGTTTCAACGGCACATACAGAACCCAGTCATCTCGACTGCACTGACTGTCATACAGGCAAAGTGCACAAAAATGCCCTCATGAACAAACATACTGTGAAAGTTGCCTGTCAGACCTGTCATATTCCAGTCTTTGCCAAGGCCACACCCACAAAAGTGTGGTGGGACTGGTCAACGGCCGGCAAGGATAAACCTGTCGAAAAAGATCAGTACGGCAAACCTCTTTACGATAAAATGAAGGGGGATTTCAAGTGGGAGAAGGATGCTGTTCCTGCGTATATGTGGTTTAACGGCACTATCAACCGTTATATCGCCGGCGATAAAATAAACCCTGCCAAGGTTGTTGATCTCACTTCTGTAAACGGGGACCGCAATGACCCAAAAGCAAGGATATTCCCCTTCAAAATCATGCGGGGAAAACAAGCTTATGATAGTGAAAATAACATCATAGCTTTTGTGCAAGTGTTTGGCCCTCCAGGGAGTGACGCATATTGGCAGAAGTATGACTGGAACGCAGCTATCGCTTCTGGTATGAAAGCTGCCGGTCAACCGTATAGCGGTAAATATGCTTTTGTGGAAACCTCAATGGTCTGGCCAGTTCATCACATGGTGGCGGCTAAAGATGACGCGTTGAAATGTAACGATTGCCACGGTAAAAATGGGCGGCTCGATTGGAAGGCTTTGGGTTATGATGAAGATCCGAGAGGCGCAAAAAAGAAATAATTCGGCTCTACAATATTGTCTCTTTGCAGCATAACTTGCAAAGAGACAATCACGATGTTGTCAAAGCTGTATTAAATTTGATTTTGAGATACACCGCTGATATTTTTCCTGGAGTTCTATTGGTTTATTTATCACAGCCTCCAAAAGAGATACTTCCACATCAAAAGAAACACCTGCCATCACTAGATAATTAACGGGACATCCATGACAATACTTGTCATGGATGTCCCGTTTTTCTCTAAATACCGGTGAGACGGGATATTCCTGAAGGAATGCGTGATCCACATTCAGATGTTTTGATTTTAAAACAACAACTTTCCAGTGTCATCTTTTTCCACTCGTGACCTCGAAGATTGTTGCTGCGCATCTCCGGGCTATGTCATCATCTTTGTGATAAACAAAGGCTGTTGGAGCGCGTCAAATAATCTCCTCAAAAGTTGAACTGTTGGGCTCAGAGAAAAACAGAAAACAACTCAACGTGACTTTGGTGCGACACTTTTAAAAATTTCCGATTGCTACCTGTCCATATTGATCAATTTGATCATAACATTGTTTTGTTTGATGACCACAAAGCTTGAACTAGAATCAGTTGCAATATATAAGATATCTTTCAGGGAGAAAATGGAGCCGAAATTTAGGAGCCGTTGTGAAATAACCTGGCCTATTACATCCATTTCGTTACTGTCCAACATGGGAGAGCCCTGTAATATCTGCAACGAATACTGCATCACGTCAGGCTTGGCCGGAAATCATGCTCGAGATATATCAGAGTAGGCCAATTGTTTGACAGAGGTATCAAATTTTTCTTTCTATTACTACATTTAGTCATGGGCATATTTGACATCATCGCTGTGTTGGTCGTTCTGGCGGCACTCTTCAGCTATATCAATCACCGTTATTTGGGTTTGCCGCGCACTATAGGGTTGATGGCACTGTCGCTTGTAGTGTCACTCAGCTTGCTTGTGCTGGGGTCGTTTGGGGTGGTGACACTTGATGAGCAGGTGGCGGGGATGCTTACGAAGCTTGATTTCTACGATACTTTAATGCACGGAATGCTGGGTTTTCTGCTCTTTGCTGGAGCACTGCATGTCAATTTTCAGGATCTGCGGGAGATGGGGTGGTCCATTTCGTTGCTCGCCACCTTTGGTGTAATTGTTTCGACGGTGCTGATAGGACTCTTTGCCTGGGGCATACTCATGCTACTCGGCATTGAAATCCCCCTACTCTATTGTTTTCTCTTTGGGGCTCTGATATCGCCCACCGATCCCATTGCAGTGCTCGGTATCCTGAAAAAAGCGAAAGCATCAAAGCAGCTCGAAACAAAAATTACAGGTGAGTCACTTTTTAACGACGGTATCGGGGTTGTTATTTTTCTAACGTTGCTCTCATTTGCGCAGGGTGGAGGACACGCAACGGAACCTGTTGCTATTCTCAAACTTCTGGCCGTCGAGACCGGAGGGGGTATCCTTTATGGTATCGGACTTGGTTATCTAGCCTATTTTCTCATAAAACGTATCGACAACTATCATGTCGAGATATTGCTAACCCTGGCCACTGTTATGGGAGGCTATCGTTTTGCCGAGGTGATCCACGTCTCAGCACCCCTGGCAATTGTTGTTGCCGGGCTGATGGTCGGCAACCATGGCCGCTATCTGGGGATGTCTGATCTCACCCGGGAGCATCTAGACAACTTCTGGGAACTAGTGGACGAGATATTAAACGCTGTGCTCTTTGTGCTGATCGGTCTGGAATTGCTGGTTATTAGCCACACCCTGAACATGGTTGTTGCCGGAATACTGCTGATTCCCTGCGTGCTTCTGGCTCGATTTCTCAGTGTCGGTTCCATTATAAACCTGATGCGAATGTTCAGCTATATTCCACGCGGCTCGGTACGGATTATGACCTGGGCCGGCTTGCGGGGTGGAATTTCAGTTGCACTTGCCCTCTCACTCCGGCCGAGTCCTGAGCGCGATCTGCTGGTGACCATCACCTATTGCGTGATGACTTTTTCCATTCTGGTGCAGGGACTCACGGTTGGACATATTGTTAAGCGTTTTGCCACCATTCTGCCAGATGCTGGGCACCAGGCAACGTCACATCAGGAGAAAGATGGATCCTAGAAAGAGCTGTCGGTCCGATCGCGTTTTATTTGTGCAGGTCTACGAACAGCTGTTCAATGGAGTCCTTTCATGGATATAAGATGGCTGGCAGCCAGAGGGTAAGCGGCGGCCAATAGCCGGCGAATAAAAGTACTGTGAGGGCCGCTGCCACCAAGGGCAAAGAGGCCCTTGCCACCTTTCCCAGCGACACGCCGGAGATGCCGCAGCTGACGAAAAGGCAGATGCCAACCGGCGGCGTCAGCATCCCGAGAGCGAGGTTGGTGACCACTATCACCCCGAACTGGATGGGGTCGATGCCCATCTGAGGTGTTAAAACGATGAGCACCGGCACCAGCAGGATGAGGGCCGCTGTCGTCTCCATGACACAGCCGACGATCAGCAACCCAACCATAACCAGCAGAAGAAGCACCCAAGGCGGCAGGTCGAGGCCGGTCATCGCTGTGCCGAGATGCTGGCTGGTCTGCTGCATTGCCACCAGCCAGGTGAAGATCTTGGCCATGGCGATAATCAGGAGGATGGAGGCGGCAGTGATCTGCGAACGGATGATCAGCTCAGGTAAATGGCGCCAGGCTAACTCGCGGGTGACAATCATGCTGACCAAGAGGGCATAAAAGACTGCGAGTGCTGCAGCCTCGGTGACAGTGACCAAACCCGACAAGATGCCGCCAAGGACAATGACAGGTGCCCACAGTGCCCAAAATGCCTGGCGGAAGGATTGTAGCGCAAGAGCTGCGGAGAAGGGCCGACGGCCGCCGTAAGCATGATATCTGGAAATGACCACCGTCACCAGCATCAGGGCAAGGCCGAACGACAGGCCGACCAGCAGCCCGCCGGCGAAAAGTTTGGCGATGGAGACATTGGTGAGAAAGCCGAAGATCACCATGGGGATTGACGGCGGGATAATGATGCCGATCGCCCCGCCGGCGGCAACCACCGCGGCGGCAAAGGCCGGCGGATAGCCCTGGCGGATCATCGCCGGGATGGCAACGGCACCGATGGCTGCGGTATCGGCTGCAGCCGAGCCGGAAATCCCGGCAAAGAACATCGAGGCGACAATGCTGGCGCAGGCTAGACCGCCAGGCATCCAGCCCACCAGGCTGTTGGAAAAGTCGATGATCCGCCTCGAGATGCCGCCGGACTCCATGATTGCGCCGGCCAGCATAAAGAGCGGCAACGCCAGCAGATCAAAGGAATCGACCCCGGCAAAGAGCAGTTGGATGATAGTCTGGCCAAGGGCCGGAATCGGCACCGATGGCGGAAAGACCCCAGGTGCCAGGATCAGGCCGATGGCCGGAATGCCGATTGATAGTGCTATGGGCATCCCCAGGAAAATGAAGAAAAAGAGCAGGGCAAAAAGCAGGGGGACGATCATGACTTGTGGCGGCCCAGGCCTAAGGTATTAGTGATGTCTGCCAGAACGTGGAGCATGAGGATGAAGGCGGCGATGGGGATCACCGCAAAAGGCAGGGCCATGGGCAGCTGCAGGGCGGCGGTGGTATGGTGCCAGGCCTTTCCGGTATAGGTCGTGCCGAACCAGCAGATGACTGCAAAGCAGCCAAGGGTGAGCATTTGCATAACGACAAGAAGCAGTCTTGCAACACCAGGGCCGAACCAATGCCCGAGCCCCTTTAGTCCTATGAAACCAGTCCGTTTGTAGGCGGCGGTGCTGCCGAGGAAGGTGATGGCGACCAGCAAGTGCCGGCTTACTTCCTCGGACCAGCCAAGTGAGGCACCGGCATAGCGGCAGAGCACCTGGGCAAAAAGAATCAGACAGATTGCCGAGCCGAAAACCAGCAGCACCCTTTCCACCAAGGTGTTGGTCCATCCGCTCAGCCTGTCGATGGCCGAGGTCGGAGGCGTGGAGTGCTGCTCATCACCTTTGCCGGTCACTGCACCGCCTGCTGGATCTGTTCGACGATCTTTTTGGCGTCACCGCTCAGGGAATCGATGACCGGGGCAGTTGCCTTTCTGAAGGCCAGGGTGTCGGGGGCATCCTCTACCTGCATGCCGGCTGCACGCAGTTCGGCCAGTTGTTTGTCCTCGTTGTCACGGATAAAGGCCCGCCCTTTAAGGGAAGCGGCGCGGGCGGCTTCGATAAAGACCTTGCGATCGGCCTCCGGCAGGGTATTGATAAAGGTGTTATTGGCGAGAAAAACCAAGGCCGAATAGACATGGCGCGACAGGGTCAGATATTTCTGGCCGGCCTCGATCAACTTGGCGGCATGGATGATCGCCACCGGGTTCTCCTGTCCATCAATGACTCCCTGCTGCAGGGCGGTGAAAATCGGCCAGGCCATGGGCGTTGGGTTGGCGCCGATGGCCCGCCAGATTGCCAGATGGGTCGGGGCCTCCATGGTGCGGATCTTCATGCCGGCGAGATCCTGTGGCGACTTGACCGGGCGTTTGGCGTTGGTGACGTTGCGAAAGCCATTGTCAAGAAAATGCATGGCGAAAAAGCCCTGTTTGGCAAGTCGCGCAGCCAGGTCCTGGCCAATGGGGCCATCCAGGACTTTATCGGCGGCAGCATAGGAGGGAAAGAGAAAGGGCATCTCCAAGGCTTTGATTTCTGAGA
>JAHJLI010000194.1 GCA_018821785.1 Pseudomonadota bacterium
AGCCGTTGTTCTGCTTGACGGCACCATACACCGTGGCTAGACCAAGGCCGGTTCCTTCACCGACGCCCTTGGTGGTATAGAACGGTTCAAAGACGTGGCCCAGGGTCTCTTTATCCATACCGCAGCCGCTGTCGCGCAGAGTGATCCGTACATACTCGCCCGAAACACAATCTCTGTGGTCGTCAAGGTTTTCCCCGGCAAGAGAAGCGTTTTCAGTTGCGACTGTAATTGTCCCAACTCCTGCGATAGCATCGCGGGCATTGACACAAAGGTTCGCCAGGATCTGATCAATCTGCGACGGGTCAATCTTGACCGGCCACACCTCATGCCCCGGCAGCCATTCGAGCTCGATGCCCTCACCTATAAGTCGTCGCAGCATCGTCAACATCCTTTCCAATGCTTGATTGAGGTCGAGCACCTTGGGCGCGACGGTCTGCTTTCGCGCAAATGCCAAAAGTTGTCTGGTAAGGCCGGCCGATCTCTGGGCCGCTTTGCGGATTTCCTGCAGGTCGTCAAAGAGCGGATGAGTCGAACTGATCTGGTCCTGGGCAAGTTCAGCATGGCCGATGATGACGCCGAGCATATTGTTGAAGTCGTGCGCCACACCGCCTGCCAGGCGACCCACCGATTCCATCTTCTGGGCCATTCTAAGTTGTTCCTCCAGGCGTTCCCGGTTGGCCTGCTCGCGCTTGAGGATGATGATCTGGGCGATCAGGCTGGCGTATATTTCCAGGGGCCTGATAGTTTCCAGGGATGGTTTTTGCCCTGATTTAGAATCATCAACCGAAATGACCCCGATGAATTGTCCGTTTTCATCATTCATGCGGACAAAGAGATTGTCTTCAGGATGCCATGCTGAGGAATCCTCAGGCGGGGGACCGTCACCATAGATAGTTGCCTCCTGATTGAGGATGTGCTTCATGGTATGGGGAATGTAATAGCTGAACTGTCCAAGGAGGAGGCCTTGCGAAAAAACATGATTATACCAACTCTTCGGTAAGGGTATTTTTCGAATCTTCTCGACAAGCTCTTCCGAGACACCGCCATAACCAATGAGCTCTCGGTAGGGGTGTTCGTCCTTGAAGAGCGAGATAAGAACCCGTCGGAAATCGGAGAATTCGACGATTGCTCGACTTATCTTGGCAAAGATGACCTTCTCGTCTTTGAGAGAGATCATCGATGCTGCTGAGAGGCTGAACTGCTCCATCTGATTTATATATCCAGCCAGTTTTCTTTCACTCTTCAGCAGCGTTTCTTCCGAACGCTTGCGGTCAATAGCCATGGCCACCTGATCGGCGACGGCAGTCATTACCTGCAAGTCGGTTTGATCGTAGCAGGCAGGATCAGTATAACTCTGGACCGCCATGACACCGATAATTTCACCTCGGGATTGCAAAGGTACGCCAAGCCATATTTCTGCTGGAGTGCAGGCAGGGATTTTAAGAATACTTTTAGCGCGATCTGCCAGGATCTCTTTTTTGGTCACGAGCAAAGGCCTGCAGGTGCGGATGACCTCCGCAGTTAAAGAGCCGACCTTGCGGATTTCCACAACCGGTGGATATGTTCTATCTATCGTGTCGACAATGTAAGAAAAGATGATGCTGTCATCAGTTTTGTTATACAGGGCGATAAAAAAATTGGTGGTATCGATGATTGCACTGAGAGCGTGATGGATAGAATGAAAGAGTTGGTCAAGATTGGAAGCAACATTGATGGCGTTGGCGATTTCAAATAAGATGAAATTGATTTCTTCAAATCGCTTTTGCAGTTCCGATTGTTTCTCCAACAGAGCTATTCTTTGTTCGAGTTCTGCGTAGCTAGGTTTTTCAGTCATTGCTGTAAGGGCCTCTATAAAAAAGGAAGACGAGCATCCATGTACTATGACATAACCACTCTTGCTTAAATCCTATATTTTTAATACAACTAATTCAAGGCAAACCTATCAACTGAGACAAAATCTGAAATCAATCAGAATGCTTCTATATCCACGCGAAAATTTGCATTTTTTCGCTAAACGTCTGACACGCCGAAATTATTAAGACTAGAGACACACATGGTTAATGGCAACGGAAAAAAAATGTTAGAGCCGGTTGGGTCCTGTCCTGTTGAAAGTGTGACCCAGGGTGCAATATGTGCCGGGCCGACCCACGCTGAGCAGATTAACCGGGTACTTTTTGCCATTGCCGACGCAGTCAATACAACTGAGGACCTGGACGAACTCTATAGAACGTTGCATCACATACTTGGCGACATCATCGACACAACCAATTTCTATATCGCCATTGTCGACCGTAAACAACAAACCCTGCATTTTCCTTATCATGTAGATACGTATGACAATATTTATCCGTCAATCAAAGATTTTCCTACTGGTTCGTCACTCACCGGTCTGCTGCTGGAAGAGCGAAAACCGATGCTCTTGCGAACCGAGGCTCTGCGAAAACGCGCTGCCCAGAATGGTATTCGAGGATCTTTCCCCCTGATCTGGATGGCAAGCCCGCTCCTCATCCGTGACGAGGCGATAGGTGTCGTTGCCGTGCAAAGCTATACCGACGCCGAAATTTATAATGAGGCTGATCTGCAGGTTCTTACCGCGGTATCCCAGCAAATTGCCGTGGCCATCGACAGGAAGCGGTATCTGGATAAGTTGCAAAAGAGTGAAGAAACATTTCGCAACATTGTGCAGGCCTCTCCCATGGGCATCCATATGTACCAGCTGCAAAATGATGACAGCCTGGTCTTTATCGGCACCAATCCTGCCGCCGATAAGCAGCTTGGGATGGATAATACAAGCTTCATCGGCATGACCCTTGAGGAGGCCTTTCCTCCCCTTGTCGATACGGAGATCCCGTATCGCTATCGCCGGGCCGCTCGACATGGCGAAAGCTGGCAGACTGAGCAGATCGACTTCCAGCACGGCGAAATATCCGGCGCTTTCGAGGTCTTTGTCTTCCAGATGTCTGCAGGCAAAGCTGCGGTATTGTTCAATGACATCACCGGGCGTAAGCGGGCGGAAGAAGAAAAAACAAAATTGCAGATGCAATTGACCCAGGCCCAGAAGATGGAGTCGGTCGGCCGCCTGGCGGGTGGAGTGGCTCATGATTTCAACAACATGCTTGGGGTGATTCTTGGCCATACCGAGATGGCTTTGAACCGGCTGGACCCGGGCCAACCACTCTTTGTAAGTCTTCAGGAGATTAACAAGGCAGCGAGACGTTCTGCCGATCTGACTCGGCAGCTTCTGGCCTTTGCTCGGAAACAGACTATTGCGCCTAAGATAATCGACCTGAACGAAACCATGGACGGTATGCTGACTATGTTGAGGCGGCTCATCGGTGAGGATATCGACCTGGCCTGGCTGCCTGGCAAGAACCTTGGAACGGTCAAAATGGATCCCTCCCAGCTCGATCAGATTCTCGCCAACCTGTGTGTTAATGCCAGGGATGCCATCGCAGATACCGGCAAGGTTACCATCGAGACCGGCACCGTTGTTTTTGACGAAGCTTACTGCATAACACACGCAGGCTTTGTTCCCGGTGAGTATGTAATGCTGGCGGTTAGTGATGATGGTTGCGGCATGGACTCGGGAATCAAGGCCCACCTGTTTGAACCTTTTTTCACTACCAAGGCGACCGGCAAAGGCACCGGCCTCGGCCTGGCAACCATCTACGGCATTGTTAAACAGAACAGCGGCTTTATTAATGTCTACAGTGAGCCTGGGCAAGGCACGAGTTTTAAGATTTATCTGCCCCGGCACAGGGTCAAGGCTGCTCAGGCGGCGAAGGGAGATGCGGCCGGTTCGATGGCGCGAGGCAATGAATCGATTTTGCTGGTGGAAGATGAGCCGATGATCCTCGATTTAACCACAACGATGCTGGAACTCCAGGGATACAAAGTCCTGCCCGCGGCGACACCGGGTGAGGCCATCCGTCTTGCCCGGGAGCACGCCGGTGAAATCCACCTGCTTATGACCGATGTGGTTATGCCCGAGATGAACGGCAGGGATCTGGCCAGGAACCTGTTATCACTCTATCCCAACCTCAAGCGCCTGTTTATGTCCGGCTATACGGCTAATGTCATTGCCCATCGCGGGGTGCTTGACGAGGGTGTTCACTTTATCCAGAAACCGTTTTCCATGAACGATCTTGCCGCCAAGATTAAAGAAGCGATGGGTGGGGATTTTTGTTAAAGCAAAACCATTTCCCTGTTGAAAACTGATGGCAAACAAGCTGGGGAAAACGATTTTTCGTTTCCTGTGGAAATCCGTTGCTGGCTTAATTGGATTGTCCATTTTTACCGTGGCTCTCTACCGTTTCATACCGGTTTATGTTACCCCGCTGATGGTGATTCGCTGCGCCGAGCAACTCTTTGAAGGGAAAAAACTGCAACTGAAGCACAAATGGGTGCCAATTGAGGCAGTTTCTCAGAATTTGATTTTGGCGGTAGTTTGCAGTGAAGATCAGAATTTCAAAAATCATTTTGGCTTTGACCTGCCGGCGATAGAACGTTCGTTTGAAGCTTTCAGGCAGGGGACCAAGAAGCTGCGCGGTGCCAGTACCATTTCCCAGCAAACTGCCAAAAATGTATTTCTGTTGCCTTACCGGAGCTGGATTCGCAAAGGTTTTGAAGTGTATTTTACTCTTCTTATCGAATGTCTTTGGAGTAAAGAACGAATACTGGAGGTGTATCTCAACAGCATCGAAATGGGAGACGGGGTGTATGGGGCTGAGGCAGCAGCCCGCCACTATTTCAAAACCAATGCAAAAACTCTTTCCAGAACACAGGCGGCAGCAATTGCCGCAGTTTTGCCGAATCCGCTTCAATACAACGCCAACCCGCCGGACCCTTACATTAAAAAACGGATCGGTTGGATAATGGGGCAGATGAATCGCACGGAAACGATAAAGTTCAACTAGAAGGCTTTTTGATACTTAGGAGCTGTTAGGAAATAACTAGGCCATTTGTAACCATTTCCTTACTGATCCTTATGCCGTTCCAAGCATTTCTTAGGCTATGTTATTTTTTTCAACGGCTAAGAGATGGAGGTGGGGGCAGACCTCTAGTTGGTAAGCTATGAAAATTTTGGGATTCTCGGAAAGTGAGCAAACAATCGGCAGCGCTGCGAATCCAAGTTGAGTATGGATTCGCAGCGCTTTTTGATCTCTGTCGAGTTGCTTGTGTAGGGGTGAAGCGACGTCGTTTCTCAACCGTGTAAGAGCATAAGCCTGTACCGCTATTTTCCGTAAACTGCATCTCCTGGAAACTTGGCCTTGATATCATCTGCAGTCAGGTCGTACATGCCGGCACCGGCAACATAGTCCTTGTCACCTTTTTTTACCAGAATCACATAGCTCACTTTTGGTGAACTCTCTGCTTTACCGGGCTTTGGCCAGGCGTAGGGGACCCAGCCTTCGCCTTTGGCTTCCACCAGTTCGTTCATGGCAACGAAGAGGTAAACCCCGTTGACGTCACGCATATCCAAAAGTCCCTGGCCATCCAGTGAGGGCTTGACCGGATGCATTACCATGATGCCGTCAAGGTTGTGTATCCAGATATAGCCTTCACCGCCTGCGAACCTGAAAGGTCCGTTTGGATCTTTTATTTTTTCGATGGCGGCATCACCTTCTGCTTGCAGGAGGGCTGCAGCAGCCTTGGCCTTTTCCTTGCAGGCCTCTGCGGTCAGTGGTTCTGCGCTGCTCATTGAAGCAAAAACAAAAAGAAATACTGTCGAGAGAATCAGGGTCATTAGTCCGCGTTTCATTGAGAGCCTCCATGTTGCTTGCTGTTAGTCGTCCTTATGGACTTTCGCCGATACCTTTTTTACCTGCATTTATTATAATTTGAACTGGCCGACAAGGTGGTTCAGCTCCTCCGCCAGTTTTCCAAGTTCTACCGAACTCTGGTGGATATAGCTGCTGCCTTGACCGACGCTCAGGCTGGTGGTACTGACATGATTTATATCTGCAGCCACCGTCCCGGATATCTCTGTTGCAGAATTGACGTGCATGGTCATTGCCTCAAACCCCTCGGATACGGAACTGATATCCTCGGTAATCTGCTTCGTGGTCACCGCCTGCTCCTCAACCGCCCCGGCTATCACAACAACAATAGAATTGATTTCATTGATGATATTTGATATTTTTGAAATTTCAGAAATAGTCATGGTACTTGATTGTTGAATGGCTTCGATCATCTGGCGGATATCTCCGGTAGCCTTGTTGGTCTGGCTGGCGAGTTCCTTGACCTCATTAGCTACAACAGCAAAACCCTTGCCGGCGTCACCTGCCCGAGCCGCTTCTATAGTCGCATTGAGCGACAGAAGGTTGGTTTGCTTGGCGATGTTGACAATCACCTCGGCCACCTTGCCAATTTCATTGGCCGCGTTTGATAGTTCATTCATCTTGGCGGTAGTATTTTCAACTGTTAATACCGCCTTGCTGGTGACCTCTCTGGCCTGTTCGGTATTCCTGGCAATTTCGGCAATCGTCGAACTCATTTCTTCGGTGGCAATGGCGACGTTTTGCACACGATGGTTTGAATCGTTGGCGAGTGTCGAAATCTCCTTCATCGAGGCATTCATGTTCCCAGTGGCCACACTCGCCTCACGCGATTTGGCGCTGAGGTCGGTGGAGTCTTTGTCAAAGTCTTTTGACACTCCGGTAAGGTCAACGGACGAGGCGGTAAGTTTAGTGGCAAAGGCCAGAATTTTGCCGATCATTTGGCGGAGGTTGGTGATCATCACATTGGTGTCACGGGCCAGATCACCAATCTCATCGTTGGAGGTGACGGTAAGGTCTTTCCGCAGATCTCCTGCTGCAATATTTTTTGTCGACTCGGCAACCGACAAGATCTTCGAAGACATGGCCCGACTCACCAAGGTCCCGAGGACCACGGCCGCGATAACGGCAATAACCGTCAAGACGATGAGCACGGTAGTTCCGCTCTTTTTCGCTGTTGCCGCTTCATTTATGGCACCACGCATCTCTTTTTCGGCGATGGCGACCAGGTTGGTGAGTTGTGAATTAATGCTTATCACCGAGGCCTCAAGTTCTTTTTGCTTCAATTCATTGTTGGCCTCAAGCGTTGTATACATCTTCTTGGCGTGGGCATCGAGATCACGAAAATAGCTCTCGATCTTTACGGTTATGCTAATACCGCGATTCAGAGCCCGCATCTTGTCCTTAAAGATAGGAAGGCCGTTGATTTTGTCAGCCAGTGCCATAAATTTGCCATATTCCTCTTTGAATTTTCCAAACGTATCCATAAACTCTGCGTTTGATATCTTGTAGGACTGCAACCACTCGCCAATCAAGCCTTTGGTGGGGTCGGTGTTGGCTGTGAACTTGGTTTCAATATTCACTGCGTCTTTCAGCTGGCGGATCCAATCAAGATTATCTAACTGTGCCAGGTTGAGAAAAACGGGCAATTCCAAAAGTTCAGCTCCGACTTTGACGCGGTAGCTGTTCAACGTTTTTTTTGCCGCCATCAGTTCGGCGGTTTTGGCTTTCAGCTGGATATTCTCAGCGGAAATGGCCTGAACGATCGGCAACATTTCTGTGGAACTGCCGAGCACCGTGATATTAAGATTTTTGTTTTGAAAAATCGCCTGGGATGGACTGTTGCGAAATTCATCGGAGGCCGTGCCGTGCTGCAGCATGGCCATCCACATATCAAACTCTGCCATGATTGCGGTAATTTTCGAACCGATATCGTCAAGATTGAAAATCGCCGCGTTGTATTCAACTATGTGTTTCTGCATTACTTCGATATCAAGGGCTGCAGTCATAACTGCATACCGCATCGGAGCTTTTTCTTCGGCAACCGTATCGGCAATCGACGACACCTTGTTGAGCACGAAAATGCCAACCACTCCAGCGATCAACACAAGCAGAGACAAGCCGAGGAATCCTCCGATCAACTTTTTGGTAATTGACATTCTCATAAGATGCTCTCCTGTGAAAAGAGGTGCCGAATAGACAAAATTTGCGAATGAATCTCAATATTATACATTGAGCAAAAGGACACATTGCTTCGATATTTTTCGTCTAAATCGAGTATATCCCCACATTGTAGCAAAAGTCAAATTTGCGAATGTTTTTTTCAACAGAATTTATATGCATTGCAAAATGCAAATTTCTTTGAAAAAATGGGCAATTAGGGGGGAAATATGGGAAAATAAGGGACACTTCCCTTGTTTATGGCCATCAGTGAAAGGAAATATGGGAAGTGTCCCGTGTTCCTGGTTCCTTTTCGCCATCACCCTTGCCGTATTGCCTGCCAGTTGTTTATTCCAGATCTTTCAATTGTTGCTGATCTTTTTTAGTGAGAGTCTTCACCACTCGTTGGTAGGAGTCGTGAGCGAGGTCAGTCAGCATTCCTTCCGGTAATTCTCCTGTCAGTGATATGCTTATCCAGTGTTTTTTGTTCATGTAATATCCAGGAACTACGGAGTCAAATTGGCCGACCAAATGTGCTCCATCGACGGGATCACATTTGAGTGTCACGCGAGGTATTTCCTCGATTTGTGACACAAGAGCAAACATTTTACCCATTACTTTGAAAACCAGCGCCTCCGGTCCAAAGGGAAAGCTTTTGTCCGAACCTTTAAAGCCGCCAAGAAATTTCTCCAATTGCTCTTTGTTCATAGCACCTATCACCCTTGAAATGTTGATATAATAAGAATAGCTAAAATTTCCAGCACACTCCAATTGCCTGCTTATGCTAAAGTCTTCTTGAACCTTCCCACAGCCACGGTCAGAAATGTCACGGTCAGGCATGTTTGGGCAAGTATTGCCGGCCACAGAGCGGCAATCCCGACATCCTTCATGACGATGAAGCGGAGGATCTCGAGATACCAGCGCATCGGATTGCCGAAGGTGGCGATGCGCACCGCTTCGGGCATGTTGGTGATCGGGAACATAAAGCCGCTGAGCATGACCGAAGGCATGAGCACGAGAAAGCTGGTAAGCAGGGCCTGCTGCTGAGTACGGGCGCTGCCGCTGATGATCAGGGCGATACCCATGTTGCCGGCGAGATAAATGCCGGTGAGGCCATAGAGGAGGACGATGCTGCCCCGTACATATACCCCGAAAACAAGATAGGCAACAAGCAGCATGAACGACATCGAGATATAGCCGGTAATCATGTAGGGAATGGTCTTGCCGAGGATGAATTCGATGCGGCGGATCGGTGTGACCATGACCTGCTCGATGGTGCCGATTTCCTTTTCCCGGACGATGCCGATGCTGGTCAGCAGCAGACTGAAGATAAAGAGCATGGTGGCGATGAGTGACGGCACATAATAAAAATGGCTCTCCTGGTTGGCGTTGTACCAGGCGCGACTGGCTGTTTCAATCTGCACCGGCGGATCAGTGATACCCTTTTTAGCCAACCTTTTTTTCCGCATCCGGTCGTTGTAATCTGCGAGAATATATCCGGCATAGCCCTGGACGATGGCCGTGCTGTTGCTGTCGGTGCCGTCGGTGAGGAGTTGGGCCGTTGATGTCCGGCCGTTGTGCAGGTCTTTGCTGAATCCGCTGGGAATCTGCAGCACCGCGCGGGCCTCGGCGCGGTCAAGTATGGGAGTGATCTCGTTCTGGGAGGTGAGCGTCGCCGAGATGCGGAAATACTCGCCGGCGGTAAAGGCGCTGATGAATTCCCTCGAACTAGGCGTCTTGTCCAAATCGAGAACCGCCATGCGGATATTGGTGACGTCGGTGGTCAGGGCAAAGGCCATGATGGTCATCTGGATCACCGGTGTGCCGAAGACCACCACCCGCATTCGCGGGTCGCGCAGCATCTGCAGAAATTCCTTGATGAGCATGCATAAAAGTCGTCGTCCCATCGCCTACTCCAGTTTGAAGGTAAATTTACGGTTGGCGACCAGGATCATGATCAGCGCATAGATCGTAAGAAACAGGGCGTTCAGCCAGAGGATCTCGAGACCTATGCCCTTCAGGTAGATGCCGCGCAGGATGGCGATGAAGTAGCGGGCCGGGACAATGTAGGTGACGAACTGCAGCGGGATCGGCATATTTTCGATGGCAAAGACAAAGCCGCTGAGCAGAAGAGTCGGCAGAAAACCGGCGATAATTGCCAGCTGGTTGGCGAGCACCTGGGATTTCAGCCTGATGCTGAGCATGAGCCCGAAAAACAGTGCGCCGGTGAGAAAGAGGGCGGACATGGCAAAGAGCAGGGCGGTGTTGCCGACGATCTGCACATCAAAGACCCATTTACCCATGAGGACGGCCATAGCCACATCTATCATACCGATGCAGAAATAGGGGACGATCTTGCCGAAGATCAGTTCCGGGCCGCGCAGCGGGGTGGAGATGAGCTGTTCCATGGTGCCTGTCTCCCATTCCTTGGCAATGGTTGTGCTGGTGAGAAGAGCGGCGACGACGATCATGACAAGCGCGATGATCCCAGGAATAAGAACGTTCTGGCTCCGGAGGCCTGGGTTATACCAGGCGCGCGCCGCGAGCTCCACCGGCTGCTTCATCTCGCCAAGGCCTTTCAACAGCATCTGCTCAGAGGTCACCCCGCGAGCGTAGATTGCCCCGATATTGGCGGCGTAGTTCATTGCCAGGCGCGAGGTGTTGGCGTCGCTGCCGTCGCCTATGATCTGGATCTGTACCGGTTTTGCCGCCTGGACCTTGGCGGCGAAGTCGCCGGGGATGACAATAGCGACCATGGCCCGGCCCCGGTCGAGATCCTCCTGCAGGCCCAGGTAGTTGTTGCGATAGGCCTTGACGGTAAAATAGGGTGAGTGGCTGAAAAGGCTGAGCAGATCACGGCTTTCCGGGCTGCGCGACTGGTCCCAGACGACGGTCGGGACGTTACGCAGGTCAAGGGTCAGGGCGTAGCCGTAGAGGAGGATAAGAAGAAGAGGGATGGCCAGGGCAAGCGTCAGGCTGCGCCAGTCGCGGAGGAGGTGCAGGGTTTCCTTGCGGGCCACGGCGGCCAGGCGTTGCAGTTTCATGGCTGGGGCTCTTTTTTGGCAGGAGTGTTGCCGTTTCGCCGGTCGACTTCCTCGATCAGGGAGATAAACACATCCTCCATGCTCGGCGTGATGGTCTCCATGGCTGCTCCCTGTATGCCGAGATCTGCCAGGAGGCGTTGCACCGCCGATTCAGCTGCAGCGGCATCCGGGGTGACCAGATGGAGCCCTGTGCCGAACAGCGCTGCATCGCGGATCTCGGGCAGTTCTTTCAGGGGGGAGATCAAAGCCTGGGGGTCGGGGCAGCGCAGGTCGATGATCTTATCGCGCATGGCCTTGGTCTTCAGCTCCACCGGTGAGCCGGTGGCGATCATTTTACCGCCGTATATCAGGGCGATGCGGTCGCAATATTCGGCTTCTTCCATATAATGGGTGGTGACAAAAACCGTGATGCCCTGCTCGGCCATGGCATAGATGAGGTCCCAGAACCGCCGCCGACTCAACGGGTCGACGCCGCTGGTCGGTTCGTCGAGGAAGATGATCGGTGGCTCATGGAGGATGGCGCAGGCGAGCGCCAGCCGCTGTTTCCAGCCGCCGCTGAGAATTCGGGTCAGACTGGTCTTGTGCTCATCGAGACCAGCCATGGCCAGGGCCCAGTTGCGGCGATCTTCAAGACGGTTGCCGGCAAGGCCATAAATGCCGCCGTAGAAGTTGATGTTCTCGGTAACGGTCAGATCTTCGTAGAGTGAGAATTTCTGGCTCATATAGCCAATGTGCTGTTTGATGTGCTCGGTCTCCAGGTGGATATCGGAACCGCCGACCGTGCCGCTGCCGGAGGTCGGAGCGAGGAGGCCGCAGAGCATGCGGATGGTGGTACTCTTGCCGGCACCGTTCGGGCCAAGAAAACCGAAGATCTCTCCTTTTTGCACGGTAAAACTGATATCGTCAACGGCGGTGAAACTGCCGAAGCGGCGGGTCAGGTGCTGCACCTGTACAGCCGGCTGATCATCCTTTTCTGTAGTGGCAGCTTGAAAGATCTTATCGGTTTCCGGAAGGTCCGCCTGCACCTGCTCGCCGAGAAGACTGACGAAGATATCCTCAAGCGACGGCTCGGTTTCACGGATCTGTTGATACTTGGCACCCGCCTGGTTAAGAAGAGTCGCGACCTGCTCTTCGCACACCGTGCCCCCGGCACAAACCAGATGCACTGTATCGCCGAACAGATTGACGCTTCTCGCAAGCGGCAGACCGCGCAAGGCATGGACTACCTGCCGGGCTTTCGAGCTTTTGATGGAGATGATCCGGCCCTCCATGAGCAGCTTTATTTCCGCTGGGGTACCGGTGGCCATAAGCCTGCCGTGATCGATGAGGCCGACGCGGTCACAGCGTTCAGCCTCGTCGAGATAGGCGGTTGACAGGAGGATGGCGACCTGTTCCTCTCGGAGGCGATGGAGGATGCGCCAGAAATCCCGGCGGCTCACTGGATCGACGCCGTTGGTCGGTTCGTCGAGGAGGAGGACCTTCGGTGTGTGGATGAGGGCGCAGACCAGCTGCAGTTTCTGCTTCATGCCTCCCGACAGGTCTCCGGCCCGGCGCCTTATAAAGGGCCGCATATGGCTGAAATCAAGCAGTTCTTCAATACGGGCCTGCCGGCCCCGCCGGCTCATGCCGTAGAGATCGGCGTAAAAATTGATATTTTCGCCGACACTGAGGTCCTGGTACAAACCGAATTTCTGGCTCATATAGGCAAGATGATCCTTGACGCTTGCAGCATCCCGGTTGGTGTCAAAACCTGCCACCCTGGCCGAGCCCGAGTCGGGATTCATGATGGTTGCCAGCATGCGAAGACTCGTCGATTTCCCCGCTCCGTCCGGACCGACGAGACCGAAGATCTCACCGGGAAAAACAGTCAGGCTGAGTCCCTGGACGGCGGTGGTCGCGGCAAAGGTCTTGGTCAGCTGCTCGGCGACGATGGCAGGATTGGCCTGGTGCGGGGCGGGTGCTTGCGTCACTTGCGGCTCTCGTTTCAGCGACCGGACAGGTCAATGCGCCCATCGGCGGGCATGCCGGGCTTTAACTCGTTATCCGGGTTGGCCAGGGTCACCTTGATACGGTACATGAGCTTGACCCGCTCCTCGAAGGTCTGTACGGTTTTTGGTGTGAATTCCGCCTGGCTGCTGATGTAACTTACTCGGCCGGTGTAGTCCTTGCCGGGAAAGGAGTCGGTATTCACCACGACCTCCTGGTTTAACTGGATACGTCCCAGATCCTTTTCATTGATATAGGCGCGCAACCAGGGTTTGGCGATTTGCCCCAGGGTGACCACCGGCGAAGCGGGGTTGAGATATTCCCCGGGTTCCGCTGCCGTGCTGAGAACAACACCGTCCATGGGCGCCGGCAGTTCGGTGTACTTAAGCTGCTGCCTGGCCAGGTTGACAGCCTCGACCGCTACACGGACCTTGGCTCTGGCCTGGTCGATGCTTTCCTGTCGCGGTCCGGCCTTGATCAGGGCGTATTCCGCTTCCGCCTGTTTTAAGGCCGCCGCCGCCCTGTCGATCTGTTCGATCCGTGGTCCGGTCTTCAACAGGCTCAGTTGCTCGCTGGTCGACTTGGTCCGGGCCTCCGCCTCCTTTACCCGGTTTTCCGCGTTTTTCAGACCGTTTTGGTAGGTTTCCAGGACGGCTTTGCTGACACTGCCGTCCTTATACAGACTGGCGTAGCGGTCAAAGTCGGTTTTTGCCTGGTTGAGCATGACGATGGCTGACTGTTCGGCGGCTCTGGCGCTGGCCTGTTCGGCCCGGCCCCGTTCAACATCCTCGCTGCGGCTGCCTCGCTGTAGTTCGGTCAGGCTCTCACGGGCCTGGGTTACGCGGGCTGCTGCCCGGGCGATATCTTCGGTGCGGCTGCCGGCCAGAAGTTCGGCGAGGACTGCCTCGGCGTAGGCTTGGTTGGCTTCGGCCTGGGTTACGGATATCGTCTGGTCACTTTTGTCGAGCCGCGCCAGGATCTGCTCTACGCGCACCGCATCGCCTTCTCCCACCAGACGTTCCGCCAGACGGCCGGGAATGCGAAAGCTCATTTGTGTTTCAGTGACCTCGATATTGCCGGAAAATCTGAGAGTGGAGGCGTCTTCGCGGTTTTTCAGATAATTGAAGAGATTGATTCCGACAACAACAACGATGAGAAGAGGGATTATGATGCGCAATCGTTTTTTCATACTGTTTCCTTTACTGGGGAAAGAGTTGCGTCTTTAATCTTGGCGATACCACCCAGGGAAAAGAGCCAGACGAATTCGGCCAGACGGTCGAGATTCTCTTCCGTTGGGGCGTTATCGGTACTGATTTTCCGGATGACCGGCGAGGCCATGGCATAATAGATGCACTGGCCGATAATAGAGATGGCGCAGGACATGAGTTTTTCCGGGCCTGGGTTTACGCCCATGATTTCGATGATGATGGTAACCAGGAGATCTTTGTGCGGCTTGATATAGCGGTCGAGGACCGCTTCGAAGGCCGGACTCGGGGCGAGCAGCTCGCGGGCGATGAGTCGTCCCCTCCCGGCGATGCCGCCCCAGCCTTCACGGCTGAGCAACCTGAAAAACATGGCTCTGATAAATGCCCGCAGGCGTTGCTCCGGGTCGATATTTGTGTCAAGACCCAAGGTTGCCGGAAAACGGGTGAAACCTATGTGAAATACCTCTTCGAGGACGGCGCCATATAAACCCTCCTTGTCACGGAAATGGTAGTTAATGGCGGCAATGTTGACCTCGGCTGCCTGGGCGATGGCGCGGATAGTTGCATCTTTGAAGCCCCTTTGGCCGAAGATTTCTCCTGCTGCCTCGAGGATTCTCTCCTTGGTGGGAGCGGTGTGCTCGGACATGGTTCTCCTGCTCTTGTACCTTGGAAATTCATTTCTTGTTATTTAAGAATGAATCTTCAGGGTGTTTATCCCTCGCGGGGGGTATTGATGATTAAAACAGGAAAATAAAACATTTGTTTGAAACTGGCAAGAAAGGATTTTAAAGAGGGTCGGGGCAAGTGGGAGGAGCGCAGGCTGAAGCAATAAGACCCTGTTACGAGCAGACTTGAAAGCTTATTTCAACACTACAAAACCTGCATGGTGAGGTTGCCGACACCCTGTTTATCTAAAGAGAGGCGTTGGGCAAGCTTGTAACTCAAGTCGACATCCCGGCCTTGTATATAGGGGCCGCGATCGGTGACCGTGGCTGTTGCCTTCTGTCCGGTCTCGGGATTTTCGAGAAGGACTCTGGTGCCTAAGGGGATGTTCTTATGGGCGATAGTCGGAGCGTTCATATCAAAGGGTTCGCCATTGGCCATAGGCAGACCGTGATGGTACCTGCCGTACCAGCTTGCAACCACTTCTTCTTTGCCAACCGGCTTGTGCGGTACAGGAATACTCAGTGTCCGGCCGATCTGCAGAGACCGTGGGTCGGTTATATTATTGGCTTTGAGGATATCTTCGGGATTGACATGATAGGTCTTGGTCGCAAGAGCCCATACAGTTTCACCTGCTTTGAGGGTGTGGGTCTTCACTTTTGCGATGCCGGCATGTTCCTGTCCATTGCTGCTGCCGACCGCCTTGTTTTTGCCGGTCTCAGCGCCTTCAGCGGTCTTAAGGATCTTGCCAAAAGCAGATTTTGGCCGGTCTGCGAGAACTGCCCCTTCCCGAACGAACCAGTTGCCGTTAGCCTTTGAGCGGCCAACCGCCTGGGGATTAAGCCTCTTTAAGGTCTGCCAGTCACTGCCCATCACTTTACTGACATGGGCGATGGTGTCACCCCGTTGCACTTTATATTCCATAAATCCACACCTCAAATAACAGTTCGACTGACGAAAAGTCCATTTTTACAGGTTCGTTATCTTTGGTATCGACAGAAGCGGTGAGAATCTTAGGAGGCGATACGAAATTATCAACCTTTTTTATAATTGCTCAAGCGACTACCACAAGTCATTTGTATCTAGAAATTCGTAGGAGATAATCCTGAAAGTCGGGTAAAGCGCACACTTTAAGCCAAAAAAACAACCCCATGAGCACGGTTTATTTGAAAAACCGTGCTTTTTTCTTGCTTTTTTCGCGTGTACGTATTAAGTTTATACGTACATCTTAATGGGGAGTTTATTCATGGCCAAACCAATAACAGGAAAAACTCACGTCGGCGAACGGCGTGAGAATCGTCCGAATGGCGATATTTACATCTATGAACGGATTACGGCCTACGACGAAAAAACCAGAAAGACCTATACGGTCAGTCAGAAGCTCAAGGGAAAAATCAAGTCGGGAACACAAGAAATTGTTCCGACTCGTTCAAAAAAATACAAAGGCGAAGGAGACATTGCCGATGCAACACGTCAGCATACCGGCCTCACAGACATCCTGGAATGGGTGGGCAAGGTTTCCGGCATTGATGATGATGTACGTGCTTCATTCAGCGAGGGTGATGCGGCAAAGATGCTTTCTATCGCACGCTACTGGATCGGTTCCGGTGGCAACACGCTACCGCGCCTTGAGAGTTGGCAGGTGATGCACCCCCTTCCATATCGTGAAGGGATCACTGAAGACGTGTATGGCGACCTGTTTAAGGATGTTGGTCGCAATGAAGAAGGCGTTCAGTGCTATTTTTCAGCTCGGGCGGCACGCCTGGGAGAGTCTCCTTTGCTGGCGTTTGATTCTACAACTATCTCTACCTACTCTGAAAATCAATCGGAGGCACGGCAGGGGTTCAACAAGGATGGCGACGGACTCAATACGATCAAGCTTTTGACCTTATATTCCGTGAATGCTCGTGAACCAATAGCCTTCGCTAAGCAACCCGGTAATATTCCGGATGTCATCTCCATTGAAAATACCCTGACACAACTCAAGTGTCTCAATCTGGAAAAACCTCTGATCGTCACCGATAACGGCTACTACAGCCAGAAGAACATGATGGAATTCGCCTTGAGCAATGTGAAGTTTCTGACCCTGGTTGATCCAAATATTATCTGGGTCCGCGAGACAGTTGATGCGCTCCGTTCAACGCTGGCGGGTATGTCCAGCACTTGTCCGTTCGACCCGTCCATCTGCGGAGCTACTTCGCTCAGAATGCACCAGTTCAGCCGGGAACGCCAGCGATCACGCAACGACAAGGTCGCCGGTGAAAAAGAAACGATCTCACGCCGTATGTATGTGCATGTTTACTATTCTCCCGACAACGAAGCCAAGAAAGAACTCGCTTTCCGTAAGGACCTGCTTGAACTGAAAGCGCAAATAGAAGGAGGAAAAACCGAGTTCACGGAATCAGCGCAAAAGAAAACAGACAAGTTCCTGACCTGTTCCAGAAAGGGGCGTGGGGGGCAGCTGAAGGTGGGATTCAACGACAAAGCCATTACCGAAGCAAAAAAGTACTTTGGTTATTTCGCCCTTGTTAGCAATCAGGCCATGGACACATTTACAGCACTTGAAAATTATCGGCTGCGAGAAAAAATCGAAGAACTTTTTGCCGTGCAAAAAGGGAGGCTCGACGGCGCTCGACCGCGCACATGGTACCCGGACAATCTGCGTGGGAGACAATTCGCACAATTTATCTCGCTGGGCTATCACTGTTTCCTGACGAAAAAAATAAAGCAAGTGCAAGCCAAGCTCGGAAAGAGAGAACCCGGAAAACCCGAATCACTCATCAAGCTCGAAAAGAAACTGGAAAACTGGCTTGCACAACGCTCTCTCGCTCAGATCCTGGATTGGTTCGACTGCATTGAAACCACAAAGGTACAGACTGTCATGGGCAGCTATCGATGGTCCACCGAATCAGTGGCCAGAGACAGGCTGCTCTTGAAGTACTTGGGAGTGGATACCAAATAGTGTACGCTTTATCCGACTTTCAAGATACAACGGATCTCCAACCAAAACCATCTGCCAGGACAAATATGGCAAAGAAGTAAGATACGACTCACCAAGACTCAAATCCCCTTTAATTAATTGAGAAAAGAACAGTTCAGGAAGAGGAAAACCCTGTATATACGGTTCATTCACAGGCCCAATAGTAGCTGCAACACCCTTTTCAAGCATCTTTAAACACCAGACGGAACTGCTTTTATTTTTGAGGGTGGAACATTCGGCACTGGCGATGTGATACCCTATCGAACCTTTTTGCCAGACAAAACTGTCCATATATTTACCAAGAGAATACCAGCCGCAGTAAAGCGCAACTTCGGAACAGCACTTCTCTGCAAAAAGTTCCTCCCGATTATCAAGAACTGTTTCCATCCTCAATGCTACCGCATCTGCTGTACGATGCAGAGAAAGATCGTAGAGTTGGTAACCTCCCAAAGAATCTGACCGTTCCGGACGTGACCACCGAGCATCAAAAAACGCCCTGCCTTGCAGCCCTTCTTTTTCAATTTGCAGAGTATCGTTGATAACTCGGTATACCGTTGCTGCATCAGGGCCATCCAAACGACTGACCAACAGTACATCGTCTTTGCTTATTTCAAATTGCATACCCTGGAAACCCAGAAAATATGGATTCCTAATCCAGCCCTCCAACGGGTACTGCTCTTTCTTGGCCAGAGCAAGCTCCGAATCAACTGCAGATCTCTGGTCGGTTTTCAACAGCTTATTAATGGCCTGAAGGAGTTCGTTTTTTACAGTTAGTACCTCATCGCCCTTTTCCACCATGTCGCCAGTCAAGGTATCGTGTCGTTTTTTATACTGCCGAAGTAATTCACTTTCATTCCAAGACAATTCAGGCGGATCAACCTTAAGAGGAATACCGTAGATAAGGACTATTGCAGCTATCTGCTGTGAAGAAGAGATTGTGTCAAGGGCTTTGAGTACTGCACTTTTCAATACGTTGTCATACTCATAACGGGACATGGTTTCATTCAAAGTAGTAGCAACCGAGACCAAATGAGATACAGGAATCTGTCTTTTGTTTATATAATATCTGGCTATTTCCACACTTTCCGCCATTCTTGTGTTTGCAACGACAAGAATTTCCCCTGCCTCCAGACCGTAAACCACTCTTGGTTCCCAAAATGCGAAAATCATCATAACGATGATACAAAGTCGTATATACGTACAGTTTTTGAATATCAAAACAAGCACCTCTAAAAAAAGTTCAGAAAAGTGAATTTTTCGTATTTCAGGAAAAAACTTCTTTTTTTTAACCAGACACTTTATAATAACACATAAATTACTCAAGGTGCCCTAAGGTTATATCTTATAAACAATCAACTCGTAGACACCGACGAAAATTTTATGGAAGGAACACCTCAAGATATAGATAGAGTAGTCTCCAATCAGAGAAGTCTCCTCGAAACCATTCCGGAAATGGTCCTTCTGGTCAACAACAATCATTGGGTGGAGTACATGAACCCAAGTGCTAAGAACTTCTTTGGTGACCTTTGTCGTCAGGTAATAAACGATGATCCGCTAAATCAAAATACACTTTCAGAGCTTCTTAAGATTGTTGCAAAGACAATTCAGGAAAATAAAGTCGGAGCCCCTCTGGAAACAGCATTTGGTCAGTCTCACATTGAATATACTCTCGCCCCTTTTAGAGGATATAATGATGACTCCCTCTACTGGTTTTTCATCAGAGACCTCACAGATTACAAAAAACAACTGGACGAGCTATCCAGTTTCCACAATAATATCGAGACGATACTGTCTCACAAGATCAATGAATTAAAAGAAAGCGAACGAACAAGACAAAAACTAGCCAGTGAGTTGAACTCCCTGAAAGAACACCTCAAAGAACAACCGGCCGAGGGAAAAATGGTCGGTTCCAGTCGGGCTCTCAGTGAAATGCGGAGTATGGTGTTTCAGGTAGCAAAATCGGATGCCACTATTCTCATAACCGGCGAATCGGGAACAGGTAAGGAGTTGGTGGCTAACCTTATCAGAGAAAGCAGCAACAGGAATGATAAACCCTTTCTCAAGATCAACTGCAACACCATCAATGATTCGCTGCTTGAAAGTGATCTTTTCGGACATGAAAAAGGCGCCTTTACTGGGGCAGACAGCAAAAGAAAAGGCAAATTTGAAGTAGTGGATGGCGGCACTATCTTTCTTGATGAAATAGGTGATATCAGCCCCAGAATGCAGGCAGCCCTTTTGAGAGTCCTGCAAGACGGAGATATTATCCGGGTGGGCGGAAATTCTCCGACAAAAATCGACGTCAGAGTTATCGCTGCAACCAACCTGGATCTCGCTTTAATGGTGCAGAATGGCACTTTCCGACTCGATCTGTACTACAGATTGAATATCATCAATATTTCCATACCTCCCTTGCGCGAACGTAAGGAGGATATCATTGATCTTACAACACATTTTATCAGAAAATATCGCCAGGCCTTTAAAAGAGAAATAAATTTTCTTCCCCAATCTATCCTTGATCGCCTCCTGCTTCATAACTGGCCTGGCAATGTACGGGAATTGGAAAATGTTATCCAACGAGCCGTTCTTATGGCAAAAAACAATATGATAACTGAAAACGAACTCTTTTTTGACACCCAACCGGGCAACAATAATCAGACCCCGCAGAAAAACTACTTACAGCGGATTGATGGGCGAACCCTGAAAGACATGGTTGCCGATTTTGAAAAAGATATCATCTTGTATTCGCTTGAAAAAAATCATGGAAACGTACCCCAGACCGTAAAACAACTGAATATTGGAAAAACTGCTTTCTATGACAAGATGAAGCGCCACAGTATCTCACCAAAAACACTCAAATAACAGAAAGCCAATACTGGTACGTTTTTTGCTTTATAATAAATAGTTAGTACTGAAAAAGGGCCTTCCATCTTTATAGAAATGAGAGTGCTATGGCGACAAGAGATCTTGACCATATTGAAAACTGTCCGTTCTGGTCAGCACTATCGATGAAATGCCAAATCTGTAAAGGCGGTCTTTTCATTCCTATGGATGACCATATGGAGGCATATTGCAAAACACTTAATTTTCCGCAATGCCTGCAGTATTCACTGCACCCGAAAAACCATCTGGAAATCAACGCAAAGGAGAGTCAGGGCAACAGAAACCGTAGAAATTTTGGGCGGGTTGAAGCCTGTCACAAGATTACGCTGGTAAAACTTATTCATTCAGGCAAAATTGTTTCACACTTTTCCACTTTTGCAAAAACTCTTGATCTCAGCAGCGGCGGCATGCGTGTGACGACAAACAAACCTCTGCTCAACGACTCGATAATACAGTTTTCCTTCGGTGACTCCTTTCCGAAAGACCTCCATGAAGCCACCGGCCTGGTAGTATGGTGCAACAAAGAAATTGATGATCCCAGCTACCAGGCAGGCATATCGTTTCAGGATAGCCACCTGATAAAAGCCATGGGACTCTACCTTGGCTTGCATCATCGCGAAATGTAGAAGACGTTAAAGCCACAAAGCATTTCATTCAATTGTCCTTTCACTATTCTCCGAGAGAATACAGTCTCAAGAACACTCTTTTACTGACAACCTTTGCACCACCAAGATAAGAAGAAGAACAGGAATCCCCATAACGGCAGTCAGCAGAAAAAACTTCTCATAGCCTAACCCTGAAACCATAGTACCAGAATAGCCTCCGACCATCTTCGGCATAAGGGTCATCATCGAGCTGAATATTGCATATTGCACAGCCGTAAAAGAGACATTGGTAAGACTTGACAGGAAAGCAATAAAAGCTGTAGTGGCTATCCCCGCACTCAGGTTATCGGCACCAATAACCAGGGTCAACAGTGTGACATCGTTGCCGGCCCCAGCCAGCAACATAAACAGCAGATTGGTCGCTGCTGAAAGAAAGGCTCCCAAAAACAAGATCTTCTGAACCCCGAATCGTATCGTTAATAATCCCCCAAGAAACCCACCTGCCAAAGTCATACCCAAGCCAAAAGACTTGGTGATTCCAGCAATGATGGTTTTGCTAAAACCCATATCCAGATAAAAGACATTGGAAACTACCCCAAGAACAATATCGGAAAGTCGGTAAAAACCAATCAGCAAGAGCAAAAGTCCGGCGGTTTTCCCACCATACCGTACAAAAAAATCCCGCACGGGCGCATAATAAGCCTGACTTACCATTTCCTTGTTCAACAGGCCTGTCACGACAATGAGCCAAGCAACGACAATACCGGCACCGATAGCCATGCTAAACCGCAGCAATTCAATAAAAAATGTGCTAATTTTGCCATCACCGGCATGAAGCAATGGGCAAATTTTTCCCAATTCGATAAACCAGGAACCTGTTTTAAAAAAGGTCAAAGCAAAGGCCAACATAACCAGGAGAAACAACATTAAAAATCGCAGATATTGGGAAGGTGAATAAGTATGTTGAGTAACGCCCCTGGAATCAGCCGGCTCAGCAATACACAGGGTGGTTACAAGTCCGGTGCCCATCGTTAGAGCCATAGCAAAATAGGTAATCTGCCAGGCATGATAATTATACCCGACCTTACCTCCATTAACATAGTCTGCAAGGAACAGTGAGCCGGCTCCCGCAACCAACATGCCCATACGGTACCCGGCAATATACATGGAGGAAAGAAGGGCCTGCAGGCTCTTCTCGGCACTTTCTATCCGGTAGGCATCTATGACTACATCCTGGCTGGCAGACGAAAAGCCAAGCAATACTGCTGCCATAGCCATAATAGTCAGATTATTTGGGTTCTGTGCCGGATCGATCAAAGCCATCCAAAGTATTGCTATTATTATGAAACACTGGGCAATTATCAGCCACGCTCTGCGACGCCCAAGAATGCGGGTGAGAAAGGGCAATGGCAGCATATCAATTATCGGCGCCCACAGGAATTTAAAGGAATATCCGAGAGCCGCCCAACTGAAAAAAGTCACCGCCGATCTGTCCACACCAGCTTCACGCAACCATACGGACAAGGTTGAAAATATCAACAGAATGGGAATACCGGCAGAAAACCCGAGAAAAAGCATGGCAATGGCTTTGGGTTGCGTCCAGATCCTGAAGCTGTCACTCCAGGATCGTATTTCAGACCCTTCTCCTCTCATTGTTGTCTTTTCCTCTTAAGAAGATTATGATATTTAATTTGAGACAAAACGATACCCTGAAAACAACCTGATTGCCGAGAAGTACTTAATACAAGATTTCCGAACTGTCCACATCCAGTTCCACTTAAAATGACTATACAAATTCACAACACCTTATCCGGAAAAAAGGAAGCTTTACTGCCCATTGAAAAGGGCCATGTCAAGCTCTATGTCTGCGGCATCACCTCCTATGACTATTGCCATATTGGTCATGCCCGCTCGGCTCTCGCCTTTGACATGATCGTGCGCTATCTGAAATACCGCGGATTGAGGGTCACCTATGTTCGAAATTTTACCGACATTGATGATAAAATCATTACTCGAGCAAGTGAACAACAAACCACCTCAGAGGAACTCGCAAACCGTTTTATAAGAGAATTTTACACAGATATGGACAAACTTGGGATTGATCGCCCTGATATCGAGCCCAAAGCTACCGAGCATATAGGAGAGATGATACGACTCATCGAAGAACTTATCGACCAGGGCAAGGCATATCCTTCGGGTAATGACGTTTATTACATCGTCGACAGTTTCCCCGAATACGGCAAACTGTCAAAAAGAAATATTGAAGACATGCAAGCCGGCGCACGCATTACAGTGAACGAACAAAAACACCATCCCATGGATTTTGTCCTGTGGAAGGGCTCGAAGCCCGGTGAACCTACCTGGGACAGTCCTTGGGGGCCTGGTCGTCCAGGCTGGCACATTGAGTGTTCAGCAATGAGTCGAAAATATCTTGGCAAGACCTTCGATATTCATGGAGGAGGCCAGGATCTCATTTTTCCTCACCACGAAAACGAAATTGCCCAGAGCGAGGGTGCAAACCATAAACCCTTTGTGAATTATTGGATTCATCATGGTTTTGTCACTATTCGCGATGAGAAAATGTCAAAATCTCTTGGCAACTTTCTTACTATCAGAGATATTCTTGACCACTATCATCCCGAGATACTTCGTTTCTTCATCTTTTCGACCCACTACCGCAGCCCGCTAGATTTTTCCGAATCTGCAATGCAGGACGCAACCTCTGGACTGGAACGGCTCTATGAATGTGTTGCGGCCATTGATGCGCTGCCTGAAACAAGTGCGACAGATGTCCCAAGTGTATTTTCCGACGAAGATATTAAGCATCTCAATGGAGCCGAGACCCGCTTTCAACAGGCCATGGACAACGACTTCAATACCGCTCAAGCTCAGGGTATTTTCTTTGATTCAGTCAAAGCCCTCAACCGAATTCGCGTCAAGTTACCCGCCATACCTAGAACCAGTGATCTCCACCTTCTGAAAAGCAGTGTTGACACCCTCAGAAACCTTGCAAACATCATGGGTTTGCTACGAGAGGACGCACACCAGTTCCTTGCCGCTAATAAATCCAAACTGGTTTCTGCATGCGATATCGACATTGACAGCATCGAGTCTCTCATCGCAGAAAGATACCAATGCCGTCAAGCCAGAAACTGGACAAGAAGCGATGAAATCAGAAGCCAACTCCTGGAAAAAAACATCGAACTCATGGATGGACCTGAAGGCACAACATGGTCGGTAAAAAGCAGCTAGCTTACCCTGCTCTCCACCGAGGTGTCACACACAACATAAAAAAGATCATTATAATAATGGAGGGAGGTGGATGACAATAAGACAACCTGCAGTTGCCGACCGCTTCTACCCAGGATCGCCTGAGGCACTCACCCTTGCTATAAACGAACTCATGCCTGTCGCCCGCCCAATAGCCGCCAGACAAAAACAAAAAGCTTTGGCCGTTGTCTCACCTCATGCGGGTTACGTCTACTCAGGCGCCTTGGCGGCAGAAACCCTCAGCAGTATAGAAATTCCAGAGACTGTGATTATAATCGGCCCAAACCACCGTGGCCAGGGCGCGCCCGTCGCACTTTCAAATGTCACCTGGGACATGCCCCTTGGTAAGGTTCCTGTAGACATAGAGGTTTGTGATCTTCTTCGCAGCCATTCGCAACATATCAAAGTCGATGAGATGGCCCATAAACACGAGCATTCGCTTGAGGTTCAGGTACCTTTTTTGCAAATGCTGCAAAAAAAATTAAGCATAGTTCCGTTGGTAGTTTCCCACATTTCCTACCTACTCTGCGAAGAACTGGCCAAGGCCATCGCCGCGACTATCCGCACCACAGCCAGAGACATTCTCATAGTTGCCTCAAGCGATATGAACCATTTCGAATCGCGGCAAAGCAACGAGAAAAAGGATCAACTTGCTCTGCAATGCATTGAACAAATGAACCCCTATAATCTCTATCACACTGTCAGCGATAACCGAATATCCATGTGCGGCGTCATCCCCGTAACCATCGCCATGCTTGCGGCAAAAATTCAAGGTGGCACTAAATGCCGACTTGTTGGCTATACTGACTCCGGCTATGTGTCCGGAGATACAGGACAGGTAGTTGGTTATGCCGGTGTTGTCATAGATTGAAATTTGCTTGACAGTTACTCGCAAATCCTTTATAAACTCGCCACACTTCTAACAGAATGGGGGATGGTCTAATGGTAAGGCGGCGGACTCTGACTCCGCTTATCGAGGTTCGAGCCCTCGTCCCCCAGCCATGAACATTCAAGCACCTATCGATTGATCGACAGGTGCTTTTTTTGTGAAATTTTGCCGCACGCCTGTCCCGCCTTTATATTTTTCACCAGCTTTTTTTGAAAAGTAGTATCTTACAGAGAAGGAAGAGAGCTTGTATCCACTGTTGACGACTAATCTCACGATAATCAACCTCGTGCACGTGCCTTGGTCGGATGAGCCGTCTTGAGGATTCTCGCACTGAAGCCTTTCTAATAATTGTAAAGCGAAAAGGCAGTATTTTCCTGCAGTAAATGGATAGGCAAAAGCCATCTGATAAATATTACAAACACTAACAAGATGATAAAGGGGGACAGCATTAAAATGAAAACGAACCAGATTTTTAAAATGGTGCTCATGCAGATATGCCTTCTATGCCTCTGGTTTACACCGAGCTTCGGAACTATGGAGCTTCCAAGCAAATTAGCACAAGTTCCTCTCTATGCTGGAACCAAAATTGTGCAGGTGATGGATATGGGCAACAGTTCCATGGCCGCGCTCGAAGTCAAAGCTGACCGTGATGCTCTTATAAAATTCTACAAGATAGAGATGCAGGTAAAGGGCTGGAAAACAGCCTTTCAGGTTGAACAAGAAGACAATGCGGTAGTCCATTTCACTAAAGAAAACCAGACTATACAGATCTCAGCCAACAAAGGTGAGGAGGAGGGTACCCTCCTGTACCAGATGGTTTTTATTGGCCAATAGATAAGCGGAAGGCCAAGGATTAACCTTATACCCGGTGTTCAAATCCTTGGCCTTTGTTATGTCGGTGTACAGCTTACCGTTTTCCATCAGGGAGATGTTTCTGTGCATTTATTCCAGACACAAACTACCTTCTGGTCTGGTCACAAACTTTCTCATTGTATCTTCGCTCAGCAGCTTGCTAAATTGGACATGCACGCTGAAGTCGCCATAAAGATGAAAGGAAACCCGTACTACCCGAGCAACGACAGACATTGATGCCGGATCCTCCTCCTGTGCGGCGGTGATAAACAATAGCAAATATTTCGCCAACAGAGCTCTGGCAGTGGCCTTTTGCGAAAGCCGCATGCTGAAACAACATCCACTCAATGAGATGTCCGACAGTCCACCGCTATAAACGTTTTCAGTTTTGCCTCCTTCGTTTGTTAAAAGCGTTGCCTTTACCGCCCCTGAAGCTGCCTGACGCTCATAGCGCCTTTTCTCCATCTTTTTATTGCGCAATATCTCATCCACACTGCCGCCCTTCAGGCAGAAATCGACAAGCTTTTCATACAGGCCGGGGTACTTATCTTCCCAGCCATCGGCTGCACTGCTCTCAAGACACATCAGCTGCACCTCAGTGTGAGTGATAGCCGAGGCCGAACAGAGGGAAATAGTGGAAAAAGTGTATTCACCCAAGATATCACCGGGACCCAACTTGGCCAAGATTACATTCTTGCCATCCTTCGGGAAAAAAATTGTGACATGTCCCTTCTCAATGAGAAATAGCCGGTTGTTCATTGTTCCGTAGGTCAGAATCTTTGTTTTCGGCCGAAGAACATACCTCTTCATGCTGTAATAGAGGCAGTTACGCTCCTCATCGCTTAGCGAATCATAGAACTTGCCCCACATCGCCAAGTGATCCCGGTCAATCCCAGCTGTTTTTTCATCTTCGATGATTCCAGAAGACTTTATTATTTCACTAATGGCCATCGAATCAGTTGCGATGAGCTTCTCGTGCAGTTGGTCGGCCAACTTGAAGTTTCCGGCCTTTGCTGCGACTTCGATTTCGGCAACCAGTTGTTGAACAAGTTGTGACTTGACTTCTTTATCTGGCTGCTTGGATGGCTCTGGAAATGGAGACACGGTGTACCTCCTGCTGAATCAGTAATGAAAAAATCTGTTTCTTGTTTTTTTTTAAACGAATTTCGTGAAGGTATTTCTCCCTTTTACCTGGGTTGGGTCTATTCACTACATTTTATACGACATTCCGCTTACCTCTACGTTAATGATAGGTGTTTTATAAAATAAAATCAATAATTGGTGCTGGAACCATCATGGGCAACGTTTGGCTCTTCCGTGGAATCTGCCAATTCACAACAAACAAACCAGTGAGGTTCATTGTAAAGGATGACAGAAAAATATTTTATAACGTGTTAATTCAGAAAGATAAACAGCAATTATCCTGACGCATCTTGCCATTCAAATCGGCGGAGCGATTGTCACTACAATCCTCATGTCGGTTGTCGCGCGAACACCATGCGGTTCCCTGATCTCCGAAATGAGAATATTGCCGGGTTTAGCGGGAAATTGTGCCCCATTCTCTCCTAAAAAGAACCCCTCCCCCTCGATCACCTGGATCGACAGTTCGCCATCGAGATCATGGGAATGAACAGGAAAGGTTACACCTGCACGCAGGTTGAAATTAATAATTTTGAAAAACTCTGAATCTTCCACAAGGAAAAATCGTTTCATAGCACCTTCAGTAAATTCCCGAGTGGTATTGAGATCAAGCAGTTTCATAATGCCTCCTTTCTGATTAAAAAATTACCATCGCGTTTTCCTATTACTCAAAAAACCTGCAAGAAATAGTATTCTCCTCACTTGTTTTGTATATAGTAATGATGACCTGTTCAATGTGCCTTGACATCAGTCAAAACTCCGGCAAACTTGCAAAAAAAATCCATTTACCGTAATACTATTGCTGCAGCAAGGATGGCTTAACCGGTTATTCTTGACCTCAACGCACGCCTCCGCCGCTTCTATGACGAATTGGCCTTCTTCATGCGACGGAGGCGTCTTTATTTCCCCCGAAAAAGAGGACACACGATGGGCGTACAGGATAAAACTTTGCCAACAACAAACACCTCCGTAAAAGTAAGCGACGAAACAATTTTGAAAATCGCCAAAGAGATTACGGTGAAATTCATAGAGGTCGGAAGGATCTCTCCAACATCATTTTCTTCTTCTTTTTCCAATATTTATCACACAATTGACAAAACAGTGCGAGGAAACAAGTCATGACAGTTCTTGAGGCGGATCTCAACTATGCCCCAGCACAACTCATGCACGTACACCTGATGGGGATCTGCGGCACGGGTATGGCGGCACTGGCCGGTATGCTGCAACAGACCGGTTATACGGTTACCGGCAGCGACAACCATGTCTATCCGCCGATGTCTGTATTTCTAGCCTCTCTCAATATTCCCGTACAAAACGGCTATGATGCAGGAAATCTCAGCCCCGCTCCCGATCTGGTTATCGTTGGCAACGTCATAACCAGGAAAAATCCTGAGGCAGAGGCCCTGTCCAAACTGAGGCTTCCTTATTTTTCTTTTCATCAGGCTCTGGCTCATTTTTTCATCCGCACGCGCACCTCTCTCGTCATCGCCGGAACCCATGGTAAAACAACAACTTGCTCACTCCTGGCAGCCGCCTTACATAAGGCCGAACTCGACCCCTCTTTTATGATTGGCGGTATTGTCCGACAATTCGGCACTAATTTTCGCCTCGGCAGCGGCAAATATTTTGTCGCCGAAGGCGATGAATACGATACAGCTTTTTTCGACAAAGAATCAAAATTCCTCCATTACCGGCCTCATGTGGCGGTCATTACCTCCATTGAGTTCGATCATGCCGATATCTTTGCAGATCTGGAAGCGATAAAACAATCTTTCAGGAAATTCGTTGGTCTGCTGCCTAAAGACGGCCTACTGATAGCCAACCTCGACGATCCGAATGTTGCCGAAGTTGCTGCAAAAGCACCATGCGCTGTCCAGGGATACGGTTTAAATCCCTCCAATGATTGGTCTCTTGGAGAACTCAAGACCGCAGACGGAATCACCAGTTTCGGAGTCTTGAAAAACGGCGCATCCTGGGCCACTATGAAGGTCAGTCTTTCAGGCCGACACAACTGTCTCAACAGCCTGGCGGTTTGTGCAGTACTGCATCATCTGGGAGTGTCGTCAGAGAAAATCAGCGTAGGACTTAGCAGTTTCGAGGGAGTAAAACGGCGCCAGGAGGTGCGAGGGATTGAAAAAGGAATCACCGTTATCGATGACTTTGCCCATCACCCAACAGCAGTAAAAGAGACCCTGTCAGGCCTGAAGCAAGCTTACCCGAACCAGCGACTTATTGCTGTTTTTGAACCACGCACCAACTCATCAAGGCGGGCATTATTTCAGATGGATTATGTTTTGGCCTTCGACGCAGCCGACCTGATTCTGTTGCGAGACCCGCTCCCGCTTGACGGAGTGCCGACCGAAGAGCTGTTTTCTTCAGTTCGCTTGGCCAGAGATTTGTCGGGGGAACGAAATCTTGTGGCTGAGGCCTTTGCAGATACCGACAGCATCCTAGTTAGGCTCAACTCGATTCTTCGCCATGGAGATGTGGTGGCAATTCTTTCGAATGGTGGCTTCGACAATATTCACACTCGCCTCCTGGAACAAATCAAGACACTTCACTGATATACTTACAACAGGGATAGAGGGCGAGGATGAGGGTTTCGGAGGACGGAAGTGCCAGACCCTGGGGTGCTTTATTCAAGAACCGGTCTAATCAGCAAACGCAAGTCTTCAACAAGCTTTTTAAAATCGGTTAAGCTGCCGCCCTGACGCCCCTTTTCTTCAATGGTGAGAGCGATCTGAGCGCAATCCTGCATTCCGAGGTTAAGAAATGCGCCTTTTATGGTATGCCCAAGCTTGCCAAGCTGAACCGGATTATTTGCGTCCAGGGCGTTCTCCAGATTACACATATGTGTTCCAAGAGTTGCTATAAAACTCGGCAGCATCAAATCGATCTGCTCTACAGGCAGATGAAACTGTTCGGTCAAGTGCAGCCTGATACTGTCAACACTGCCTTTCTGATTCACTCTCTTGCCAGCCATTGGTTTGTTCATCGTTTCATACATTTTCAACAACCTTGTTCGATCAGATGCAGGGTGCGGAGCTGACCTTCGAGTTTCATACGACTAACCGGCTTGGTTAAATATGCTTCACAACGACCAACGATCAGGGCTTCCATGATATTTTTTGAATCGTCCAAAGTTGTTACCATAAACACTTTTGTTGTGTTCGCTCCGTCGATACCCTTTTCCAGCTCTATCTGTCGAAGCTCTTTAAGAACCTCATGACCATTTTTCCCAGGCATCATAATATCCAAACACACAAGATCATATCTGCCATCCGGTTTGTCATAGGAATGCCGCAAAATATTGACAGCATCCTCACCATTTATCGCCGTGTGACATTCACCAAATGGCGCTAGCATTTCTTTAAGCAGAGTTCTGCTGATAAATTCGTCTTCGACAATAAGAATTTTCAATTTCTCGACCATACGCAGCAAACTCTCCAGAATAGAAGCGTGCTAGATGTTTCCCCACATGGTAGTATTTAAACAAATAATAATTCAAATCCAAGAAGTAAATGAAAGCCGCGACAGGAAAAATTAAAAATCACTTTCATTCGACGGTTTCGCCGATAATAAGACGAATTACCGCCCTCATCAAAGACCATAATCTAGTCGTCCGTGAAGACAAGGTGGTCGTAGCGGTATCCGGTGGAGCCGACTCCCTTGCCCTTCTACATATTCTCCAGGCAGTCGATCTCCACCTTCACCTTCTGGCAGTCTATATTGATCATGGTCTTCGACCTCTGGAGACTCCTCATGAACAAACTGTCATCAAAAAGTGCTGTTATGCCCTCGAAGTTCCGTTTATTACCAAAGCTGTTAATGTGCAACAACTGGTTGCTCAGGAAAAACGTTCACCCGAAGAAGCCGCCCGAATCCTTCGTTACGCCGCCCTTGAAAACATCCGTCTTGAAAACGGGGCTGCACTCATCGCCGTCGGCCACACTGCTGATGATCAAGTTGAAGAGTTTTTTCTCCGCCTTATACGCGGCAGCAGTAAAAAAGGCTTGTCCGGTATGCAAATCCGCAACGACCGGATCATTCGTCCCCTGCTCCAGGAAAACAAAGGTGCCCTTACTGCTTATCTCAATTCTCTTGATATCGCCTGGTGCCAAGATTCATCCAACCTTGACAAACAATTTCTACGAAACCGAGTTCGCCTTGACCTCCTGCCCTTATTGGAACAAGATTTCAACCCGGCTATCCGTCGCACAGTCCTGCAAACCATGGATGTGCTCGCTGAAGAAGAGCACTATCTCGAAAAACAGGCTGCTGCAGCTTTTCTGCAATATGTTATACCCGATGAGTTGATGACAAAAGGCTGCAAATCTACTCAGCTGGCAATAGAAATAGTACCATTTTGCGAGTATCATCCGGCAATTCGCCGCCGGTTGCTGGAAAAATGCTGCTGGCACATGGCAATACGTCCAACCTACCGGCAGATCTGTACTTTGCTCGATTTTTTCAAGGATGGAGAAAACGGAGGGGAAATACATCTCGAAGATGGTGTTCGGGCAGAAAAACGCCACCCTCATCTGATCCTTTGGAGGCCACTTGAAAAAGGCCGGCTACGTGGAACAAGGCCATCCTGCAAAGGCATTCATCTCCCCATCCCAGGTCCCGGATGTTATTTTGTACCTGAGGTAGGAAGAGAATTGGTTTTAGAAAAAACGATTCTCTCCTCGTATCACAAAAAGGCTGAAAAGCTGCTCTTTCTTGCACTGGAAAAAGTTACTTTCCCACTCCTGCTGCGCACTTCGCTGGCGGGAGAACTTTTCCACCCCTGCAACGGAGTGGGACGGAAAAAGATCAGTCGTTTTTTTAATGATCGCAAAATCCCTGCCAAAGATCGACCATCCTGGCCGGTTCTCGTGTCCGGGGCAGAAATTATTGCCCTGCCTGGACTGCAGATCGACCATGCATACCGGATTACCGATGAAACCACCGCTATCCTGGCCATCAGCTGGCTGAAAAGACAAAGCTGAAGAGTGACGCGGTCCAACCGACAAAAACAAAATCCCCAAAAGTGGTTATATCTAGTTACAACTAGCTTTTCTTGCGAAGAATCCTTTTATCCCCGATACGCATGGTGATTTTTACTCGATCAAGATATTCGAGGATAGGAATGGAAAATTTCCGGGTCAATCCGATCAATTCCTTGAAGGCAGGGGCGTCAATTTCGCCGTTCTTCTCCATATACTGCAGAACCGAAGCAATGACCGGCTCGATTAACTCCCTGGTATAGTAAAGTGTCTCGCTGATTTTGAACAGCTGACCGTCTCGCAGCTGCAAATCGAGCATCTCTTTAACTAATTGCGGTGGATATTCAGCAAACTGCTCCATGGTCTCCTTAATGGTCGGTGTCGAGAGACCTTTTGACCGGTACCACTGACTGAGATCTTTTTGCAACTGCTCTTCATCAGCCTTCAAGGCCACTTGATGTTCCGACAATCGAACAAAAGATTCCTCCTGGACGACAACTCCTTTACGAATAAGTTCATTAAGGCAATATTGAAAGACCTTCTGGTCGATTTTTCTACCTAGTCCGGTGCGCAATTCTTCTTTGGCTATGCCCTGCTGCAACGGATTTTTTTTATGATACGCCACAAGGTGGGCAACCAACATTTCTTTCATTTTTTCGGCTATTTCAAGAGAAACGTAGCGCTGTGAAGCAGAGTCAACGACAACCATTTTCTTGGTTGAAAGAGGCTCATTGAGGGCTTTTTTAAGGTGTTTTCCGAACAATCCAAGGCGAATAGCAAGATCATCGGCGGTGAGCCCCTGCTCCCCACTCTCGCGCAGAAAAAAAAGCACCCTATCCTCCACCGTGCCCTCTTTGAGAATTTGTAAAATCTGCCGATTATACGCCCGGTCGTGTTCCAACAGTCGCTTACGCTTACGGGGCGCGACATTACCAAGAACCATACCGCCGCCAATGGTGGCAACCGGCGAATAGCTACGTACCACATAGCGGTCGCCAGGCCATACTGAAGCGGTATTTTCCAACAGCAACTGAATCGCCGCCTCGTCCCCGGGTTGCAGCTCATCCCGGTCAAGCAACGACACTCGACCAAGTATCTCTGAGGTACCTAAATGGACACGAATCCTAGTTCGGTGTTTTAACGGTTTGGCATTTGCTGCCAGATAGAGAAAATGGCAATCAAGAATGTAGTGCGCCTGGAGTGATCCTGGCAGGGCGAGAACCATGCCCCGTTGAATATCGGCCAAATCAACGCCTTGAAGATTGATTGCCGTCCTGTGGCCGGCCTCGACCTCGTTTACAGCCTGCGAATGCACCTGAATGCCACGGATCTTGGCCACCTGTTCCGTCGGATAGATTCGCAAATCCTCGCCCACCGAGGTTCGCCCGGAGATTGAGGTACCGGTAACGACGGCGCCGAATCCCTTCATTGCGAACACCCTGTCGACCGATAGCCTGAATGGCCCAAATACCTCATGGAAATCATGTTTCTTAACTATTCCATCAAGGGTTGTGCGCACCAGGTCAATTCCTTCGCCAGTGGTTGAGGAAACATGAATGACGGGTGCCCCTTCCAGAAAACTGCCGGCACAAAATTCTATAATCTCATCCGTCACCATCTCCAGCCATTCGGGTTCGACCAAATCTTTTTTGGTGATTATAACAACGCCCTGCCTTACCCCCATCAGGCGGCAAATCTCGAAATGCTCGATTGTCTGGGGCATTATCCCTTCGTCGGCTGCCACAATAAAAGCGAGAATATCTATACCGGAAACTCCAGAAACCATGGTTTTTACAAACTTTTCGTGTCCAGGTACGTCGACAATGCCGATCCGATGACCACAGGGCAGGTCGAGGTAGGCAAAGCCTAGCTCAATGGTGATCCCACGTTGAATTTCCTCCTTCAGGCGATCGGTCTCAAAGCCTGTCAGGGCACGGATAAAACTGGTTTTGCCATGGTCAACATGTCCGGCGGTACCAAGAACAATTTCGCGCATACTTTAAAAGACAAGAAGAGGGGGAAGGAGCAGTAACAAAATGAATAAAAAAATGGATATAATATTTTCTGCTGGCTCCTAAAAATATGGATTTGATTTTTTTTCACGGCCGATAGTCGATCGAAGACCGCCGTACCCATGACCTGGCCATACTACCGTTTCCGGAGATAAAACCAGCAACTTGGTGCGAATTGATTGCAAAAGTTCTTCATGAGAGCCGCCGGGAAAATCGGTACGCCCAAGTCCATCCACAAAAAGTGTATCTCCGGTGAGCAGGTCGGGGGCGTTATACAGGCACATGCCACCAGGAGTGTGGCCAGGGGTATGAAGAACCTTGAGAGAGGCGGCACCGATGATGATTACATCCCCTTCCTCAACCTCCCGGTCGATTGGTGGCGAAGGCTCAAGACCCAGCATAGAAAAATAGTTGAGCACCTCGGGTTTATTGAAAAAGAGCGAGTCCAACCTGTGCATGACGATCTTGGCCCCTGTAGCCTCCTGGATTTTACGATTACCACAGACATGATCAGGGTGACCATGAGTGGCAATTATGTAATCGACCGCATAACCCTTCTCCTTGATTTCAGCGAGAATCTTTTTTTCGTCTCCACCCGGATCAACAACAGCGGCCTTACCTGTTTTTTCACAGGCGACGATGTAACAGCAGACTGACATGGATCCGACTATTAACTGTTTTATTATCATAGCCTTATTCTCTCTATTGAGAAGGGGTTGCCCGGCTAACGCCGCCAACCCCTTTGTTTTAGGCACGAAAAGAAAGTACGTGCCTTAACCATTTATTATTCTTCTCCATTCCACTCACATCAGCCGAAAATGATCGCGGTTCACTATTTCACATGAGAGGGGCAACTGCCACCGCAGGCACAGCCTACCTCACTTGATACTGCAGCTTTTAGAGAGAGCGGCACAGCTTCAACGGCAGGCAACCGCAGTTCAATGGCATTTACCACCTTGGCAAAAGCAAGGCTTGCAGGGCTATCATTATCAACAGTCAGATACGGTGCGCCTTCATCTCCGGCCATAACAACTTTCGGATCCATGGGGATTTTTCCAAGAAAAGGCAAATCCAGCTCACGGGCCAAAGCTTCTCCACCCCCGGCTCGGAAAATATCCACGGTTTCGTTACAATGCGGACAAACGAAACCCGACATATTTTCGATAACTCCAGCAATCTCCACCTTAAGCGTCTTACAGAAGTTGATGGATTTGCGGACATCGGCCAAGGCCACCTTCTGGGGCGTGGTCACGACAATAGCCTTTACATGTGGAATGGTCTGGGCTACAGACAAAGGCTCATCGCCGGTACCGGGGGGGGCGTCGATTATCAGATAATCCAATTCGCCCCAATCCATGTCGGAGACAAACTGTCTGATTGCCTGAATTTTCAAAGGACCGCGCCAGATAATGGCCTCGTCCCTGTCACGCATCATATATTCAAGGGAGACCACCTTCAGGTTGTCATTATATTTGAGGGGAGGCACCAGTGCATCCGGTGACTCTGGTGGCTCAAGGTTTCCAGTCATATTGAGCATGCGCACCACATCGGGACCATGCATATCAACATCCATAAGGCCGACCTGATAGCCTTTCTGTGCCAGGCCGAGTGCCAGGTTGACAGAGACAGTTGATTTGCCTACCCCACCTTTGCCGCTCATAACCAAAATTTTGCTCTTAATCTTTCCAAGAGACCTGCTTATTGCAAGTTCCTTTTGCGCAGCAGCAGCCTGCTGGGATTCCTTGGTTGTTGTTCCACAGGATCCACCACATGATCCGGCCATAATTCATCCTCCTTAAATTCTGCAAAATATGCTCAACAATATTCGAACAGACTGCTTAACAGTCGTGTACTCATAATGTCCAAAAAACGACAACCACTACAGTAATGCCGTTGCTTGGAATTGCAATCATTTTCCTGATGTCAGACAGGGCGCCTAGTTGTGCGCAGCAAGTGTCTCTCTCTCTGAACGTTCACAAAAGCAGAAGACTTTTTGTTGCTTTCTTTTCCTTCTCTACGTAAGATGAGTGGTTCGATACTTTTAATAGACGCATGCTGTGACAATCCAACAAAACTCCAGGAACATACAATGCTAGGATGGTTCAAGAAAAAATTTAAGAAACAAGATGAAGCTCCTCCCCGGCAAGAAGAAGCTGTTGATGAACTGTGCACTGATACCTCTTTTTCCGCCCCTGATCAACTCGAAAATACGGCAGAAAACCTGCTCTCAATTAAAAACGAATCGGATGCCGGGACAGACCTTGCAACACTTCCTCCAATAGCCGACAGGAACAACGGTATCGAGAAACCTGTTCTGACCCCACCTCCAGCCGAACCGATTCTCCCGCCTGCAGGACCAAAGCTCAAGATCATTAAAGAATCGAATCTGCCGAAAGTAAAAGAAATAAAGAAAAAATCTCTGATTTCCCGGCTGGCCGAAAAACTCAGCAAAACACGTGAGTCCTTCACGTATCAGATCGACGCCCTGTTCCTCGGCAAGAAACAGATTGATGCAGCAATGCTTGACGATCTCGAGGAAATTCTGATAACTGCCGATCTCGGTGTTGAAACATCCATGGAACTCCTGGAATATGTGCGCCGCAGGGTTAAACGTCAGGAATTATCTGACCCTAACTCCCTGAAAGAGGCCCTTAAAGAAAAAATCAAATCGTTCATAACGGAAAATGATAAAGATGCCTCTTTGGTGATGCCTGACACAGGTCCTTTTGTTATAATGGTCATTGGCGTGAACGGCGTCGGAAAAACCACCACCATAGGTAAAATCGCCCATAAATTCCAACAGGCTGGCCATTCCATCCTCCTCGTTGCCGCCGACACTTTTAGGGCGGCAGCTGTTTCCCAACTGCAGATATGGGGCGAAAGGAATAAAGTTCAGGTGATAGCTCACAAAGAAGGAGCCGACCCGTCATCGGTGGTTTTCGACGCCCTAAGTATTGCCCAATCCAAAAAAATTGATGTAGTCCTTGTCGACACCGCCGGCCGTCTCCATACCAACAGCAATCTTATGGAAGAGTTGAAAAAAATTAAACGAGTCATGGCTAAAAAATTGATCGGTGCTCCGCATGAAGTGCTGCTGGTAATAGATGCCACAACCGGTCAAAACGGTATATCCCAGGCCAAGCTCTTTAATGAAGCAATCGGTGTAACAGGCTTGACCCTTACCAAGCTGGATGGCACGTCCAAAGGAGGTATCGTGGTCAACATCTGCCGCGGCATGAAGATCCCCATCCGTTTTATCGGTATCGGTGAACATATTGACGATCTTCGCGATTTCGACCCCGAGGAATTCGCCGATGCACTCTTTCAGAGCCGCAAAGATCAGGTATAATAATGTATTATCAACGCCGTCAACAACCTGGCTGTGGAGGATGTCTCCTTATTGTCCTTCTCATTGTATTCATTTCCGGAGGCGCTCCGGCTCTTATTTCCTTTCTCGGAACCCTCGTCTACACTGGATTGGCCGGCGTCCTGCTTTTTATCGCCTTGTTCTGGGGTTTCACCTACTGGGTGCAGAAAAAAGTCTCCACATATGAACAGTCACAAACCGACAGCCATAACCGCTTTGTCTCGCTGCTCATACAGATCCTTATCCTCATCGCCAAAATAGACGGTCGCATAAGTCGCGAGGAAACCCAGACAATTCACCGTTTTTTCCAGAATAACCTGCACTACAACCAAACCCAGATGCTCTGGGTAAAAGAGCTGATCAAAGAGGCAGCCAATTCGACCCAGTCTCTCGAAACCTTATTGCAGGAGTTTAAATCAACTTTTGCCTATGAGCCGCGCATCATCCTCCTGGAACTCGTGTACCAAGTGCTTTTTACCAAAACGAGTGTCCCGGAAAACGAATTGGAGATTGCCCGTCGGATTGCCGCCTTCCTCGACATTCCCGTATATACGCAGCGAACCATGGAGGCCAAATATCGCTATCGTGGCAACCAAGGGGGGGCGGCAACCAGCTGGGATATGGCCGCGCAGCACTATGCCACCCTCGAACTCGAAAAGGGGGCCGACATGGAAGAGGTGAAGAAGGCCTATCGCAAACTCAGCATGCAGTATCATCCCGACAAGGTGCGTCACTTGGGTGATGAATTCCAGGCGGTTGCCGAGGAAAAGATGAAGGAAATCAATCAGGCTTACGATTATTTTAAAAAACAGTGACCTCCGAAAACAAAAAAAATCCTGTTATAGGCCGTGCTCTAAACAGATCTCCAGAATCGTGCCGATATGCGTTTCCATGGCCTGTCGAGCCCGTATTGGATCGTGGTTGACAATAGCTGCAAAGATTTCATCGTGCTGCCGATCTATCAGCTGATCTATTTGCAGAGATTCCAGTAAGTTATTGTAAGAATAAGACATGGCGTACGTCTGAACCTCATAGAAACTTTTCATTAAGTGGATCTGGACAACATTTTTGCTAGCATAAGCAATATTCATGTGAAAACTGATATCAGTATTGATGTGGATCTCATGTTCGATCCTTTCTTTTTTCATTCGTTCAATACCTTTTTTTATCAACCGGTGATCTTCATCCGTTGCTCTTCTTGCCGCCAATTCGGCACTCTTCATCTCAAGAGCCATGCGTATTTCCTGGATATCGGCAATGCTATAAGTCTCGCCGTTCAGTGCTTGCAACAGCGGCCGTTTCTCGAGAGCCCGATCCTGGTCAAGGACAAATAACCCCACGCCACGACGGCTTTCAACCAACCCCTGGTCCGTCAAACGCTGCACGGCGCTACGAATAGTTGGCCGCCCGACTTTAAAACTTGCGGACATATCGCGCTCCGACATCATCCGTTCGCCAGCCCCGATCTCGCCACGGTAGATCATATCGCGCAACTGCTCAAACACCTGGTCGGCGATATTGCGGTGTTTTACTGGTTTAATCATCTGCCTTTCCTGGAATACTTTTTTAAAATCAATGCCGGCTCTTTCCTGCCGACCATCGCTCCTCGCCTGAATGCATCAGCATCATAGTGGTATTACCACATTCCCATCTCGTTCGCAATAAATCTTTTTACCATCTATTATATTTAACATTTATATGTTAAAATTAACGCAATAAAAATGTCTTGCAAATTTTTATGTTCTGTGCGATTGTCGTGACATAAATTGGCTAGATATGTGTACCACTAACTGTCCTGAGGGTTATTACTATCATGGTTCAAGAAAAGATGCAGTCGACTACTTCGAGGCCCTTTATCCGCTCTCTGGCGGGTATTCTCCCGGTAGTCCTTCCCGCCGACTGGCAGCTTCTCACCTTGGCCGATTTTCCTGAAATTACCAGTCCGATTGACGCTCCTGCTCTGACCCTGGAGGCCCTGCAATCGCCGCATGGGACCGCCACTCTCGACAGCCTCCTGGCGCCGCATAACACCGTATGTATCCTTATCGAGGATCTGACTCGAACCTCCCCGAAGAAAATCATCCTGGGAGTTGTTCTTAATCTTCTCCGCAAAAGGGGCATCCCTGCCGCCAATATTTCCATCGTCATCGCCCTTGGCACCCACCGGCCCCTTTCCCGTCTGGAACTGGTAGAGACCTTCGGTGAAGAAACAGTTGCTAAATACACCTTTGTCAATCACGATTGCTATGCACCTGATCTAAAGCCCATCGGCCGTTTGGCAAGCGGTACAGAAGTAAAAATCAACAAACTTGCCACCGAGGCCGATTTTCGCATTGGCATAGGTTCAATCTTTCCCCATCCTCTGAATGGTTTCGGTGGCGGCGGCAAGATTCTCTTTCCGGGAATTGCCGACTTCGATTCAATCTTCGAGCATCACCTGCGTCACAGCTTTCGGGGTCATTCTGCATTAGGTCACCTCGCCGGCAACGAATTTCACGAAGAGGTGACCGCCCTTGCCTTAGCCGGCAAACTGAACTTTATCGTCAACAGCGTCCTCAACCACAACGACCAGCTGCATCAAGTGGTCGCCGGCGACCCGATCCTTGCCCACCTGGCCGGGGCTGCGATCTGCCGGGACATCACTTCGCGATATTTTCAGGCTCAGGCCGATATTACCATCATCTCGGCTTTCCCCTATTCCGAAGGACCGCAGATCATGAAACCGTTAGCTCCGGCCGGAATGATCACTCGCGTCGGAGGCACAATCGTCCTCTACGCCGATTGCCGCACCCCGCTGCCTGAGAGCTATTTTGCCGCCTGCCAAAGTTTCAGGAGTCATCATGGTGCGGACCTGCGTCGGGCAGTACTTGATCATTTCGCTAACAACAAGCCAATAATGGAGGGTGCCCCACCGGAACTCAATATGTCAATGGCCCAGGCAATACTCGCTCAAAATGATTTCGACATCATTTTGGTAACAGGTGACATACCACCAGGTCAAGCTGCCCGCCTTGGCTTTCACCATGCTGCAAACCTGCAGGATGGTGTTCAGCTTGCAACAGAACACCATGCCAAACCAACAGTCAATGTCATCCCGGCAGGTGGTGTTATCCTGCCGGTTATTAACAAAAATTCACCGCTATCTTGTTGAGATGGCGGCGAGCAGCATCTCACGGAACTCCCGCTGGTCGCAGCCGGGAGATAAGATGGAACTCTCCAGATTGTTTTCTCATGGACGCTGGAGAAAAATTACCCCGGCACCCCGGGAAAACCTTTTTTCAAGAGGGAGAATAATGAAAAAGCTAGCTTCAATCGTTGTTGCCAGTTGTGTCCTTTTTGGTGTCGGTGGTCTGGCCGAAGCCAAGATGAACCTCAAATACGGCTTTATTGCCCCACCCACCCACCCTGAGGTCATTGCTGGCAAAGCCTTTGCCGACTACGTCAAGGAGAAAACCAATGGTGAGATCACCATTGATATCTTCCCTCTCGGCCAGTTGGGTGGTGAACGTTCCATGGTCGAACAAATCCAGGGTGGCACGCTGGATATGATGGACTGCACCACAGCAGTGCTCTCCAACTTCGTCCCCCAGGTTGCTCTCTTTGACCTGCCGTTCCTCTGGCCAACCCGTGAGGTCGCGTACTCGGTACTGGGTGATGCTGAATTCTTTAAGATCTTTGCCGATGTCTTTCCGCAGAAAGGCATGGTAGCCATTGGTTATGGTGAGAATGAAATGCGCGACCTGACCAATGTTAAGCGGGAAATCAAGACACCTGCTGACCTCAATGGTATGAAAATAAGAGTCATGGAGGCCCCAATCTATCTGGAAACCTGGAAACAGTTGGGGGCAAGTCCGGTGCCTATGCCGTTCCCCGAAGTGTATAATGCTTTGCAGCAAGGGGTAATTGACGCCCAGGAAAACCCAATTCTTACCTCGTCCCTGATGAAGTTTACCGAGGTTTGTCCCTATGCCACCATTACCAACTACTCCCTGACTGAATTGTTCCATCTGGTCAATATCGATCTATGGAACAAACTCACCAAGAAACAGCAGCAGATCTTCCGTGACGGTGCGGAGATGCAGATCAAGATGAACCGGGATGGCGGTAAAAAGATGACTGTCGATGTCATGGCCAAACTAGAGGCTGAGGGAAAAGTGAAAATCACCCACTTGACCAAAGAGGAGCGTAACGCCTTCTACCAGGCTGTCCAGCCTGTCTTTGCCACATTCGAAAAGAAAGTGGGCAACATCCCGGACAAACCGGAATATGGACGTTTTGCAGGTATGAGCTACCTTAAGATGATGCAGGAGAAGATTAAACAGTACGAGTAAAAGCGAGAAAGGAAACCGGCTGTGATTCGTCATAACTACGTCGAAATTCAGCCGGCTCCTGCCGTTTCGTTCCCTCGCAAGATGCAAACCTTGAAGAGCCATTTTTATGTGAAATTGACAGCGAGATAGGATATGAGGAAATTTATTAATTGTTTCAATAAAATAGAGGAGATGTTCATAGGCTACGCCCTGTTGCTGATCGCCTTTATCACTACGCTCCAGGTCGTGCTCCGCTATGCCTTCAGCATCTCCTTCGATTGGGTAGACGAGGGCTCCCGCTATATGACTATTCTCATTACCTTTGTCGGGGCGGGGATATGTATCCGTTACAGTGCACATTTTGGCATGGATGCTCTGGTGCAGTACGTACAGCCACGATACAAGCACCTGCTGCGGGCCCTGGCGATGTTTGTTTCCTCCTTCGTCATGGGAATCACCTGTTACTTCAGCTGGATCCAAATCGCCAACCTTCATAAATTCGGGGCCACCACCCCGGTACTCCAGCTGCCGATGTATGTCCCCTATCTGCCCATCGGTGTTTTTACCGTCATTATCGCACTACGCTTTTTCGGGCAAGGCTGCAAGCACCTTGGCGCATTGGCCGGCAAGGAAATCGACACCAAGGAGGATTGTCGCAAATGCTGATCTTCATGGCTGTCCTCTTTATCTTCCTGCTGCTGATCTCCACCCCCGTCGCTATTGTCATGCTCGGGGTGACAGCGGCCACAGTGCACTTTTATATCCCCGTGCCCCTACAGGCCATTGTGCAGCAGCTTTTTAACGGCATGGATAATTTTATCCTCCTGTCCATTCCCTTTTTTATCCTTTCCGGAACTATCATGGCCCGGGGCTCGATCTCCGGCAAACTGGTGGGGGTCATGCAGATCCTCGTCGGCCATCTGCCCGGTGGCATGGCCATCGCCTCGATCCTTGCCTGTATTTTTTTTGCGGCGATCTCGGGCTCGAGCCCGGCAACGGTCATTGCCATCGGTTCGATCATGATCCCGGCCCTGATCAAACACGGATATGACGAGGATTTCAGTATCGGCCTGCTGACCTCTACCGGATCGCTCGGCATCCTTATACCGCCATCCATCCCCATGGTGCTGTACGCTTTGGTTATGAACGTTTCGGTGGGCAAGCTCTTTATGGCCGGCATCATGCCTGGCATTATGATCGGCACCATTCTCATCGTCTATTCATTCATCCTCGCTAAAAAGCATAACTGGAAAACGGTCACAAATTATGCTCCTGGCGAAAAATGGCGGCATATCAAAAGTGCCTCCTGGGGGATTGCCATGCCGGTGATGATCCTCGGCGGCATCTATTCCGGCATCTTCACTCCTACCGAGGCCGCGGCGGTATCGGTAGTTTATGCCCTTTTTGTAGAGTTTTTTATCTACAAGGACATGAACATGGAAAAACTCCATCAGGTGCTCAAGGAATCTGTCATTCTTTCCTCTGCCTTACTCTTTATCATCGCCTGCGCCATGACCTTTATTTGGTTGCTGACTCGCGAGAGGCTGCCGGTAATAGCCGCCGACTTCATCATTGCCCATATCGACAACAAGTATGTGTTCCTCCTGGTCGTCAACATCTTTCTCCTCTTGGTCGGGTGCGTTATGGACATCGTCTCGGCGGTGGTCATCATCTCGCCGATCTTGCTGATCGCCCTGCAACAATACGATATCGACCTGGTCCACTTCGGCGTCATGATGATCGTCAACATCGAATTCGGCTTCCTGACCTTTCCCTTTGGCCTCAACCTGTTCGTCTCCATGGGGATTACCGGTAAATCGCTAACTCAAGTCGGAAGGGCAGTTTTGCCTTTTCTCGGCCTGCTCTTAATCGGTTTGATGCTGGTTACCTATATTCCCTCGGTTTCCCTGTGGCTGACTCGGGTGCTGTAATTCAACATATGATGGCCAATAAGGCAATGAACGTAAATATAGAAGAAACCACCATAGATGCTGCGACAACGGAAATGATGAAAGAGTTACGGGCAGCTATAGAGGGTGAAGTGCGGGTGGATCGGCTGAGCCTTCAACTCTACAGCACCGATGCCTCGGATTTCCGTAAAGAACCGATGGGTATTGTCATTCCCCGTCACCTCGCCGATGTTCGAGCGGCGGTGGCAATTGCCGGAAGGCACGGTATCCCGATTATTCCCCGGGGTGGCGGCTCCAGCGTCTCCGGACAGACGGTGGGCCGAGGTTTGGTTTTCGATCTCTCCAAATATCTTAACAAGATTTTGGAGTTGAATGTCCGAGAACGGTGGGTGGAAGTTGAAGCAGGGGTCGTCCTCGATGTCCTCAATGCGATGCTTGTCAAACACGGCCTGATGGTCGGGCCGGACCCGTCCTCCAGCGCCGTCGCCACCATCGGCGGCATGGCCGGCAATAACTCCACCGGTTCGCATTCCTTTGTCTACGGCATGACTGCCGATCATGTCCTGGCCCTGGAGATCGTATTGTCAGACGGATCGCTTGCCCGCTTCGACGATAAAACTGAGGAGGAGGTCGCAAGGATCTCTAACGAAAAAACCCTGGAAGGATCAGTTTATAGTATGATTCCGGAGCTCATTGCCGAGTATGCAGCAGACATCCGCAGCGGTTTCCCGAAGACCTGGCGTAACGTCGCCGGTTACGGCCTGAACCGTATTCTCGACCAACAGGAGGCGGGGAAACCCTTGAATCTTGCCCCCCTGGTCGTCGGCAGCGAGGGGACACTTGCCACCATTACCAAGGTGCGGCTCGGCCTGGTCGAACGTCCCACGGTTGTACGCCTGGTTATTCCCCACTTCGCCGATCTGGAAATAGCCTTGCGCTCTGTGCCCCTCATCCTCCAACACAAGGTAGCAGCGGTTGAGCTAATGACCTCCCCGACCCTGAAACTGGCTGGCGACCACCCGATCATCGGCCCACGGTTGCGCCACTTTGTCAAAGACCAGCCGGGGGCCATTCTTATCGTCGAATTTTCCGGCAAAAACCAGGCGGAGTTGACCGAGCAAGCGGAAAAGTTGGAAGCACGACTGCGCAGCGAAGGATTGACCGATTACCTCAGCCATTGCACGACACCTGAGCAAATTGCCGGTGTTTGGGGCATCCGCAAGGCAATTTTCGGACTCATCATGAGCAAACCAGGAGATGACAAGCGGGTCTGGGTAATCGACGATGCCAGCGTTCCGGTAGAGGAAATGAACGGGTACACCCAAGACGTCATACTCGCCGGTAAAAAATTCGGTATGGATATCAACTTCGACGCCCATGCCTCGGCTGGCTGCCTGCATATGGGCCTCGATCTCAATCTGCGCACGACGGAAGGCCTGAAAACTTTGGAACTGCTGTGCAAGGAAATCATGACTATCGCCATCGCCCATGGCGGCTCAACGACCGGCGAACACGGCGAGGGCCTGGCCCGCAGCTACTTCAACAAACAACTTTACGGCACCCGGTTGCACGGCGCCTTTGAAGAGATGAAGGCAATCTTTGACCCCAAAGGTCTGCTCAATCCTGGCAAGGTAGTGGGACAAACCATCGCCCCCTGGGATACCGATTGGTTGAAATATTCGCCTGATTATAAAACACCCTACGCCCCGCAGAAAACTCATCTCGACTTTTCCCGCTATGGCGGTTTCGCTGGGTTGGTTGAGATGTGCAATGGCCAGGGGATTTGCCGCTCCCAGGTATCGGGAACGATGTGCCCCTCCTACCGGGTCACCCTCGACGAACGAGACACCACCCGCGGCCGCGCCAATATCTTGCGCGCCGCCATGACCGGCCTTCTCGGCCCGGACGGCCTGACCGCAAAAGAGGTCTATGAAGCTCTCGACCTTTGCCTGGCATGCAAGGCCTGCCGCAATGAATGCTCAACCCGGGTCGATATGGCCAAACTCAAATACGAATTTCTCGCCATCTACCAGGAAAAACACGGCGTGCCCCTGCGTAGCCGAATCGTTGGCCTCATGGCCACATCATCGCGATTTGCTTCCCTGGTGCCGTCCCTTGCCAATGCCGCTTATAAAAATAAAGCCTTTAAAAAACTCCTTGATCGCGGCCTCGGCTTCGACGAACGGCGGGAATTGCCGCAGCTCGCTCCGCGCACCTTCACGCACTGGTTCAAACACAACTTTCGCCCTCCCGCCGCAACGCAGGGGCCGGTACTGCTCTGGGACGATTGCTACCTCACCTACAACCGACCGGAAATGGGACGGGCCGCCGTCCAGATACTTGCCGCCATGGGCTACCAAGTCCTCCTCCAGGAAGGCCGCCGCTGTTGCGGCCGTCCGATGATCTCCAAGGGTCTTCTAGCCGAGGCGAAGAAAAATGCCGCCCACAACGTTGCCCTTTTAGTCGCCCATGCCCGACGCGGCACGCCAATCATCGGTGTTGAGCCGAGTTGCATTGCCTGTTTTCGCGACGAGTATCCTGATCTTTTAAGAAGTGAGGAGGCCCGACTGGTGGCCGATAAGAGTTTTTTCTTTGAAGAGTTTGTCACCCGGTCTGAAAACAGCGAACTTATCCGTCAGGCGATGGATAAGGGAAAACCGGATCGCAAGGTTCTCGTGCACACCCATTGCTATCAAAAGGCCATGGGCACCGCTGGCCAGGTCTTGGAAATGCTGCGCTTCATTCCCGAGGCAGAGGTCGAAGAAATCCCCAGTGGTTGCTGTGGTATGGCTGGAGCCTTCGGCTTTGAAAAAGAACATTACGAGGTTTCCATGGCCATAGGCGAGCAGGTGCTCTTTCCGGCTGTCCGGGCTGCAAAAGAGAACACCGCGATTATTGCCGCCGGAACTTCCTGTCGTGAGCAGATCAAGGACGGTACCGGTCGACACGCTTTGCACCCCATCGAACTCCTCGCCGAGTCATTAGTGGCAAGACTCTGAGGTACTGTTTTTCCAACTTGAGCAAAGTGTTGGTGACCTTTATCCGAAAACAGTCAAATTATAGCGCCAATAACCAATAAACCGTTCGACAATTTAGGTAAATTCCCAAAATAAACACGCTTTGGCGGGAGGATAGAACATGAAACGCAACAAAATGAATGAGCTTTGCCAACTGGACACCGGCCGACCGGAAGTCCTGCAGGGCAATATTGCCTTTGCCGTCGGTTGCGTCCGCGCCGGAATCCATAGCGCCGATGGCTATCCTGGAACTCCGAGCACTGAGGTCATCGATCGCGGATTATCCCAGGTCCAAGACAAAATCACCGTCGGTTGGTCGGTGAACGAGGCAGTTGCCGCAGGTGTCGGTCTCGGCCACACCCTGGCTGGGCGCGATGCCGTTGTTACCATGAAGATACCCGGTCTTTTCCAGGCTGCCGACATCTTTACCAGTGCATCTTTCTTCACCAAACCACGAGGGGCGCTCATCTATTTCATCGCCAGCGATTTCACCCCCAGTTCTACCCAGCATCTGGTCGATCCCCGCTATCTGTTTAAAACCTGTTTTGTTCCTGTCTTCGAACCTTGCAATCACCAGGAGATGCTGGAAGCGGCAAGTATCGCCGTTGATATAGGTCGGCGTTTTCAAACCCCGGTTGTCGTCTTCGCCTCCGGTGCCCTGTGCCATAGCGAAGGATTGGTGCGCATGACTCCCCACGAAAGTCGGGAGGCTCAGGTCATGGAGAGCGACCTGCGTTGTTTCAACTCGCTGCCTGGTATCGCCCGGAAAAATTACGACCATGTCCAGAGCGTGCGGATGACCGCCCTGACCGAGATGGTAGAAAAGTCGTCCCTCAATAAATGGATCAAAGGCACAGGAAAGACCGGGATCATTACCTGTGGCGCTAATACCAACTTTGCGCTTGAAGTACGGGAAGCATTCGGCGCCGACGTCGATATACTGTCGCTAGCCTTCACCAATCCCCTGCCAAAAGAGCTTATTCGTCGCTTCCACACCGCCATCAACGGCGAAGTATATGTCATCGACGACGGCTTCCGTTATCTCCAGGACGAGCTGGCAATCATGGGTCTTTCGGTAAAAGGCAAAATGGATTTCAGTCCGTGCACCGAATTCAGTCCGACACTGATTGCCGAACGCCTCGGTTACGCACCCAAAGGCGCAAAAGCAAGTCAAACGCCCCTTACTCCGGTCAACCGTCCGCCAATGATTTGCCCCGGCTGCCCCTATCGGCTCTTTGTCGAAACCATCGCCACCATGAAACGCCGCGGCAAACTGGAAGCGGTTTTCGGCGATATCGGCTGCAACTCCCTTCTTTACTTCTTGAATTCAATGGATACTGGGGTGGCAATGGGCGCAAGTGAAGCGAAACGTGCCGGCTATGTCTTGTCCCGACCAGAAATGGCTGATAAGGTGTTGAGTGTTCTCGGCGATAGTACCGAATGCCACAGCGGAATGGATGCCACTCGCAACACCATCTTCCGCCATGTTCCGGGGGTGAAAGTGATCCTTGATAACTACTGGACGGCAATGACCGGTGGCCAACCGGCGCCGACGTCACCGGTGAATCTGGCTGGGCAAGCAAATACTTTCGATCTGGTACAGGCTCTTGCCGCTACTGGCGCCAAAGCCGTAGCTGTCGATGCCTACAACCGTATCGAACTTCAAAAAGCCCTTCGTCTCGCTTTTAAAGAAGCGGCCGAAGGGGTATTCACCACATTGGTGGTACGCGGCGGTTGCTTGAAGAAATTGCCAGCTTCACGAAAAGGCATTCGCCTGAAAATCAATGAAGAGAAATGCGACAAATGTTATTCCTGCCTCATCTGTCCGGGGATAGAGGTTGGGCCGGAGGATTTTCCTCGCTTTAATAACCTCTGCGCCGGTTGCGGCGAGCAGGGTCATTCGTGTATGCAGATGTGTCCCTTTAAAGCCATGGAACCTCTGCCCATGGATGAAAGAGCCGGTACAAGCGGTGTGTCATTCGCTGAACCACCTGACCTCCCCGAAGTTTCTCTGGCCATGGGAAGTTTGCCGGATCGGCTCAGTCTGGCCATTCGCGGCGTTGGTGGGCAGGGCAACCTGTTCTTTGGCCGGGTTCTCACGCAACTCGCTTTCTTGGCCGGGTATGGCGAACAGAATATCGTCAAGGGTGAAACACACGGTATGGCCCAGATGGGTGGGCCGGTCATCAGCACTTTCGCCTGCGGCAAGGTCCATAGTCCGGTGCTGTTACCGGGTGAGGCGAATTGTCTCATCGCCATGGAAATGAGCGAGATGCTGCGGCCGGGATTCCTTGAGCTGTTGCGGGCCGGCGGAACGATCCTCGCCGCCACGACAATCATGGTCCCCCAGGGCATGAAGGCCGATTACTATCCCGACCCGGTGGGTATCAGGGCGGCAACCGCCGGTTTTAACCTGGTCGAGGTCGATGTCTTGGCGGCGGCCTTAAAACTTGGCGACAACACCGGCCGAATTGCCAATGTGGTGATGATGGGTGCCCTCAGCCGCATCGCCCCCTTCACAGCCATTCCCGGCGATTTATGGCTCAAAGCCTTGAAGGAGGTCACTCCCGATCCGGCCTGGGCCGCCAACTATCAGGCGTTTTTAGCGGGACGTGAACTTTTGTAATAGAGAAAAGGAAGAGAGATATGACCATATACGAGCAAAAGGCGGTTTCCCAAGAAAGATCGCAACGCATCCATCAATGCCTTTTCCGGCCACGCAGTATCGCGGTCATCGGCGCGAGCAGCGACCCGCTGAAACCGGGAGGCCGGGTGTTGAAAAACATCCTGGAGCACGGCTACGCCGGCATTCTTCGGCCGGTGAACCCGAAGGCCACCGAGATCCTTGGCCTCCCGGTCTGTTCGTCGATTGCCGCCCTGCCCGAGATCCCGGACCTGGCCATTGTCGCCATTCCCTCGGCTATGGTCCCGGCAGCGGTGGCGGAACTTGCTGATCGAGGCACCGGGGCGACCATCGTCCTCACCTCGGGTTTTGGCGAAAAGGATGCGGCGGGCAAGGAGGTGGAGGAAAAGATGCGGCGGATCGCCGACGCCGCCGGCATGGCCCTGATCGGCCCGAACTGTTCAGGTTTTCTCACTGCCGCTTATAAGGGTAAATTCGCCGGCATCGTTCCGAAATTGCCGGGCGGTGCGGTGGATTTCATCAGCGGTTCGGGGGCAACGGTCGACTACGTTATGGAGTGCGCCGTCGGCCGGGGGCTATCGTTCGGCACGGTTATCAACCTCGGTAACTCGGTACAGATGGGTGTTGAGGATCTGGTGCAACTGCACGACCAGAACTATGGCTCGGACTGCGCCCGCATCCTCCTCCTGTATATGGAGGCGGTAAAAAAACCGCAACTCCTTCTTCGTCATGCCAGTAGTCTTTCGAAAAAGGGTTGCCTTCTCGTCGGCATCAAATCCGGGACAACCGCCGCCGGATCGCGGGCCGCGGCCAGCCATACCGGGGCCATGGCCACCAGTGACACAGCGGTTCAGGCGCTTTTCGAGAAAGCCGGAATCATTCGGGTGACCAGCCGTGAGGCCTTAATCGACGTCGCCTGCGTCCTCCAGGCGGCAAAGGGTCGTCTCAAAGGTAACCGTTTTGCCATCGTTACCGACGCCGGCGGCCCCGGAGTCATGCTCGCCGACGAACTGACACGGGGTGGCCTGGAGCTGCCGCCACTTTCCGAAGGAACCCGTTCGCAGCTGGCGAAAATTTTGCTGCCGGAAAGCTCGACCGCCAATCCCATCGACGCCCTGCCGTCACGGACCGCTGAACAGATCGCGGCAATCATCCGCATCCTCGGCGAATTCGAGCGGGGTCGCCTTGATGCCGTCGCCGTCCTCACCGGCGACTCCGGTCTCTCCGACAATGCTGCCATCTATCGGGCAATCGGTGAGGCTATGGAGAAGAGTCCCATCCCCGTCCTGCCGGTGCTCAGCTCGCTTACCTCCTGTCGAGAGAAAATCGATGTTTTTACCGGCGGTGGCAAGGTCTTCTTTCCCGATGAGGTGGCCCTTGGCCGGGCCCTCGGCCTTATAGCCCGCCAAACTCTTCCGGCAGAGGAGCTCGACGTTTGCCGGACGAACTCTCCCGGTTATAGCAAGGAAGACATCGGCCTGGCACTCAACGGAAAGCACGGCGCTCTCGATCCTTTCACGGTTCGCCGGATCCTCTTTGCCGCAGGTTTTAAGTTGCCGGAGGAGCTTCTAGTACAAGAAGAACAGTATCTCGCCGAGAACTGCCGCCGCCTGGGCTTTCCCCTGGCAATGAAGGTCATCGGGCCCTTGCACAAGACCGATGTCGGCGGCGTCCGCCTCGGCATCGGCAGCGAAACCGAAGCTTTGGCCGCTTGGTCGGCGCTCATGGTAATTCCGGAAGCGCGCGGGGTGCTGCTCCAGCCGATGATCGGCGGACTTGAGGTTATCCTCGGCGCCAGTCGCGAAGGCGATTTCGGTCATCTGCTGATGTTCGGTCTCGGTGGCATTCACACCGAGGTGTTAAAGGACGTGCGCTTTGCCTTGGCGCCGATAAGCGAAGCCGAAGCAGGGCTGCTGATAAACGGCATCCGCGGCCGGGCACTGCTCGACGGGGTTCGTGGCGCAGTCGGCATGGACACGGCTGTGCTTGCCGACTTTCTTATCCGCCTTGGCCGGCTGGTCGCAGACTTCCCGGAAATATGCGAGATTGATCTCAACCCGGTCAAGGGTTTTGGTGACCGCCTCCTGGCCATAGACGCCCGTATCCTTGTGGAGAATTAAGAAAGATACTCCATCCTGGCCAGGCTTCCCCAGCCTGGCTGGCCGCAGAAAATTTTCACACACCTACTCTCACCCCTTTCGCAGTGTATTCCATCTTTAAAACAGCGTTTTTTACCAACGTATCTCTTTGAAACAATATGCTTTGTTTTAATCCAACTCATCTTCCCCACCCTGCAATTCTCAACCGCAAAAACGAAGGCATTAAACATTCATCACTTGACAAATAGGCTAGAAATAAGGCTTATTCCACAAGACTTGCACCAATGCAGCCGACGACCTGAGACACCGACAGGGATATTGTGGAATTACTACGCAATATCGGCAAAACATATCCCGCCGATATTGGAAGAAAACAAGGAGAATACCAATGGCTATTTCCGAAAAGATGCAACTCTTCGCGACAAAATCTTCCTGGATACGGAAAATGTTCGAAGAAGGGGCGCGAATGAAAGCAACCTTTGGGGCCGAGAATGTGTGCGATTTCAGTTTGGGCAATCCTGACATCCCGCCGCCGCGGAAATTCGATGAGGTCATGCAGGAAATTGTCCGCGACACCAGCCCCGGAGTACACGGCTATATGCCGAATGGCGGCTATCCCTGGGTCAGGGAGGCGATCGCTGGAAGGATGTCGGTCGAACAACAGGCAGCCGTAAGCCACGGCGATATGCTTATGACCTGCGGCGCCGCCGGTGGGCTGAACATTGTCATGAAGGCCCTGCTCAATCCCGGTGACGAGGTCATCATGCTCGCCCCATATTTTGTTGATTACGGCAATTATATCGACAACCATGGCGGGGTCAGCAAGATCGTCAACACCGACGAGGAATTCAATCTCGATCTGCCAGCCATTGAGGCGGCGATTTCGGCAAAGACCAAAGCGATTATCATCAATTCACCGAACAACCCGAGTGGCCAAATTTATTCGGCCGACGCCCTCTGGGCTCTGGGCGAACTGCTAACCCTCGCCAGCGACCGTTTAGATACAACCATCTACCTGATTGCCGACGAACCCTATCGAAAGATTGTCTTTGACGGCCACGAAGTACCAAGTGTTTTCAGCGCCTACAAGAATAGTATCGTCGTCTCCTCCTATTCGAAGGATCTTTCCCTGCCGGGCGAGCGTATCGGCTACCTGGCGGTGCATCCGGAGATTGGCGAAAAGACTGCACTCCTCAATGCCCTGACGCTTGCCAACAGGATTCTCGGCTTTATCAACGCCCCGGCGCTTATGCAACGTGTGGTGGCGGATCTTCAGGATGCGGTCGTCGACACCTCCATCTATGCCAAGCGAAAGGAATTGTTGTGCAAGATGCTCAGCGATGCCGGATATTCTTTCACACCTCCCAAGGGGGCTTTTTATGTCTTTCCAAAGTCTCCCATAGCCGATGATGTGCAATTCGTCGCCCTTCTTCTTGAAGAAAAGATCCTCACCGTCCCCGGCGTCGGCTTCGGCTCGCCGGGTCATTTTCGCATCGCCTTCTGCGTTGGCGATGAGGTCATCGCAAGATCGGCGGCAGGGTTTAAGCGTGCCTTCGATAAAGCTCTGTCAATGTAAGCAAATAACAAAAAAAGGGGGGAGGCACCAGCCTCCCCCCTTAATCCTGACGCCTATCCCCTAGCGCTTTTTCCCCTCATTACCTGCTTTCGCCCGTTGCTCTGTTTTATCTTTAAATATCAGCTTGATGGGCACCTTGTCCAGACCAAGTCCCTCACGGAACTTATTGACCAGATAGCGCTCGTAAGAGAAATGCACCCCTTTTGAGCTATTGGTCATAACCACAAATTTCGGCGGACGTGTTCCTATCTGTGAGGTGTAATAGAACTTCAGCCTTTTATTCTTGTAAATGGGTGGAGAATGGGCATCGACTGCCTCCTGCAGCAACCTGTTCAGGGCTGAAGTCGGGAAATTGGCAGAATATTGACGAAAGACCGAGCCGATGACCGGAAAAAACCTCTTAATCCCGTATCCGGTGAGGGCAGAAACGTTCAGTACCGGGGCAAAACCGACAAACGGCAGAGCTCTGCCAACTTCAGCCATAACCTCTTCCTGGCGCTTTTTATCTTTTTCAACAAGATCCCATTTGTTAACGAGGACGATCAACCCCCTGCCCTCGTCAAGAATATAGCCGATAACCTTGGTATCCTGTTCGGTAATGCCCTCTTCGGCATCAATGAGAACCGCCGCGACATCACACCTGCTCATCGCCGCCAATGACTTGAGAATACTAAATTTTTCGAGCTTTTCCGTGGTTTTGCCCTTGCGACGAATACCGGCGGTGTCAATGAACAGATAACTGTATTTACCATGCGTTACCAGACTGTCGACGGAGTCCCTGGTGGTTCCCGAAACATCAGACACCACCATTCGATCTTCCCCGAGAATGGTGTTGATCATCAACGATTTACCAACATTCGGACGACCGAAAAAGGCCACCCTGACCGTCCCCTCAGGCAGGGTAATATCATCATGCTCGACACTCGGAATAGCCGCACACAGACCATCCATCAGATCTGCAAAGCCGTATGTGTGCTCCGCCGAGACTGGCCACAACTCCTCTACCCCCATTTCATAAAATGGCGCCAGCAGCTGCTGTTCCTTGTCCGGCCCGTCTATCTTGTTGACCACATGAAATATGGTCTTCTTCGAACGCCGGAGAATATCAATAACCTCCCAGTCGGCAGGAGTTATTCCCTCTTTGCCATCCAAGAGAAAGAGGATAATATCCGCCTCTTCTATGGCAAGCATTGCCTGATCCCGAATATGTTGGACCATGGCATCTTCGGGGTTGTCATCTATACCGCCGGTATCAACCAGAATAAAACCCTTATTCTCCCAAACCACCCGATCGTAATGGCGGTCACGGGTAACCCCAGGGGTTGGATCGACAATAGCCTTGCGCGACCTGGTGATCCTGTTGAACAGGGTGGATTTCCCCACATTGGGACGGCCGATAAGGGCAACGATGGGAGGAGAGTGCATTGTTGTTGTCATATTGTCTGCCTTTTAAAAACTGACCCTGCTCTGAAAACGGCAGGCATGCTTATTGGTAATACCATTGGTGAATCCGATACTATAAAGCCGACAATTCAATCAGGTAGCTGCAAGTTCCAGTCCCCTGTCGACAAGGGCGCGAAGCCGGTGATACTCTGAAAAACTGCTGTTCGCCAGTCGTTCTCGTAAAGAAAGTAGGGCTGGTTGAATAAAAGTTGTAAAAAATGGTTTACCCCGTATTTTCGATAAAAAGGCAAAAGCCCCGACAATCTGCAGATTTCTCTGCAGTGCCAAGAAACTGAAATATTTATGAAAATCTTTTTCGCTGCCAGGAAGGCGGGCGGCAATCAACGACACATAATAATCCAGCAATTCTTCCTGAACCTGCGATGTCAAGGCGGCATAGGGGTCAATAAGGAGCGATGCCACATCATAACCGAGCGGCCCCAGGCGTCCCCCCTGAAAATCGATAAAGCGGACACTCCCGTCTTTGACCATGATATTTCTTGACTGAAAATCGCGATGCAGAAAAAAGTCGGCCCGTGCCTTGCCGGCAACTTCGGCAATGTCGCGAAACTCTTCCTCCACTCCACCATTATCTTCCTGGCCGAGTAGTCCCTGCCAGAAGGCTCGAAGAAAATATCCTGATTCTCGTTCAACCATCAATGGAATATCGTAGCGGGGGCTGTCCCAACACCAGGTCAAAACAAAATCTTCAGCTCCGGCAAGCTGCATATTTGCCAGTTGCGAGAGGGCAGCACGGTAAAAGTCTCGCCCTGCCGTTCCACCCTGGCGCGAGATACCTTCCGGCCCCCTGATTATATCATGCAGTCGCACATCTCCAAGGTCCTCAAAGAGAAGTATACCGTTTTCTTCGTTCCAACCAAACAATTCCGGTACCGGCACACCTTTTACTATCAGATGCTTGCCGATGTTCCAGGCAGACCTCGACTCCGCCAGTTCGGCGTTGCTACGGCCTGCCGGTGCGGCGATAATACACAGGGCCTTTCCTGCACGAAGCACCCTCCAGAACTTTCTTGTCGAGCCATCACTGCAGATCTTCTGACAGTGATTTTTAGACAGCAATCCTTGGGCTTCACCGGATGACACCATTCCGCAATCAAGCATCAGCCCCAGGGCGCATTGCAATATATAAAGGTCGGACAACTGACTCATAGATAGCAGAACTTACCTTATTGATATTTCATAATATTTTTTTCAACTTACCGAGACAATAGTATTACACAGTCGGCTCCCGCTCGGAACTGTGACATCATCCCAAACCACCACCCTTTCAAGATGACATTCGTCGCCGATACGGGCATTGTTGCCAACACAGGCCCAGCCATTCATTTCGATCCGCGCTCCGAGATCTGCATTCTCAGCAATATAATACGGCTTATCCACAGGTCCGATCTCCTGCCAACAGGGGATGCTCTCTGTCAAAAGACCTTGATGCAGTGCCAGATAATCTGTCGGCGTGCCCATATCCGTCCAGTAACAATCATCGGTGCGAAAGCAGTCTATCTTCACTCCCTTTTCAAGAAGCCTTCGATAGCGGTCGATTATACAGGAATTATCACCCTCACGAATCTCTTCAAGAATGGTCGGTTGGATGACATGCAGCCCGGTAAATGCCAACCTGGTTGTTTCCACAATATTAGAAAACAGAGCGACTTTTCCGGCTTTGACTGTTACCGAATTAAAGCGAGGGTAATGGTGCAGCGCCAGGGTTACCAGATGGCCATTATTCTCATGATACCGATATAACTTAAGGAAATCGACAGTATGATAAATATCTCCGTTACTCACCAGCAGCGGCTCATCCCGTAACAGCCCAAGGGCGCGGCGAAGCCCTCCTCCGGTCCCCAAAATGATTTCTTCCTCCTGGACAAATACCCCGGGAAGGCCACTTAAGGCAGCTACAATCTGCCGCCGCAGATGGTGGCAATTCACCACGATATGGTCGAACCCCATATTCTGCAGGCGTTTGATGGTGAGAAGAAGCAGCGGTTGGTTGAGAATGGGAAAAAGAGGTTTGGGGCGAATCTGCGTATGTGGCAACAGCCTGGTGCCAAAGCCCGCCGCCAGTATCATTGCTTGCATGCGCTCTCTTATAAAAAGTTAAGATTATTCTGACCCCGTAAAGAGGGCTTAAGAGCATGCGATCCTTGCTATTCCATGAGTAGAGAACCGTCCTCGCATTCAGTTACACCGACAACGACAATCCCTGATTTATTTGCCTCATTAATCATTTTCTCCCGGTCAAATAGCAGCGATTGTCCTGCTTCCACAGCCAGCACGGCACCCTTCACTTGTTGCAGGGTTTTGATGGTATCAAATCCGGTTGCCGGTAGGTCGAAACGAAAATCCTGCCCGGGTTTTTTTACTTTTACAACCACCGCCTTCTCTTTGGCAAGCATGCCCCCGCGGAGGATAGCCGCATCAGTACCCTCGATAGCTTCGACAGCCAATACGGTGCAATCCCTGACCACAACGCACTGACCGATATCGAGCTTACCAATGGCCCGAGCATTCTGCCAGCCAAAAACGATGTCCTGCCGCTGCGTCCCGGAGAGTTTCTTTTTGGTCAGGATACCAGGCGGAAAGAGAAGATGCCGGAGGTAAATGGTCGATTCGAGAACTTTAATACCTTCTTTTTCAAGAGCTGCAGCAAAGGCCCGGAGAATGGAATCATCCTGCTTTCGGTCGATTTTGTTCCAGAGGGACAAGGCCTTGAAGTCCGGCATGACATCGCGAAAGATTTTGGTCTTGGTAATACTGCCGAGAAAGACCGTCTCCCCTGCCCCTTCCTTTTGCAAAAATGAGATTACGCGGCCGAGTTGACCAAGTTTCACCCATACAACAGCATCTGCCGCTGCAGCAACCTGCTCATCCGTCTCTCCTTTATGGGCAACGACGACAACCCGTCTCCCCTCATTATGCGCTGCTTCGATAAACAGCAGGGGGAATTGCCCTCCTCCGGCGATGATCCCGATTGTTTGCAGATCTCTAGGCATCAACCGGGCCGTTAATCTTCAACTGTCTGTTTCACAACACCACGCTTGGATTCAAGGAAAAACTTGACCAGCGTCTGTACTTCCGGGCAATCAGGATATTTATCCCTGGCCACCTCAATGGCATCTTTCATCAGCAGGTTTGGCGTTCTGAAAATTATCCGATAGGCTTCGTCGAGATTTCTTATTGTTTCCCGGCTGAAACCATTGCGCTTCAAGCCTACCTTGTTGACCCCGGAAATTCTCGTACGGTTTCTGGTTCCGGCAATAATTACAAAAGGCGGCACATCAAGACTGATTCCCGATACCCCGCCAATATAACTGAAGGTGCCGATACGACAGAACTGATGAATGGCAACCAACCCGCCGATAGAGGCCCGGTCACCAACCTCGACATGGCCGGCAAGAGTCGCGACATTAGCCATGATGACATGGTTGCCAATGACACAATCATGCGCCACATGGGTGTAAGCCATAAGGAGATTATTGTTACCGATAACCGTTTTCCGGTGGCCACCTGGGGTTCCCCTATGGATCGATGCGAACTCACGGATCTGATTATCGGAACCGATTATCAGTTCAGTCGGTTCGCCTTTGTAACTCAGATCCTGCGGCGCGCCACCTACCACCGAAAAAGAACCAATCAGGTTCCTCTCGCCAATACTAGTTGGACCAGAAACCACGGCATGGGCTTGAACCACACTGTCTGCGCCGATGTGAACCTGTGCTCCTATAACAGCATAGGGTCCGACGGAAACGGAGGAATGAAGCTCGGCCTTGGGATCTACTACTGCGGTTGGATGTATGGACATATCTTTTTTCTTCTTATAAATGGGAGGAGAATTCTCTGTTTTTGACGCATTGAAATGGCCGTCAGGCCGCGGAAGCTGCTTTCCTTACCTGCTCTTGACGATGATTGCAAGAGTTTTCGGATTTCGCCTTCACTGATCCCGACATCCGTGATTCTTTACAATACTATACTACTCTAGTTACGAAAAGGATGCCATGAGTTCGGCCTCGGCGACAAGCTGGCCGTCTACGGAGGCAGTCGCCCCCATCACCATGATAGATCGTTTTTCCTTCAGGAGCTGCAGGCTGAAGATCAGCTGATCACCCGGAACCACCGGTTTTCGGAACCGGGCTTTGTCTATGCCGGCAAAAAACAGCAGCTTATTGCCTATTGCTTGGGGGTTGCTGTAATAGGCCATGATTCCACCTACCTGAGCCATTCCTTCGAGAATCAGCACACCCGGCATGACCGGTCTCGCCGGGAAATGACCCTGAAAAAACGGTTCGTTGATTGTCACATTTTTAAGTCCTACGATCTCTTTTCCCAGTTCGAGTGAAAGGATTCTGTCCACCATCACAAAGGGATAACGGTGTGGCAATATTTTCAAAATTTCCACAATATCAATTTTTTCAGGTATAACGAACTCACCCATGATACTCTCCTTGATTATTCTTCATGCTCGGCCCGGCCAGTCAATTCGGCAATGGCCTTGGTATTGTTTCTCACTTGACTCTGCAATTCCGGCAGTTTTGCAAATACAACACTGCATTTCGCCCACTGCCGAATGGGGATAGCCGGTGCACCACCGAGCACAGCCCCTTTCGGCTGATCGTTATGGATGCCTCCTCGGGCGGCAACCATCACCTGGTCGCCAATGGTCAGATGACCGGCAACCGCCGCCTGTCCGCCCAGAACCACGTTTCGGCCAAAAGTTGTCGAACCGGCAATGCCCACCTGTGCCACCAGCAGGCTGTTTTCACCAACTACGACATTATGGGCGATCTGAACCAGATTGTCTAT
>JAHJLI010000195.1 GCA_018821785.1 Pseudomonadota bacterium
CAAGCAAGAATCCAAAATGCTCCATTAAGGTGCCATTTTTAGGGAATAATTTTGAATTTACAAAAGAGCCAAATCACTCCTTTTCGGGAGTGATATTGGGCCATAATCCAGGCCAAAACGATCAGGAACTATCTATACTACGGGAGTATCCGCCTGAGATAACCTTGGCAGATCTAATCTCTCGTGACTTAGATCTGTTGAGCGAGAAATGAAGCTAATACAGCCTTTATTAAGCACGCATCATCGAAAGAAAAATCGTTGTGAAATCGCATATAGGCTTTTGAATTTGTAAGGATTCTATGCATTATTATTGGGAATAGAGAACCAGTAAAAGTGTTTCATGATTGATGTGGTTATATTATGTTATGTTGATCTATTTAAATTTCTTTCAAAAGTGTTATGGCGATGATATGAAAACCTGGTATGCAATATTGATATTCATGATCAAAAAGCTGTCATGACTAAAGCTGAGCGACTCTTTGAGCTGACGTTGTTGCTGCGTTCGCGGCGCACAGCCATAACGGCTGAGGCGATTGCCGAGCTCATGCAAGTTTCGCCGCGTACAGTGTATCGAGACGTCCAATCCCTGATTATGACAGGCATGCCGGTGACGGGTGAATCCGGTGTCGGCTATCTGATTCGTCCGGGTAATCACCTGCCGCCCCTGCTCTTCACCCCCGATGAGGTCCAGGCCCTGATCGTGGGTAGTCGTATGGTGCAGGCCTTCACTGATAAGGATCTGGCCCAGGGAGCGAGGACTGCGGAAGTGAAGATCCGCTCAGTTTTGACCGAGCCACTCAAACGGCATGCTGAACAGCAACCCTACCGTATACCGGTCATGGAAAGTGACGACCCCTTGCGTGAGATACACGGTAGACTACGCCGGGTCTGCGAACAAAACCGCAAGATCCTGATCCTTTATCGGGACGAAAAACAGCTGCAAAGCGAACGGACCTTGTGGCCGCTGGCCATGATCGGCTGGAGCGGCCGGTGGACCCTGCTAGCTTGGTGCGAGCTGCGCCGGGATTACCGCAATTTCCGTTTCGATCGTATCGAATCCCTGAAGGAGTTGGAGGATCATTTTACCCCCACCGAGGAAATCAGTCTCGCCCACTATCTGCGCCATATTGTCGGGGTACGCGACAGCGGTTGACCCGATTTCGGGAAGAAACCATTACGGCGGATGCCACTCCTGACAGGATCTGACAAGGGTTCAGGTTATTATGGAGGCAAGAGCACAAGGCTCGCAACCATAAACTAAAAGGAGTATGAAAATGAAATCTAATACGATTCCTGCAGGTTACCATACAGTCACCCCCTATCTGACCGTTTTATGTGCGACGGATTTGATCGAATTTCTCAAGCAGGCCTTCGAGGCCAGAGAAAAGGAACGTTTCACCCAGCCCGATGGCACCATCGGCCATGCCGAGGTGATTGTCGGCGATTCGGTCATCATGTTGGGTGAACCCAAGAATGACTGCAAACCCATGGCCGGTGCTTTCTATCTCTACGTAGATGAGGTGGATGCCATCTATCAGCGCGCCCTCACCGCTGGGGCCACTTCGGCAATGGAGCCTACTAATCAGTTTTGGGGCGATCGCACAGCCACGGTGCATGACCGCTTTGGGAACATTTGGCATGTAGCGACGCGCTTTGATGATGTCTCGCATGAGGAACTTGAGCGACGCATCGCGGCAATGGCAGGTTGATTGTTTGGCAATCGCGGGGTCGCATTGTTTCGCGGCCCCACTTTGCCAATTGACAGGAGCAAACTTATGAAACCACCTGAGGAACGGCAATACTTCACGGCTCAAACATTTACCTTTCTGACGGCTCTAACCGGTAACAATACCCGCGAATGGTTCAAGACGCACCAGCAGGAGTATGAGAGATTCATCCGTATGCCTGCGATGCAACTGATCGACGACATGGCAGACGAACTGCCAGCTATCTCACCGCATTTTACGGCACAGGCACGGGAGATAGGTGGTTCCCTGATGCGCGTTCAACGTGACACCCGCTTCAGCAGGGATAAAACACCCTACAAGACGAATATCGGCATCCAATTTCGCCACGAGCGGGGGAAAGATATCCACGCACCGGGTTTTTATCTGCACATCGCACCGGACGATTGTTTTCTCGGTATTGGTCTATGGCATCCTGA
>JAHJLI010000196.1 GCA_018821785.1 Pseudomonadota bacterium
ATTCAGATCTATTTCGGTGAGCCTGAATTGGTTGACGGACTTGCAGCTTTTTAAAACGTCTCCACTATTCAAGTGACAAAATATTCCTCCGTCGGAATGAACCAATAGCCTTAATTGCCTCAATTCTCCTTCAGATTCTGAATATATCTGTTTATTATATCTTCTTGAGGCTGAGACAATGAGCAAAACTTGATTCCACACCTTCTTAAATAACGATTTTTGGATCTTGTTTTTTCAGATCGGTGACTCAATTTCGCTTCATTAATTTCAGTGTCAGAAACAATTTGCACAGAAATATCTGATGTAATATCATTTTCAGTAAAAAACGTTGCAGTTACATTGTCCAGCAACTTACTCTCATCAGCTTTACCATCGTAGCAAAAAGCCATCCCGGACTTACTGATGTCAAGAACACAATATGACATTATATGGCCAGGTGTCAGCATCACTGCACAGCCGTCTTTAGTTGCATAACGAGTGGACGATCTTTTATCGTGGGCAACAGGGGGGCGAATGGTCATGGCGCACCTCATCTATGTAGATTAAGTAATATAATGCGCATGAACAAAATTTTGTCGACCTTAGCAACACAACAGACAATTGATTCTGTACCCTGGGAAAAGGGAGGCCAATAAAGTTATCTCGCCAGATATTCTTTAAGAAACTGATCGAAGGTCAGCGTATCGCCGGCTTCAATCTGCAGTTGCTCTTTTAATGACACTTGCGCCTCCCGGGCCAGTTCTTTTAAGACCGTGGCACTTGAAGACGAGTGCCTGAAGGTTTCTTTATGCTCTCGGCTTTTCAGCAAAATCCATTCTGAATAATCTAAACCTGTTTCTCGCAAGGCCATAAGCACCTGGGCTGATGGCGTTTGGGAAACATCTTCCAACTTCCGCATTTGATCGTTGACAGATATGCTGTAGGCTTTTGTTTCGTGAACATGATCAAGTAGTTCACCGGTCATGTGAATTTGAACGAGCAATGCTTTGCCAGCTTCGGTCAGTTCGACCTCTCCTTTGGGGGTGGCCAGTAACAGTCCAGGCTCGCGACCTCTTATTGTGACTGAATGCAAATTGTCGTTCACCATCCTGCATTCAGTGGGGCAGAGATCCTCATCACTCATCAACAGACAGCTGATCAAAAAACTGTCAAAGAACAATGCTTGTTGGATGTCAATGCCCACCGGCAGGAAAGGGTTAATATCAGTATTTCTAACTTCGAGATATTCTACACCATTTTTTCGTAGTGTTTGAAGAGGTCTCTCTCCTGATCGGGCAACCCGTTTCGGACGGATATCACTATAATATTCATTTTCAATCTGCAAAATAGCGGTGTTTAGCTGACGATATTTCCCATCAACCTTTACACCTATCTTCTCATAGGGCGGATAGGATGTATGAATCGCCTTATCAAGCGAGTCAATATACGTACTCAGTTGATTAAAGCAGATGTGCAGAGAAGATTGTGCGTTGGTTGAATAGCCAATATCGCTCATGCGCAATGATGTGGCATATGGCAGATAAAGCGTGTGGTCATGCAGAGGTTGAAGCTTGTGGGATTTCCCTTTCATGAATGAATCGCACAACGCAGGTGAAGCACCAAAGAGATAAAGGAGCAGCCATGAATGACGTCTGAAATTGCGAATCATTTTAAAATAAGAAGATGACCGAAATGACTGTAACGTTTCAGTATTTCCCTGTTGCTCTTGAAAAGACCGCCAGAATTCATCAGGGAGCGAGAAATTATAATGAATACCCGCTATGGCCTGCATGACCCTGCCGTAACGATGCTCAAGGCCAACGCGGTATATATGCTTTAGTTGGCCGATATTAGATCTACCGAACCGAGCAATGGGAATTGAAGCAGCATCCGGAATATGGCAGGGCATGCTTCCTGCCCAAATAAGCTCATCGCCAAGATGGGAATAGGTGAAACGATGCAGATTTTCAAGAAAATGTATTGCAGCCTGAGGACTTTTAAAAACTGGGGTAATGAGCTCGAGAAGAGCTTCAGAAAAATCGGTGGTAATGTTACTATTGGTCAATGCTGAGCCAAGGCCTTCAGGGTGGGCTTTTTGAGATAGCTCGCCAGAGTAATCTACGCGCAAGCCCTCTTTCTCAATACCATGCAAGGTGCCTCTAAGGAGTGAGTAAGTGCCGTTTGAGACCAGCTGCTCCAGCTGTTGCTTCAGGATGGATTCCAATGTTTCGCTCTTCTCTAGATATGATCAATTAACAGGTGGTTTC
>JAHJLI010000197.1 GCA_018821785.1 Pseudomonadota bacterium
AACTATTGGGATGTCCGTTTCGCACTCACAGAAAAGATTAAACTCACCTTTGATGAACGTGGAATTTCATTCCCATTTCCACAACGTGATGTACATTTATTTCAGACCAAAGAGTAGTTACTAAACTGTGGAAAAATACAGGTGCGATAATGGCGACTCTATTTGCTGCTGATATTGGAGGTACTAAAAGCGAGTTGGCGATTTTTCCACTACGTGGTACGGACAACGTATCGCTCTCGCAAAAGCGATATACCAATGCTGAATTCTCCGGTGTTGAAGCAATTTTAGAGCATTTCCTGGCCCAATTAGATCAGGTCCCACAGTTTGCCTGTCTTGCTGTTGCCGGAGTGGTGACAGACGACAGGGCAAAACTGACCAACCTGCCATGGGAGATTGACTGTCACCAGCTGGAGAAAAGATTCGGTTTTCAGCAAGTCGTTCTCCTTAATGACCTCACAGCCGTATGTAGTTCATTGGCCGTGCTCGAATCTGCAGATCTATTGGAAATTCAGGCGGGTGAAAGTCCGGGAGGAGAGGTGCGTGGAGTCGTTGCACCAGGTACCGGTCTTGGCGAGGGGTTGCTGGTTGAGTTTGGTGGGCAGGTGTTCGCCTGTGGTTCGGAAGGTGGGCATACAGATTTTGCCCCTGTGGATGAGGAACAGCTTGCTCTTCTGGTCTGGATGCAGAAAAAGATACAACCGGTCAGTTATGAAGCATTGATTGCCGGGCCGGGTCTATCCTACCTTTATGATTTTTGCAGGGAACATCATCACATTCGGGAATCTGCCTGGATAGTTGAGGCTATGAGTAAAGCAAAAGATAGGATCCCAGTTATTGTAGGCGGTGCAATTGGGTCAATAGGTGCAACTGGCGATAAACCCTGTCCTTTATGTAGACGCGTGATTGATCTTTTTCTGTCAATTCTCGGTAGTGAAGCGGGGAATCTGGCGCTGAAGCTTTATGCAAGGGGAGGAGTCTATCTTGGAGGTGGTATCCTGCCGAGATTGGCGGGCCGGGTCACATTTGACGGTTTTCTGAAAAGTTTTCACGCCAAAGGGTTGATGTCCGATTTAATGAAGGACATCCCCGTCTATTTGATACTGAGAAAAGATGCAGCACTTATAGGGGCGGTACGTTTTGCCAGGCAGGAGTTGAAAGATTGGAGCTCCAATGGCAGGTGAAGTTGTTCCCTACGATGTTCTTGTAGCCTTCTGCAGCGATCCGACCACATGCACCATTGTACCTCTCGGCTCAGGCAATATTAATGATACGTATCTGGTTCGATCGAAATCTCATTCTTTTGTCCTACAGAGGATTAATAAAGATGTCTTCCCAAAACCGCTCCGGGTAATCGAGAATTTTCAAAAAATAACCAATCATCTGAGCTGCAAGAGTGCTGGGGCAGGCTCTCCATTGCAGGCAGCTGTTCCGGTGTTGACCTTGGAGAAGCGTCTCTTTTACCTTGATAGTAAAGGAGACTTTTGGCGTGGACAGAGTTATCTGCCGCATGAGAGTTACAAGGTGCTGGCTGATCCCAAGCAGGCTTTCCGGGTCGGAAAGACACTGGCTACTTTTCACCGGCTTGTCAGTGATCTTGATGTGCAGGGGTTTCTTGACCCGCTTCCTGGCTTTCATAACCTCCCTGGATATCTGGAAGATTATGACCGGGTGATGCTAGACATAAAGATTGCAGCGGATGTAGACGTTCATAGTTGTATGGCAACCATTGACCGTTACAGGCAACAGGCGGCGACTCTCGAGCATGCAAAGTTTGCCGGCATCCTTACCCTTCAGCCGATCCATGGTGATCCTAAGGTAGACAATTTTCTCTTTGGTGATCAGGGAGAAGTCCTTGGTCTGCTTGATCTTGATACCGTCGCCATGGGGCTGGTACACTATGACCTAGGGGACTGTCTACGTTCCTGTTGCAACAGGGTGGGGGAGGCAGGAGGGACAATTCAGCCAGTCAAGTTTGATATGGTCTTCTGCCAGGCGCTCCTTGACGGCTATTTCGTCGAGCCTGGTAAGCTGCTGTCAAAAGAGCAGCGTAACTACATCTTTGATGGGGTTCTGCTCATCTGTTTTGAGCTTGGGGTACGCTTTTTTACCGATCACCTGCGTGGCAACCCATATTTTAAAGTACGGCAAGACGGTGAAAACCTCCTACGTGCTGTCAACCAATTCCGGCTGGTAGATGATATTGCCAAACGGGAACGGGAAATCCGGACTATGTCTATAACGTCCGGGGTGGAGTAAGTCACTAGCACCCCACAAGGGGGTACTCTTTTTAGTCCCCGTGCTTTGCGGGTACAAGTGCCTTGGAGGTGACTATAATCTTCTGATTCCACATTTATCTCAGAATTGGTTGATTTTTTTTGCGGTTTTCATGGAGTAAGTCACTAGCCCTCAACACTCTCAATCGAATAAAGGTATTGTCCAATAGTATCTGCCAGGTGCGGCTGGAGATTTACAAATTCGATACCGATTTTGGTCACGGCAGTGTCAATTTGCATGTTTCTGACCCTGCCGTTTATCTGCTGTTCTTCCCTGATCCCCGGCAGTAAACAACGAAGCAGGATGGAGGTGTTGATATCGATCTGCGGTAACGGTACATCATTCTTATGTCTGATCTGACAGAGACCTCCAGTCATGCTCAGATCAACAAGAGTCCCATACATTTCCGGTTCTTCATCCAGGTGGAAGGTACTGGGAATAAAAATTGAAGATCTTTTGGTTTTCCTTAATTCGTGATAGTGGATAACCCCCGGGTATTCGAAAAAGAGCAATTGGGAGGGTGATTCGACGGCTTTAAGGAGTTGAGATTTGAACATCCATTCCCGTCCCTTATGAACATATTTAATGATG
>JAHJLI010000198.1 GCA_018821785.1 Pseudomonadota bacterium
AAATTCAAGGGTATTTTCTTCGGCTTTTTTCAGGTTGACCTTGAGTACCAGATGCATACCACCTTGGAGATCAAGCCCCAGTCGCAGTCCACCGGGGGACAGGTAGGTTTTCCACCAGTCCGGGGTGCCTGAGTAAAAAGAAGGTAGGACGGTACTGATGGAAAGGAGGATGATCGTTGCGAGGAAGGCAAATTTGACTTTGAGTGTTGTATTCATTGAACTTTCCTGAAGTTTTCTGGATGAGAAAGCAAAAAGTAGGTGTTGGTCTAAGAGCGATTACCGCCAAACTTTGCGATTATAACGCAAAGCCTGAATCTTGCAAGGCTTGGCACAAGATATTAGTCCGTTAGAAAAATTATTTGTGCGTTTTTTGAAATGAATTATTCGTGAAGGAGCGTGTTCCCCGTAAGGGGTTTTATAAAGAATCACGTTTATCTTGTGCAGGACAACCCCGTGGATTCTTGTATCGTTTCATGGCTCAGGGTCGAAAGTTGCGGTTGATCGCCTCGGCCATACATGCTGCGCCAAAGCCGTTATCAATATTGACAACGGCAACTCCGGGAGCGCAACTGTTCAACATACCGAGAAGAGCTGCAATGCCACCAAAGCTTGCGCCATAGCCGACAGAAGTGGGAACGGCAATCACCGGGCAACTGACCAATCCTCCGACTACGCTTGGCAGTGCGCCTTCCATTCCGGCAACAACAATGATGACCGTTGCCTGGCGAAGTATATCCTGTCTGCCAAGAAGGCGGTGGAGGCCTGCGACTCCGGCATCATAAAGTTTTTGCACGGGATGTCCCAAGGTTTCAAGCGTCAGCGTGGCTTCTTCAGCAACTGGGATGTCGGATGTGCCCGCAGAAATTATAAGAGTCTGCCCTCTATATTTGGTTGTGTCTGTAGGAGTCGGGTTACATATGAGCATCCTCGCGTCCTCAGCATAGCGAAACTGTGGTAGCTTTGATATTATTTTACTTGCTTTTTCAGGATCAACCCTTGTTGCCAGAACGGGTCCACCTTGTTTCAGCATGGCTTCTGCAATGGTTGCGATCTGCTCCGCAGTTTTCGATGCCCCATAGATAACTTCGGGAATCCCTGTACGAATGAGCCGTTGATGGTCGAGACAGGCGTCTGGAATAAATTCGGACGGAAATGTACCGAGCTTTGCAAATGCCTTTTCAATAGAGGTTGCTCCGCTTTGTACGTCTTGCAGAAGAGCGAGGAGACTGTTGGGATTCATAGGTTGTGTCGAATGCGAAATTAATGATATTGGAAACAAACGGAGGCTGATTAAGTACTGGGAGGTGATCCTAGCATGTTCTCACCCAGAGGTAAAGGATGGTCGAGGGTGACCATCCGAAAAGTTTCTTGCCATAACAAAGCCCGGAAAGTACATTCATAAGTCCTTTATAAATGAATGCATCATCCGGCCGCTTGTTGAAACACAGGCCATGTGGTGCAAATATTCAACTGCAGCGAGGCAAGAAGATGTACACTCAGATATACATATTACGATTTCCCAAAGACACCAGTGACCAGCCGTTCATTTACCGGTTGGTCAAAGAGTACGATATTGAGTTTAATATCCTCAAAGCTGATATTCTTCTTCAGCGTGAGGGTATCATGATAATAGAATTGAAAGGGAGCAGCAAAGCCAATGTGATTGCCGGACTCGATTACTTGAAGGGAATGGGAGTGAAAATAGAACGACTGGCGACCAGGATTCGCAGAGACGATAAAAACTGTTTTCAATGCGGAGCTTGCACCGGGGTTTGTTCATCGGGCGCGCTTTATATTGAGAGACCGGAAATGGCCGTAGTTTTTGATGCGGAAAAATGTACCGGATGTAGTCTATGTGTTCCTATCTGCCCAGTGCGGGCAATGGAAGTATCTCTCAATGACAACTGGATACTTACCGAAGGTTTGTTGGTTTGATGGTGGCAACCAGGAATTTTTCGGATTGCCTTCCGATTTAAAAAACCTTAGTTGTAAAAAACAACATCAGTACCTTAGAAATTCATTTCTTCTTTATTAAGAATGGTTTCGTGAAGGTACATATATCACCTTGTGGGGGGCTAGTCCGTTGATGTGTTTTCTGCGGCACCCTGACCGGAAAAGGGCCAAGCTTGTAATTTGAACTTTGGAAGCCAGGAGGTAAGTATCGATTTTGGCGGATCACCGGCTTCCAGGCGAGCCAGCAGTTCTTTAGCCTGGATAGTTATGGCCTTTTCAGGATACTTTGCGATCAAATATTTGAGGCGTACTTTGGCTTGATCGTATTTTTCCGCTCTGACGTAATATTCAGCCACAAAAAACTCGTGATCGGCGAGAAATTCGCTGGCCGCCGCAATCCGTGCTTTAGCCTCATTAGTGTAAGGTGAATTGGGGTAGGATTTTAGCAATTGCTTGAAAAATTCAATGGACTTCGCTGCTCCGGAGGTGTCTCGGTCAACACGGTCAATCTGTTTGAAATTACTCATACCCTTCTGAAACAAGACATAAGGAATGCTTTCGTTGGTAGGGTGGCGATTTGCAAACTCATCATACAATACCAGGGCTTCTTGATAGCGCTCCAGGTGGTAACTGCAGTCCGCAGCTTTCAGCTCCGCCAGCGGGGCTTCCGGACTGAAGGGGTAGCGATTGAGGATTTCTTGAAAGAATTCGATGGCGGTAAAATATTTTCCGACATTGTAGTCATCCATCCCTTTTTCCAAGAGGTTTTTTGCCGGGAAATTAAGATCGGTTTTGGCCTCGGTTCCATCTTCGTCTATGGAGGTGAAACCGAAGGTCTTTTTGAAATCAGCGCAACCGCCGAGGAAAACCAGAAGCACAAAGGCAAAGATGAATAAACCAAATTGAAGGCTGAATTTTCTGCGTATTGATTTCATCATCGGCGTCATTTGCGAGCTATTTTAAACTTTGAAGGTATTTTTCTGCAGCGAGGACGGCAACAGCTCCCTCGCCGGCAGCGTTAACAATTTGGCGAACGTCTTTGCTACAGATATCACCGGCAGCCATGACGCCGGGAATGGTTGTCCGGGATTCGATATCAGTGGGGATAAAGCCCCATTTGTCGGCTTTGAGCAGTTGAAGCGGCAGTCCAGCATTGTTGGGAGTGACGCCAATGAGCACGAAAACGCCTTGAACATCCAGCGTCGAAGATGTTCCGTCATTGTCTATGAGATGCAGCCGCTCAACACCCGTTTGCCCTTCGATGGAGGTGACTTGTTTGTTCCACAGAAAATCGATTTTGCTATTTGCAAAAGCAATTTCCTCGATAATTTTTGTCGCCCGAAGACTATCACGACGGTGAATTACCGTCACCTTGCTTGCAAACTTAGTCAAATATTCGGCTTCCTGGATGGCTGTATTGCCACCGCCGACCACAGCCACGTGCATTTTTCGGTAGAACGGAGCATCGCAGGTGCCGCAATATGACACGCCTTTACCACGCAGCTCCTTTTCACCCGGCACATTCAAGGAGTTGGCACTCGCCCCGGTACATATTATTAGAGAATCACAGGTGACAACGCCGCCTTCCTCTAGATGGAGGACCTTCTGTTTTATATTGTCCAGGTCGACTTTGGTAACGCAGGCCAATTCAGTGTTCAGGTCGAATCGTTTTGCGTGTTGTGTCATCCTTTCAATTAGTTCGAAACCGGTCAAGCCTTCGGGGAAGCCAGGGTAGTTATCAACCCAGTCGGTGAGCAAAACCTGCCCTCCAGGTGCTCCTTTTTCTATCATCACATGATCGAGTCGGGCGCGAGCGGCGTAGAGACCTGCCGATAAACCTGCCGGGCCACCGCCGAGAATAACGAGTTCGTAGTGATCTTTCATTATGCTTTGGGGGATTCCTTTTGTATCAAAAAGGCTGCCGCGCCGTAAGGGCCGGAAACACCGTTAGCGTAAGGGCAGTCTGAGGATTTCACTATTTTGCCTTGTTAATGAGTGCGACCAGCTGAGATTTTCCAACTGAGCCGGTAATTTGGTCGACAACCTGGCCATCTTTGAAGAGTATCAGGGTCGGTATAGCGCGGATGCCGAATTTGCCAGGGGTTGCAGGATTGTCGTCTACATTCATTTTGGCAATAGTGATCTTCCCCTCATACTCGGTAGCAAGATCTTCAATAACCGGGCCGATTGCTTTACACGGTCCGCACCATGGAGCCCAAAAATCAACCAACGTGGGGAGCGCTGAACTTACTACTTTATCAAACTCCGCATCGTTTAATTGCAGAACTTTATCATTAGCCATAATTATCTCCTTTGAATATGAACTGGGTGTAGATTTAGATTTAAGGCAAGGATGGCCAGTATCCCGCACACAACAACCATCATTCAACTTTACTTGCTGCTCTAATGACTGACAAGCACAAAAAGGAGTTCGGATGAACGACAATTCTTTGTTTATAACGCGATTTTTTACAATGCGCATAATATTTAAGAAATCAAGGGGAGGGTGTTTGACATAAAAACATCCGTCATGCTATAGTTCGTCGCCAAGTTGCAAAGAACATCCCGCCAATAAGATTGAATATTCGGTCTACAGGCAAGACCTTTATACGAAAGGAGTTATAAATGGATTTTTCTGCTTCCAGCAAACTATTTGAGCTGGCAAAAAAAATTATTCCCGGTGGTGTGAACAGCCCGGTCAGGGCGTGCCGTTCGGTAGGATGCGATCCGGTTTTTATTGCCAGGGCGTCCGGGTCAACTCTCTGGGATGCTGATGGAAACGAATATGTCGATTTCGTCAGTTCCTGGGGACCGATGATTGTTGGCCACGCACACCCTGAAATTGTAGCTGCTGTGAGCTTAGCGGCAGCTTCAGGTACGAGTTTTGGGGCACCGACTCCGAAAGAAATTGATCTTGCTTCGATGGTGGTGGAAGCTCTACCCTCGATTGAGAAGGTCCGTTTTGTTAATTCCGGCACCGAAGCGACCATGAGTGCGGTGAGGCTTGCTAGGGGGTATACCGGAAGGAAAGTAGTAATCAAATTTGATGGTTGTTATCATGGCCATGCCGACTCATTTCTGGTCAAGGCCGGTTCGGGGGTACTCACACTTGGTATCCCAGGTAGTCCTGGAGTGCCTGAAGATATAGTAAAACATACGGTTTCAATTCCTTACAATGATGTATCGGTTATGGAGAGGACCTTGCGGGACAAAGTGCTCGATATTGCCTGTGTAATTGTCGAACCAATTGCTGGGAATATGGGTTGTGTTCCACCGCAACCAGGTTTTCTTGAAAAACTTAGAGAACTTACCAGTGAACTCGGTATCGTCCTGATTTTCGACGAGGTAATAACAGGTTTTCGCCTTGGTTATGGCGGAGCCCAGCACTATTATAATATCCTTCCTGATTTGACGTGCCTCGGAAAAATAATTGGCGGTGGATTACCGGTTGGTGCCTATGGAGGCAAAGCTGAAATAATGAATTTAGTGGCTCCGGATGGCCCCGTTTATCAGGCTGGGACCTTGTCTGGCAATCCGCTGGCCATGGCGGCGGGAATTGCTACACTGAAGATTTTGCAAAAACCTGGTTTTTATGAACAGCTGAATGCCAAAGCCGATCGTTTCGCCGATGAACTTAGGGGAGTTGCAAAAAGAACGGGAATGGATGTTCGCCTGAATCGTGTAGAAAGCATGATGACTAGTTTTTTCACAAAAGAACCGGTGACTCATTTCGAGTCGGCAATGCACGCCGATACCAAAAGGTATGCCCAGCATTATAGGCAGATGTTGAATGGAGGGATATATCTTGCGCCATCGCAATTTGAAGTCGCATTTATTTCTGCGGCACAAAGTGATGATGATCTTGAAAAAACTTTAAAAATGACTGAATGGTCATTCAAAAAGTTGCTCGAAAAGTGAAATTTTATTGACTTTGACATGGAGTCATGATACCAAACTCGGTTATATTATGGCAAATTGTTGTAATCAAAAAGCAGGTGGACAAAATGTCGGGTGTAAAAAAAGAATTTGTTCAACTGTTGGCAAATTATGGTCATGTTGGTTTCACCTTTGTCGCCTCAATAGTTATTGGCTTAGGCGGGGGGATCTATCTTGATCAAAAGGTCTTTGATGATCGAACCTCCCCATGGTTTACGTTTATAGGATTGGCATTCGGCATTGCTGCCGGTTATAAGACTCTGCTTGAAATCCTCTGGCGGAACAAAGAGAAACAAGAAAAGCCAAAACGAGAGGACTAGAGGGCTGAGTGGCTGAAGATTTGTTGACGCTGCAGAAAATGCAGGTTATAAGCTGGTCTTGTTTGGCGGTGTTGACTGTTGGGGCGGCAGTTATAGTGTCGTTCGAGTTTGCTTGGGCGGTGCTGGTGGGAGGGCTTATTTCTATCGGTAGTTTTTGGGTATCGAGCTCAGAGGTGATGAGAGTTATTCATTCAGTTGTCTCGTTATCTACCCTTGAAGATCGCCAAGCGCAAGCTCGGCAGGGACATAAGGGATACCTGGTGAAATTCTGGGGTCGACTTGCAATTATAGGTGTTGTTCTACTGGTTATTATTAAGAGCCAGGTGGTCAATATCTTTGGCTTGATTTTGGGTTTGTCAACGGTAGTGTTAGCGATCACTTTCATCTCTTTGAACGTGGCTCGACACTACTTCTTCAGAGGGAGGAGGTAAAAGGAGTTATGGAACATCCGATACTATTTATTTCAATTATCCTTGAAAAATTGGGACTGCCAGTTCCGCATGGACTTGTTGGGCATACGTTTCTGGAACAACTGTGTGCGCCCTACATGACATACACTTGGTTGGTAATGGCCTTTCTCTTTTTGGTGTCTAAACTTACTCTTGGCAATCTGGAAATGGTCCCCGGTAAAGGGCAGAATTTCTGGGAGTTGGTCATCGGTGGAATGGACGATTTCTTTGCCGATAATATGGGCAGGGAAATGGCCGACAAATTCTTCCCAATGATCGCAACTTTTGCATTGTATATTGCTGTTGGCAATCTCATTGGGCTTATTCCCGGTTTTATGTCACCAACCTCCAGCCTCAATACTACTCTCGCACTGACTCTTATTGTTTGGATATCGCATCATATAATTGGTTTCAAAGAGCACGGCCTGAATTACTATAAACATTTTATAGGACCGGTATGGTGGCTGATTCCCTTGCTTTTGCCCATCGAATTGATAAGTAATCTTGCCCGTCTCCTCTCCCTGTCCATACGTCTTTTTGGAAACATCATGGCCAAAGAAACGCTCTTGGCTATTCTGTTCATGCTTGCGGGGAGTTTTTTTGCACCGTTGCCGATAATGATACTTGGCGTTCTCGTATCCGTTGTTCAGGCCATGGTTTTTGTGCTGTTGACTGTTGTCTACTTTTCACAAGCTCAAGCACACGCCCATTAATGAAATATCTAATTTCGTGAATGTACTTATCCTCCCTTGTGGGCGGGTAGAAATAATATAGAAGAAGGCCAAAACCCTAAAAAAAATTTAAAGGAGAAAAAATGGAAGGAAATATCATGTACGCTCTCGTTTGTATTGGTGCCGCCCTCTCAATCGGTCTTGCTGGCCTAGGAGCTGGTATCGGTATCGGTTCTGTAGGTAACGGCGCATGTCAGGGCCTTGCTAGGAATCCTGAAGTCCAGCCGAAATTGATGGTTTTTATGATTCTTGGTATGGCGCTTGCGGAATCAGTTGCCATCTATGGCCTGGTTATTTCTCTTATTCTTCTTTATGCAAATCCGCTGGTGAAATAGTAGAAGAGAAAGCATAACGGTCGTTCGTCGATCGGATAAAAGGGCCGCAGAGTATTCTGCGGCCCTTTTCCTTTTTCAAAATCTGATTTTCTGGGGGTTTGTTATGGGTCAGGAAATAGATGCCAATATTCTCATTCATCCACGGAAAGGCAAAAAAGAAAAAAATCTCCCTGAAAATGGGATATTGCTGGTAAATCCCTCCGAGGCATCTCTGTGTCATCAGCAATTAAAGCGAAGCGGGGGAGAATCCAGGCATCTTTTTAATTCTGACCTGACCGTTGCTGCTAGTCACTCTTTCTTTTCTTCCGGTCCGGCGATCGGAGCACCAATGGCCGCAATGAGTATGGAAAAACTCATTTCCTTGGGCGCGAAAAAAATTATCCTTTTTGGCTGGTGTGGTGCTCTTTCCAGGACTTTGAAAGTTGGTGACATCCTCCTGCCTCATGAGGCAAAATCCGGCGAAGGAACCTCAAGATATTATCCACTTCCGACACCAGCGGCACCGTCTACGATATTTCGTTCACACATTGAAAAGTCGTTCTGTGACAATGACATGATCGTGCATTCAGGCTGTGTCTGGTCAACTGATGCGGTATACCGGGAGGACCGCGGGATGCTCCAAGAATTGAACAGCAGGGATGGGGTTTCCGCCGTCGATATGGAGTTTTCAGCGCTCTGCTCTGTGGCATGTTTTCGCAATATTGAGTTCGCTGCTGTTTTGATTGTCTCGGATGAACTGTGGGGTACAGCATGGAAACCAGGGTTTTCCTCAGATATTTTTGTTGAAAGCAAGAGCAAGGCACTGGAAATAGTGCTGGCCTGCATTGATAGTCTCGGAGAATAGGTATGGCATTTTTTCATTTGGTCAGTCTTGGTTGCGCCAAGAATCTTGTCGATTCAGAAGTTATCCTCGGTTCTATGACAACTGACGGTTGGCGGTTTGCTGATGATCCTGAAGAAGCTGATGTGTTGATTATAAATACCTGCGGCTTTATTCAGGCAGCAGTGGAAGAAGCGATTAGTGAAATATTTGAACTAGTGAAAATAAAAGAACGCTTTCCGGTAAAGCGTTTGGTGGTCGTTGGCTGTCTTGTGCAGCGTTACAAGGAAAAGCTGCTTGAGGACCTTCCTGAAGTTGATCTTTTTATTGGAACAGAAGGGGCAGGGGAAATTGCTACACTTATTGAGAGGATGAATAAAGGGGAGCTCGAACAACGCCTGGTTCTGCCCAATCTTTACTTAATGACCAATGAAACGCCTCGGGTGATTTCGACGCCGCCTTTTCGAGCTTGGCTGAAAATTACAGAGGGTTGCAATAACCGCTGTTCATATTGCATGATTCCAATGATCAGGGGTGGACTGCGCAGCAGATCCATTGATGACCTGGTGCATGAAGCTAAAAAACTCGAAAGTTTTGGAGTGAAAGAGCTTTCTTTAATCGCCCAGGACAGCACCGCTTACGGGCGAGATCTCGATGATAAGACAAATCTTGAAAAGCTTGTTCAGCAGCTTCTCGAACATACCACCATTCCCTGGTTGCGACTTTTATATCTTTATCCCACAGGGGTGACCGACGATCTGCTTACCTTAATGGCCACGAATGAAAGAGTCGTCCCCTATTTGGATATTCCGATGCAACATGTTAATGATACTATTTTGCAGGCAATGAATCGGAGATACACCAGAGAGCACCTCTTCAAGATCGTTGAAAGAATTCGTTCTCGAATCCCGAACATCGCGATTCGCACCACGTTTCTTGTGGGTTTTCCGGGGGAAAGTGAGAAAGCTTTTATGGAGATTGTAGATTTCTTGCAAAAAAGCCGTATTGATCATGTTGGGGTTTTTTCCTATTCAAATGAAGAAGGCTCACCTTCGGAAAAACTTATAAAGCAAGTGTCGGAAAAGGTGAAAAGAAAGAGGGTGGAATACCTTTTGGCTGTTCAGGCAGAGCTTTCGGCCGAAATCCAAAAAAAGTATATTGGTAGGATTGAACAGGTTTTAGTGGAAGGTCTGAGCAGTGAAACTGATCTTCTTTTGCAGGGAAGAACAAGATATCAGGCACCGGAGGTTGATGGCTGTGTCTTGATAAACGATGGAATAGCTAGTCCCGGAGATCTTGTGTCTGTCGCCATTACCGACGCCCAAGTATACGACTTAGTCGGGGGAATTGCAGTGGGGTAGCGATTGGCCGTTTTTTCGTCTAAAAGAAGCGCCCTCAATAGAAAGTTGTTTCGAGGGCGCTCTTTGTATGAGAATTGCCTTGAAAAGTCTATTTACTGGTATTGACTTTTTCTCGCAGTTCTTTTCCGACTTTAAAAAAAGGAAGCTTTTTTGGTTTCACTTCAATCTTCCTTCCGGTTTTTGGGTTTCTCCCCTCGTATGAACCGTACTCTTTGATTACAAAGCTCCCAAAACCTCGTATTTCAATGCTTTCCCCCTTGGCCAGCGCTTCAGTCATTGTTTCAATTACGGTATTAGTGATCGCCGCAGCCTCTCGATGAGGAATATTGATATCCTGTGCCAACGCCTCGATGAGTTCTGATTTGTTCATTCTTAACTCCTGTCTTTGGAAATCAAATTGGGATGCATTGTCAAAAAAATACAGTTAGATACTTACGTTGTGCTAAAACGAAATGAATCTCGGGCAATGTGAATGCAGTAATATTGATAAAATTAATATAAATATCAGCAAGTTGAGTGTGGTTGGATGGGGAGTACTAAAGAGGTCCCCTCTAACTACTTAGATTTAATCAGCTAATCCTGGATTTGTAAAGAGAATTCTATAAAAATATTTTTTTTAAATCTGCAGGTTTAAGTTGTCTGTAACAACCGATGGGCAGGTTACCCAAAACAAGCTTGCCGTAGGCAATCCGTTTGAGGTTTAAAACCGGATGCCCTATGAGGCCGAACATTTTTTTTATCTGCCGTTTTCTTCCTTCGTGAATGGTAATTTTCACCAAACAGTTCTGACTTTTTGAAGCAAGAACCGTAATCGTCGCGGGGGAGGTGATTTTATCTTCCAGTTTAATACCATTCTCAAGAAGAGTGATTTTCTCTTTACTGGGTAATCCTTTAATAAGTGCCTCGTAGGTTTTGTTGGTTTCGTTGCTTGGGTGCTGTATTCTTTGGGCGAGTTGGCCGTCATTGGTCAAAATGAGGGCACCTTCGGTATCTAGATCGAGACGGCCAACTGGGAAAAGACGGGCTCCCCTCTCTTTAATGAGAGAAGTGACTATCGGCCTGCCCTGCGGATCGGACAGAGTGGTGACGTAGCCCTTTGGTTTATTGAGAAGATAATAGACAAGTTTTTCTTTGGTTTCGAGGTGTTTGCCGGCAAAGCTTACCTGGTTCATTCCAGGAGTGATGCTTACTCCCATTTCCGTAACAACCTTTCCATCCACACTGATTAAACCTTCGGCAATCATCTCCTCGGCTTTTCGGCGGGAGGCGATCCCACATTGGGCAAGATACTTCTGTAAACGAACTGTTGCACTCATCGCCACTCTGCCGGGATGATTTTGGTAAATTGACGATCGACCTTTGCCTTTGTCACTGGGTCGACTTCAAGGATACTTGTATACCAAGGCTTCATTCGACAGTCTATGACCAATGGAGGGTGGAGGCCGACGTGAAACCTGTGAACAGAGGTTGAGCGGGCATGGATATCTGCGGCCGGTTCAAACCGTGTGAAAATGGTCCAGAGAAAATCTTGCACAGAGGAGGTGGCTGCAACGCTATCATCCACTAACATGATGACAGGCCATTCATGCAGAGCGGCAAATTCAGAGATTTCCTTTGCTAAAGCAGGATTTTCTTTGTAGGGAACGCCCTCAACCACGAGGGTGCCCGGTAGAAAAACCCTTGGTTTGCAGCAGGAATCAGGCAAGGAAGTGGTGAAATGGAGTGGCAACTCGCGCCTTTTTTCTTTGCCAAGTCCTAAGAGCATAGCTTTAGAACCTTTGTTGACAGAGGGGCCTGTGTAGTCAAGAGTGTCCTGTGAAACGTTGGCAAACACGAAGAGATCCTGTTGCCATTGAACTCTTTCAAGGACATGGATCCACAGGTGTGAAAAATTGGTGATATCGATGTCACCATCGGTAATGATTAAGAATTTAGTAAGGGAGAGTTGTCCTTCGCCAAGAATTCTTAAGCCGCAAGCAAAAGCTTCACGAGGGTACCGATCGGAAACCTTGGCGGCTGCCAGGCAATGGAAGCCGGTTTCGCCGAAAGTTTTCAGCTCTTTGACACCTTTCATTACCAGAGGAAAGAGAGGTGACAACAGGTCTTGGAGAAAATCACCAATGAAAAAGTCTTCCTGCCTGGGACGGCCTACGACTGTAGCTGGATAAATAGCATTGCTGCGATGATAAAGATGGCTGACCTGAAAGACAGGGTAGTCATGCTGCAGAGAGTCATAACCGTAATGATCACCGAACGGACCCTCGGGCTGTCGAAGATGCGGGGGGACTTGGCCCTTGATGGCAAATTCGACATTGGCCACAAGTTTGTGTCCTCCGAGAGGATCTCTTGTCATATGCAGTTTGTCACCAATGAGAAGGGAGGTGAGCATGAGTTCAGGCAGATCTTCAGGAAGCGGGGCGATGGCGGCAAGCATCAGGGCCGGTGGGCCGCCTATGAAAAGAGTCACCGGCAAGGGTTTGTTTTGTTTTTCCGCCTCATAATAATGGTATCCGCCGCCCTTATGGATCTGCCAGTGAATGCCTGTGGTGGTATCATCGTGTCGATGAATTCTATACATACCGAGGTTGTGTCCTTTTCCTCCAGGATGCTCAGTATATACCAACGGCAGAGTAACAAAAGGCCCACCGTCACTGTGCCAGGAGGTGAGCATCGGCAAAGAACTGAGTTGTGGCGGGTTTTGACAATTGTCGAGAATCGGGCCACTGCCGACATTTTTTAAACCGATTTTCAGTCCGTCAAAAAAAAGCTGTTTACTTTTCCAGAGTTGGGAAATGGAAAGAGGCATGATGGATTCAGCAAGCCGAACAAGGTCGCGGACGAATTGCTGTGGCTTATTACCAAAAGCAAGTTCCAGCCTTTTGGAGGTCCCAAAAAGATTGGTGGTCACAGGGAAATTTGAACCTTTGACTTTAGTGAAGAGCAGTGCCGGTCCACCTCGGGCGATGACGCGCCGATGAATCTCGGCGATTTCGAGATAAGGATCGACTTCTTCTTCAATGAGCAGAAGTTGCTTCTCTCTCTTGAGTAATTCTAAATAGCTAGGCAAATCGCGCAATTTATCAATAGCCACGCATTACTCCTTGTGGTGGTGATCGGGGTCGAGAAGAAAAAGCTTATGGTATTCATTTTTACTGAGATGCTTTTTCAGCAGTTCGAAAAAGGCATCAACGAACTGAATAATTTCACCACTTGAAAGCCTTTTTGCAAAAAGCTCGGCGAATTCAGGTCGGCCACTGAGTTGCAGAAAGGTAGCCAGAGACTGGCGATCAAGTTCCTCTGTTAAGCCAAAGCACATTTTATCGGGTTCAAGGTTCATGGGTATCTCAAGAAACCAGGGTATTGGCAAAGGGCTGCTGGGGATCGGCAATAATTTTCCAGCGAATAGATCGAGTTCTGGGGCCGTCAAATTCACAAAAAAAGACTTTCTGCCAGGTTCCAAGCTGGAGTTTACCGTTTTCAATGAAAATGGTGAGGCTGCTGCCGGTCAGCATGGTCATAATGTGGGATGGCGAATTGCCCTCTCGATGCTTGTAACCAAGATTACGGGGAACCATGTGCGCCAAACCTTGTAATATGTCGAGGCAAACGTCAGGGTCGGCACCCTCATTGATAATGAGTCCGGCAGTGGTATGGGGGTTGAAAAGATGGATAAGTCCCGAGGAAATGGTTTGATTTTGCAGGATTTTATCAATTTCGCTAGTGATGTTTACGAGTTCCATGTTTGAAATCGTGGATATTTTCAGTTGGCCATTAGGCATAATCCCTCCTTTGCTTCCTTTAATGCATGGGGAATGAACGTACCATCCCGGTTGGTGTGAGGTACAGATGGTGACCTGTTTTTATTGTACGATGCTGGAAAGGGGCTGGTACGTCATCTTGTAGTTTTGCGCCTAGTATAGGTTCTTTTAGAGTTTCAGTCAATCTTTGCCCTGCATCATCAGCTACATAATATGCTGGAGGTGTCAAGTTTATATTTCAAGAAAAGATTGCAAAAAGCCGGGGCTTATCAAATTAATTGGCATACTTTAAACAGAGTGACTTTCCGGGGTCGGAAGTATATGATATCCTGCCATTCATTAACCATGGGTGGTGGTTCTTGACATGTTCTGTAATACGAATACAATACTAGTTTGGCATGTACACAAATTCGCCGCTCGTAAAGAGAGTTTTGGTCTTGGTGATGGGCGAGACTCTGAAGTGTTGCAAAGGAAAGAGAGCAAATGATGTTGGGCCAAGATGAGCAGATTAAAAAAATCTGGATGCTTAGTCGGGAGTATGGGCAGCTCGCAGGTGCGGGGGGGGTCAAGGATGTCGTCTGTCAACTGGCCGAAGCGCTTGCCCGAAGATCAGCTAGGTCGCTTCATGTGGTGCTGCCACTTTATGGTTTTGTCAATGCCCGGGAACAGGGATTCAAGCCTTTATTAGACCCATTTTGTCCGGACCGTATCCTTCGATTGCAGATTGATATGCACCTGCCGGACAAACGAATACTCGAAGAGGTTTATTATTTTTATAAAAAAATCAACGAGGTAAATCTCTATCTCGTTGACGCCGATCGTTATCGACAAAAATCAGATGTTTACACCTATAGTGAAAAGGATGAGAATCTCGTTCCCTGGCAGAAAAAATCCATGGGGCATCACGACTTTTTCGCAATGAACCTGCTGCTGCAGAAGGCAGCTCTTGAGCTTATGATTGTTCTTGGGGAAAAGCCCGATGTCATTCACTGTCATGATGGCCATACGGCGGTTTTGCCGGCGCTTATTCGTGAGAATGCAGGGTATCGCAATTATTTTCGGGAAACGGGTTGTGTCGTTACCATCCATAATGCGGGATATGGCTATCATCAGGAAGTGATTGATATTCCATATGCCGCTTCAATTACAGCACTGCCAAAGCATGTAATCGACGCCAATATGCTCGATCTGAAATTTGATCCTTTTCTTGTGGCCGGCCATTATGCGATACTGAACACAGTCAGTGAAAATTATGCGAGAGAGTTGCGGGAGACCGACAGTGATAGCCTGACGGGATGGCTGGGCCATGAACTGCTCAGGCGCAATGTCATCCTAGAAGGAGTGACCAACGGTATTGATCCTGAGTTTTTTTGTTCCGAAGCAATAGCCGGGGACAATCCACAACTGCTCTTTTATCCGGGAAAGGAGGATGATAATCTGGCCGGGAAAAAGCGCTGTAAGGAAATGCTTCTGAGTCTTCTCCAACATGGGACCATGTATGATGGGGTAAGGTGTTTTGGTAGGCTCGAAAAGAATGTCCATCATCCCCTGTTAACTTTTATTGGGCGCCTGAGTGAGCAAAAAGGTATCGATATTTTCATGACGGTACTTGACGAACTGCTGCAGCGTCATTCTGAGGTTCAGGTGCTGATCTTTGGCACCGGGACGAGCGAGATTAATTCCAGTCTAATCAGCCTGACAGAGCGGGAAGAGTTTTATGGCCGTGTGTGTTTTTTGCAGGGATTCAGCACAGAAATGGCTAATAAGGTGTATGCAGCCGGAGATTTTTTCGTCATACCATCTCGATATGAACCATGTGGCTTAACTGATTTTATTGCCCAGTTATTTGGCAATATCCCAATAGTACATCATGTTGGTGGCTTGGTGAAGGTGGTCGATGGAGTCACCGGGATTGCCTATGAGGGAAATTCTCGGCACGACTTGCTGAAAGCCCTGGAAAGAGCTCTGGTGTTGTATCGGAATGAAAAATTAATTCGGAAAATGCAGCTGCAGGCGGTTAAGGTAATTGAACAGAATTACACATGGTCAAAAGTCATGCATAAATACCTTGAGCTTTACTCTAAAGCCAGAAAACTGCAATTATGCCCGGAGTAAGAAATACTTGTGGCGAAGGTTTTTTGGTGAAGGGACCTTCACCCCGCAAGGGGGGATTTACAGATTTCAAGTTATTGTTGGAAGAGGGATGAAAGTGTCGTCGGTTATGTGGCTTCAATGCATCATTGCTGAAATAAGGCCGATTATCATGACTGACTTTGAATCCGGAAAATTTACAGGAGAGGAATATGACGGTAAAAATTGGTATTAATGGTTTCGGTCGAATTGGCAGGAATATCTTCAGAGCTATCGACAAAGATGCAACTTTTGCCGATGTGCAGGTGGTGGCTATAAATGATTTGACCGATAATGCGACTCTTGCTCATCTTTTGAAATATGATTCGGTTATGGGTGTATATGATAAAGATGTGCAAAGCAACGATAACGGTATTGTTGTTGATGGACGACTGGTTACCGTGTCAAACCACCGCAATCCATCGGAAATCCCTTGGGGAGCATTAGGTGTCGAGTATGTGGCCGAGTGTACAGGCAAATTCGTCGATGCGGAATCAGCCCAGGCACATATTGATGCCGGCGCAGCCAAGGTGGTCATTTCCGCTCCTGCCAAGGGCAATGTGAAAACCTTTGTCATGGGAGTAAATGAAGATGAATACGATCCCATGGTTCATCATGTTGTGTCCAACGCATCGTGCACTACCAACTGTCTTGCGCCCTTTGCCAAAGTTATTCTCGATAAGTTCGGGATCAAACGCGGCCTGATGACTACCGTGCATGCCTATACCGGCGATCAGAGGTTGCTTGATTTTCCCCATTCCGACCCCCGTCGAGCTCGTGCAGCCGCATTATCAATGATTCCAACGAAGACCGGCGCGGCTGCGGCAGTATCTCTTGTTATTCCTGAATTAAAAGGCAAATTTGATGGTCTGGCGGTGCGGGTGCCTACACCGACGGTATCTCTGGTCGATGCTGTCATGGAAGTGGAGAGGGAGACAACAGTTGAGGAAGTCAATCAGGCCTTGAAGGAGGCAGCGAACAGATATCTTGGGTATACCGAATTGCCACTCGTTTCCATCGACTTCCAGGGCAATGCCCACTCTTCAATCATTGATGCCCAGTGTACCAAGGTGATTGGCACCTCCGTCAAGGTCATGAGTTGGTATGACAATGAATGGGGGTATTCCAATAGAATGCTGGATCTTATTCTCCATATGGAGGCGAATAAAGCGATTTGACCTCCTGCTTCCGACATAATCCCTGCTAAGCGCCTTTGAAGATTTGTCTTTAAAGGCGCTTTTTTATCTCTTGCCACAGCATGACTTTGTTCATTATACTCGAACGAGCATGCTGGTGTGAGTTTAGGTGCTGTTAAGAAATAACTCATACTTTTCATCAGTTTCTTTACGGCCCCTTATGCCGTGGAGCATATTGAATTGTATGATTTAATTTTGAACGACGGCTTAGTGCCTGCCAAAAGTAATTTAAATATGCAGATATGAAAGAAACAGCCAACGATTTAGTGATTGAATCGGATGCCCTAAAAGCAAATCTGATCGAAACTGCCGGAAGTGTAATAATAAACAAAGATCTGCAGGTGCTGCTGGTTGTGGTAGAACAGTTCAGCGGATTGCACACAACCCTTGAAAAGCTGCTTTTTGAAGTTTGCCACCCATTTCGAAATTGGAAGATGATCTTGCCGCAACTACGCAGTTTTGCGCTGAAAAACATCAACCATTACCGAACGCACACACTTGGACCACAAGCATTTGGTCTTTTTGCGAAGCTTTTTTTTGAGGCTATGCAGGACACTACCCGCGATGTCACACTCCTTTCCCAGGTTGTCGGGGCGCAGATGGTCTGGCTTGATAAAATGGTCAGCCAGTTCACCAACGACGATCTGCATCGCTACGGGGCGGAACTGAATACCATTTTTGAGCGATTCGCCGAGTTTGAACGAAGCGACAAAAGGATAATGATGCAGATAGTCCAGGGTCAGCATCCATTTGCAAAAATAGCTAAGCAACTCCTCGTAATCGCTGATAAAGGCAGGGTTGATTTTGACTTCTTTCCCTTGGCCCGACTGGTCCGGGCCATTCTTGAGAGATGCTACCATTACTGGCTCAAGGAAGATGATCCGCTGACCTGGTTCCTTGACCGCTGCAGTATTCCGGTGGCTGACTTTCACTCATCCAACCTTTTTCAGGCAATTTCGCACGTGACGATGGAACAACATCTGGCAGCGGTTATGGCATTTGATCTGAAAAAAGAGCCTTTATTCGCCCTGCAGGCTATGCTCGAGTATCCGGAACACATTGATATCGTCAAGTACTATAGGGCAATGCCGAACAATCTGGTGGCCGCGGAAACGGTCTTTCGAGAGATTGCACAACAGGGGATGAGTCATCTCCACCATTTTAGTGAAAATAGAAAGCTGCTATTTTTATTTAAGATCATGGATACAGATGGGCTGTACCTCATCCATGAAGAGACCCTGCGGGAAATTAATCGCAGCCTCGTGCAGCTGATTAGACAACAGAGTTTTGAAGAGATTGAGGAATTTCTCTTGACCGCTTTTAAGCTGCTGAAAGCCAATGTGCGGAAATTTCCGCACACCTCAATGCAGTGTATCCAGGTGCTCGGCGGGGAGGTGTTTGACCGCGGCAATAGCCGCATGGTTGAAGCTTTCCTCTGGGGTGTGGTACGCTTTGGTTTCCAACACGCAAGCGTTGTCGGTGTCGACGAAAACTGGCAACCCCTCGCCAATCCCGCGCATCTGGCCAATATTCGGGTCTGGCTCTATCTGATAATGCGGGAACCAAAGTGGTGTTCGACGCTGTTTTCGGCCCTTATCATTCATCTTAAACTTTCCGGCACCTGTGTTAAGGATACCGATCTGTTTCAACGGGACATCACCCAGCTTCTCAATCATCCGATTGAACCTATTTACAACCTGTCGAAACAGTTCACCAAACTCATGCCGGTCTTTTTCAATGAAATTGGTTCGGAAGGAGAATTGCGGGATGTATCGACCGAACTTGACGAAATCCACAAGCGCAAGGATGTGCTGATTCATTTCCTCCGTAAACAGGGACATGTTGAGAGTTCCAATCTCATTGTCGATTTTGTTCAGGCAATTTTCCTTTTTTGGAAGACCGGCGATAAGACCCTGCTGATTCCCTATATCCCGGAAGAGGTCTACAGTCAGGTTGCAATAAGCGGCGAGTATGTCGATGATCTTATGGTTCTCAGTGTCAGGTTCTGGCCGGCCATGGGCATCAACAGGGTGCGGGATATTTTAGGGAAGGACAATGAGTCTATCAGCACCTTCCTTGCCGGCCAGACCGACCTGCAGCCCCAGGAGGTTCGTCGATTTGAGCTGATGGTGAGGATGTATAAGCTGCTTCACAAAAAATATAAATTAGGTTTTCAACAGCTGCGGTCGGAGATTCTCAAGGCAGTCAATGACGGCTTTCCCGAGATGGAGCGGTTGCTCGCAGATATCGACCATGCCGATACCGAGAAGTGTTTAGAAGCTCTTTTGACGGCTCTTGAAAGCCTGAAAAAAATAATACTTTCCAAGGAGACTTTCGAGGCCCAGGAGGATATCTATTATAAGCGGCATATCGCCGCAGACATCCCGTCGGTGTATGGAAGATACAAAGAGCGGAAATTCGATGCCCTCAGTCTTACCTTCCGCTTGGAAAATCTTGCCAACCTGTATCTGGAAAAGCTGCCGGAAACGGTAAACCTGTCTATTATCACCCAGGCCACCTTCTATAATATAGTAAGGTGCATAAAGCTCTTTCTCCGGGCTCTGGCGATTGACGGCATAACTTCACGTCGGCTTTCCACCTATCTCTCGCTGCTGGAAACATCGCTGAAGGTTCGTCGCTTTTCTTATACTCAGTATCTCGATATTTTCAGGGGTATGTCGGAAGGGGTCAAAGATATCATCTATGCTTTTTATACCAATATCCATCAGAATAATTTGTCGATAATCATTCCCCAGATGGGCAGGGAAAATCTTCTTGAGAAGTTCGCAAATTTCTTCGATGAATCGGAGGTGGGAACGACAGTACAAAGGTTGTCCGAGGTGTTTTTCAGGGAACTGATATCTTCTACCTTCGGCCTGCAGCATCTTGATAATTTCATTCTCCGAATCCTCCAGACCCTTGAAAACCAGAAGGATCTGCTTGACCAGGAGAGGCTTGACCTGCTTATGACCTATAACCCCGAGGGGGTACTGTCATTGTTGCATAAGCCGAATCCCTACACCAATAACCTTATCCACCTTGGAAATAAAGGATTCAATCTCGCCACACTCATTGGTGACGGAAAACCGGTGCCTCCGGCCTTTGTGCTCACAACGGAAATTTTCCGCTGTCGGGAGATTGTCTTTGGCTATGCCAAGACGAGGGATGAGTTTATGGAACGCGTTCGTCAGGCTCTGACCGAGATCGAGCAGATTGCGGGAAAAATGTTTGGGTCACCTGAAAGGCCGCTGCTTTTATCGGTACGTAGCGGGGGGGCTATTTCCATGCCGGGAATGATGGCCACTATCCATAATGTTGGTTTGAATGAAGACCTTATCGCCGAGCTCATTGCCAACCACGGCAACGAGTACCTGGCCTGGGACAATTACCGACGTTTTTTACAATCCTGGGCGATGATATCCGGGGTCGGCAGAGAGGATTTTCAGGTTCTCATGAATAAGGCCAAGGCCAAATATAATGTGAGCTTAAAGAGGGACTTTTCACCGGAACAGATGCAGGAACTGGCACTTTCCTATCAGCGACTCATCCGCGAGCGGGGTCTAGTAATACCTGATGACCCCTGGCTCCAATTGGTCAATGCCATTCAGCTGGTGTTGGATTCCTGGGAAACCCAGAAGGCGGTAGAGTATCGAAAGATTATGGACGTTTCGGATTCATGGGGAACGGCAGTCATTGTCCAGGCCATGGTGTTCGGCAACAAGAGCGGGGCTGCTGGCTCAGGGGTGGTTTTTACTGCACATCCGTATCGCAAGGTACAGCGAGTCGCCTTGTGGGGTGATTATGCCTATGGCGATCAAGGCGAGGACATAGTTTCCGGATTGGTGTCGAGCCATGCCATTTCAGTTGAACAGGCAAAGCTTGATGGTCGGCACGAGAGTGAAACCCTTGAGTCGCGTTTCCCCAATATTTACCAGAAGCTCCTGCATATTTCCCGCGAGCTTGTTTACGAAAAACGATGGAACCCGCAGGAAATCGAGTTTACTTTCGAGGGTCCTGAACCTGATGAACTCTATCTCCTGCAGACCAGGGATATGATAACAATCAAGAAGAAGGAACACCTGAACGTTTTTGTTGAGAGTCCGGCCCTCGAGTCCGCCTATCTTGGCAAGGGGGTGGGAGTCTCCGGCTCGGCACTTTCAGGTCGGGCCGTCTTCACTGAAGAAAATATCCGTAAACTGCGACAGACTGACCCGGCGACACCCCTCGTCCTCATTCGTCAGGATACAGTTCCTGAAGACATCAAAGTGGTGAGCCAATCTGATGGGCTACTTACCTCCAGGGGTGGACAAACCTCACACGCCTCAGTTGTTGCTGTGCGTCTGGAAAAGACCTGCGTTGTCGGCTGTCGGAGTTTGAAGGTGTATGAGGCAGAGCAGTATTGCGAAATTGCCGGGGTCAAAATTGGTTTTGGCGATCCCATCTCAATCGATGGTCGCAATGGGCAGGTACTGAATGGGGTGCACCCCATAATTGAAGAGTATCATATATTGCCGATATAAAATCTGGCGGAACAACGATTCTTGTGGGCGAAAAAAAACGGAACTGTACAATAGTGGGAGCCACATAGGCTTGCTATCATTTTGATAACAGAAGGGACTACCCCCTCACAAGGGAGGATAAGTACCTTCGCGGAATGCATTGTTAAAAACAAAAAACGAATTCCTGATGTACTAATCGGAAGTTTGGTCATTTATTGCAGTAAACTCATTATGTTGTCGGCTTGGGGAGGGGGGATGTCTCAGAAGAAAAAATACAGAAAAGGCCCGAAACTTTTTTCATTGGCCAGAAAAAAGGCGCTTATGCTCGGGGTTCCCCAAGAAAAGGGGGTGAAACTTGCTGAACTTATCTGTCGGATTCAAGAGCAAGAAGGCAATCCTTCATGCTTTCAGCAGCGGGAAAGCTGTTCGCAAACTGCTTGCTGCTGGCAGGCGTCTTGTCGTGTCTTGATGACAGAGGAATGAACAATAGCAAGTGCCAGCTATTGTCTGCTACTCTTGACTCCAAGTTTTTTAAGGATGATTCCCATGGGACAGAACTTGGTGAATCCAAACTGTAAAAGATTCAAGCCGACAAAAGCAGTGAAAAAAAGCCAATATGTGCTCTGAAAAAAAGGACTGGCCTCAGCCCCTAAAGAGAGACTGAGAAGAATGAAAAATCCAGCGATAACGTGTATCCAGTCGGTAATTATCATGGCGTGTTTTCCTCAATGTTGATTTGTTTCTATTGACCACCCCCCATAAGGTGGGTAAGTACCTTCGAAATTCATTCTAAAAAACAAGAAATGAATTTCGAAGGTACTAAAAATTCGGACAAAAAAGAAAATGCATTTTCTGAATAAGTTCGAGAATGCGTTTGTCAGTGATTTTATTATAGATAAAATTTGCATCTTTACGGTAATCGATTATCCCTTGACCACGCAAAATATTCAAATGCTGTGAAACATTTGCATTGGTGGTCTTTACCTGTTCTCTGAGTTCGCCGACCGAAAGCTCCTTGTCCTGTAAAAGACAGAGAATTTTTAGACGAATAGGGTGGGACATTGATTTGAGCATTTTAGCCATTGCATCAATTTGCTCGTCTTGCATTTTATCCCCCTTGGAAAGTATTTCACTTTTTAATGTAATAGTTGCATTGGTTTTGTAAAGAGCCTTTTTCAGTATTTGTGATTTTTAAGAAGATTCTTTGGGAATGGTCGGTTGGGACTAACCATACTTTCTAAGAGAGCAAGTTTGCAACACGAATTTGTTATTCGATCAAGGCGAAATCGTGGGAGGCTTCTCCGAAAAGAAGCATTGCTCCGGACAGTTGGGGCATGCCCAGGATCAGTGGAAAGAAGAAATTATCATGTGTCCGATTGAGACCGGTTGATTATGGTGGGCTTTGTCGTCTGACAAATCCTAAAGAAGGTCAAATTACATTTTTTAAACGATTGCAAGGATAAACTTGAATCTGGAAAGAGAAAAGGGTTAATTGATATCGATTTTTCTTTTTAAAAAGACTTATCAGGAGGAGGAATAAAATGATAAATTCTTTGCTGAGTCCGGCTCATGTTTGTTTGCACATAGTAGATGTGCAGGAAAATCTGATGGCTAAGATTCATGATGTCGACAGGGTTGTGTCGACTATTGGACTGATGATTCGTTGCGCAAAAATATTCAAGCTCCCGATTGTTGCAAATACCCAGTATGTTAAAGGATTGGGACCCTATGTTACAAGCCTGGAAGAGCTTGTTGCTGATATCCAGCATTTTGATAAGGTAGAGTTCAATGCGCTTGCGAACAAGGCGACCGAGGTCTTTTATAACGAGCTTTCCAAAACTGTGACCACAACAGTTTTGGTTGGTGTGGAAACACATATATGCATTTACCAAACTGCCATGGGATTGCTGGAGCGAGACCAAAAAGTGTGGATTGTTGCAGATGGGGTATCATCTAGAAAAGCGAATGATCATCAGGCTGGACTCAACCGATTGCAGAACGCAGGGGCGATAATCGGACCGGCTGAGATGCTCATATATGAACTGCTTGGCAAGGCAGGGACAACTGAGTTTAAGCAGGTCTTGCCGTTGATCATTAGCCGTGGCGATTAGTGGTCGCTAACAAATATGGGCCATTATTTCTTTTTATAACGGCCCATTATGCTGTTATTGGCATTTTTGCAGGAATCTTGTAAACGATAAGACATCTGCCGAAGCGGGATACGCGCAGATGAAATCATTAAATATAAACGATGTTATTCGGAAACTATGAAAGGCAATGAAATAAGAAGCAGGTTTTTGAACTACTTCAAGGAAAATGGCCACACTGTCGTGGACAGTTCTTCACTTGTCCCCAAGGATGATCCAACTCTCCTTTTCACCAATGCCGGAATGGTACAGTTCAAAATGGTATTTATGGGAGAAGATAAACGGGATTATGTGAAGGCGGTAACCAGTCAGCGTTGCGTTCGCGCCGGCGGCAAACATAACGACCTTGAAAATGTCGGATATACTGCTCGACACCACACTTTTTTTGAAATGCTCGGCAATTTTTCTTTCGGCGATTATTTCAAAGAGGATGCTATTCGTTTTGCCTGGAGTTTTCTTACCGTCGAGTTAGGAATTCCGGCTGGTAAACTTTGGGTGTCAATCTTTGAGGATGACGATGAGGCCTACGCACTTTGGGATAAGGTCGAAAATCTCCCGAAAGGGCGCATCGTCAGGATGGGAGAAAAAGATAATTTCTGGGCAATGGGTGATACCGGACCATGCGGTCCTTGTTCCGAAATTCATATCGACCAAGGCGATTCTGCCGGCTGTGGTCGACCGGATTGCGCACTGGGGTGCGACTGTGACCGGTTCCTTGAGTTGTGGAATTTGGTATTTATGCAATTCAACCGTTCAGCGAACGGAGAGATGACCAGGCTTCCGAAGCCGAGTATTGATACAGGGATGGGACTTGAGAGAGTAGCGGCAGTTTTACAGGGAAAGTTCAATAATTATGATTCTGATCTCTTTACTCCAATCATTGCGAAAATAGAGTCTCTATCGAAGAAAAGCTATGGGAAAAACAACCAGGACGATACCGCAATGCGGGTTATTGCCGACCACGCCAGAGCGACATCTTTTCTCGTTGCAGACGGTGTTCTGCCAAGCAATGAAGGGGCAGGGTATGTTCTCAGGCGGATAATACGAAGGGCAGTACGTTATGGCAAACACCTCGGTTTACAAAAACCTTTTATGGAAGAGGTCTGCAATGCCGTAGTGGGCGAAATGGCCTCCGCCTATCCGCACATCAAAGCTGCTCTCTCGCTCCTGGCTCAGGTAGTGACCAAGGAAGAGGAGCGCTTTCGCGAGACTCTCGAAAACGGCCTGACATTGCTCGACGAAGAGATCTCTCGGATGACTAGGGAAAACTTGCAACGTATACCGGGTTCTTTTATTTTTAAACTCTATGACACTTTCGGCTTTCCTTTTGATATTGTAAGGGATATCGCTCTTGAAAGAGGTTATGGCTTTGATGAGCCCGGTTTTCTTCTGGAGATGGAAAATCAGCGTCAGAAATCGCGCTCATCCCGGAAAGATGAAGGTGTAAAACTTCTTGATGAAGGTGTGAAAAATCTCGCCGCAGTTGGTAAAAAGACCCAGTTTGCCGGCTATCATGATCTTTCCGCCTCCGCAAGGGTAGAAGGTTTGCTCGATGATGAGGGAAGGAGCGTGAAAAAACTGGCTGTCGGTCAGAAAGGGCGGCTCTATGTGGAATCGACACCCTTCTATGCAGAATCTGGTGGCCAGGTAGGTGACTGCGGTGTGGTTTCCTGGCAGGGAGGTCAAGCCAAAGTGATGGCTACATCGGTTGCTTCAGGAAAAATCGTTCTTCATGAAATCGAAGTCACAGAAGGAGTTCTGGTTGAAGCAACAGAGGTGGCTTTAGTTGTCGACAAAGACAGGCGTCGGGCCATTGCAACACACCATTCCGCAACACATATGTTGCATGCGGCTCTCAGAAATCTCCTCGGTGACCATGTGAAGCAGGCTGGTTCGATGGTTGGTCCTGATCGTCTGCGTTTTGATTTCACACATTTTTCACCACTGACTCAGGAGCAGATCGAGCGGATTGAACTTCTGGTGAACGCGCAAATATGGCTCAATGTTCCAGTGACAACCCGAATATTGCAACGGGATGAAGCTATGAAGGAAGGAGCCATGGCGCTTTTTGGGGAAAAATATGAAGAGAATGTCCGGGTAGTAGCAATGGCAGCTTTCAGCAAGGAGCTCTGTGGTGGTACGCATGTTGATGCATCTGGAGAGATTGGGGTGTGTAAAATCCTTTCGGAGAGTGGAATTGCATCAGGGGTCAGAAGAATTGAGGCTTTAGCTGGGCCGGCCGCCTTTGCTTATATTCAAGGATTGAGCCGGAGAGAGCGGCAAATAGCCGGGCTTCTGAATGCCGGCCATACCGGTGAAATAGTCACAAAGGTTGAAACCTTGTTGACTCACGCTAAAACCCTAGAGAAGCAGATTGCGGATTTGTCTCGACAATTGGCGAGTTCTGACCTGGAAGGGATGTTGCAGAACTTTGTGTCTATTGAAGGAGTTAAGGTTATATCATCTGAAATACAACTCGATAGCCAGAAAACTCTACGAGAGGTTGGTGATCGTCTGCGGGATAATCTTCAATCCGGTGTCATCGTACTCGGTGGCAGCATCAATGGCAAAGCCGCCCTTTTGGCAGTAGTAACATCCGATCTGACAACCAGGATTAAAGCCGGTGATATCATAAATAAAGTCGCTTTACAGGTAGGTGGAAAAGGAGGTGGGAGGGCTGATATGGCTCAAGCTGGTGGACCGATGGTAGACAAGTTGGGCGAGGCTATTAATTCAGTGCCGGGTGTAGTAAGTAAACTCCTGCGGGAATAGTGGCGTAAACATCCGGAGATGGGCCTGGTTGAGCAAATTGAAAGCCTTTTTAAACAGCACTGCTGCTTTTCCAGGACTGGCAAGATGGTACACATAAATTAGTTGACAGAGCAATATATTTACAGTAAGAATTTTTTGCTGTTGTGAATGGTGGTTCAGTTTTAATTTGTTCAGTTTTAGTCGTTATTTTGTAGATATATCATATGCGGTCATCATTCATTGCGTAAATGAATGTTTCGTTTTTTTCGTTTTATTTTAGTCGAGTAGGAGCTACTAACATGATTACGATGGATATTACTTTGTTTATTCAGATTGTTAACATGGTTGTGCTCATGTTTCTCCTTAATGGAGTTCTTTACAAACCCATAAGGAACATTCTCAAGGAGAGATCTGAAAAAATGCGAGGCATGGAGGAAAACATTAGTAAGTTTGAGAAAAATGCCAAGCTGCGACAGGATGAGGTAGATGCAAAAATGGCGAAAGCGTCAGGCAAGGCAAAAGCTGCTTTAGACTCCGCCCGCGCCGAAGCACAGGCTGTAGGCGATGCCAAGCTAGCCGCAATCAGAGCTGAAGCCGATGCAGTCAAGGAGACGAAACTTGCTGAGCTCCGAGCTCAAATCGAGAGCGCCAGAACGAGTTTGCGATCCAATTTAGATGGATTTGCAGCCGATATGGCGAGTAAAATTCTGGGGAGGAGTCTCTAAACATGAACGGAGTCAAGCACATTGCCAAGTTTATTAGTCTGCTTGCTTTAGCCCTTTTGTTCGCCATGTCAAGTGGCTCAGTATTTGCCGCTGATACCGGTCATGCTACCGCTACTGACCAGGCAGTAGCAGCTGATGGTGGACACGGAGCAAGTAAAGTTTCTAAGAGCTTATCGGCGGAAAAGGTTAAAGATCTTGGTTGGAGGATCGTTAACTTTATTGCGCTTATGATAATTTTGGTGAAATTTGGCGCGAAACCAATAGGCGCCGGTCTTGCCGCGCGCCAGAAGAAAATTAAAGATGAAATCGAAGATTTGCAACAGAAACGAGCTGACGCTGAAAAGTCCTATAATGACTTTCAAGCCAAGCTTGCATCGGTTGAATCTGAAATCGATAAAATAGTCGATAGAGCTATTGCCCAGGCTGAGATCGAAAAAGTCAAAATAATAGAGAAAGCCGAGCAAGCTGCACATGATATTAAACGCTCAGCTGAAATGGCTATTCAAAATGAACTCACAGAGGCGCGCCGAACCTTGAAAAATGAGGTTGCTGACCAGGCAGCAGTAATGGCCGAAAAACTCATTGTAAACAATCTCACTGCGGACGATCAAGTGAAGATCATTGATAATTATTTAGCTAAAGTGGGGGCAGTACAGTGAAACAGACAATCCTCGCACGACGTTACGCCAAGGCAATTTTCTCCATAGGCCAAGAGCATGCTACATACGATCAGTACAATGAAGTCCTTCAAGGATTAGCTGCTTTGTATGCTTCCCATCCTGAAGTTGCCGATGCCGTCACCAATCCGCTGTATCCCCTTGATGTCAAGGAGAAAGTGATGCAGGGAATAGTCGCCTCGATGAGTGTGGATGTAGTCATTGGCAACTTCTTGAATCTTTTGGTTCAAAAGAAACGCGCTGAATTACTTCCTGAAATCGCAGAAGCATATCGGTCTATGGTTGACGAAGCGAAGAACATCAGTCATGGCAATGTTGTTTCAGCGGTTGAACTCAGTGACGATTTAAAAGCAAATGTTCAAAAGGTTTTAGAAAAGTTAACAGGCAAGAAGGTTGAACTCACAACCAGTGTTGATCCTTCTATCATTGGCGGGATTATTGCCAAAGTCGGGGATTTGGTCTTGGACGGGAGCATAAAGACACAACTTGCAGGTTTAAAAGATTCCATTAAGGGGAGAGAATAGATGCAGATCAAAGCCGCAGAAATTAGTCAGATTATTAAAGATCAGATTGGGGCGTATGAGACCAGTATAGATCTTAACGAGACCGGTACCGTAATCTCAGTAGGCGATGGTATCGCCCGTGTCTATGGCGTGCAGAACTGTATGGCCATGGAGCTTTTGGAGTTCCCTGGTGGGATCATGGGTCTTGCGCTGAACCTGGAGGCCGACAATGTTGGTTGCGCTGTTCTGGGCAATGTTTCCGGTATTAAAGAAGGAGACATCGTCAAGAGAACCGGGAAAATTGCCGAGGTTCCTGTTGGACCTGCCATGGAAGGTCGAGTTGTTGATGGTATTGGTGTGCCGATCGATGGTCTTGGCCCGATCAAATCCGAACTATCCTCAAAGATTGAGGTTCTTGCTCCTGGTGTTATTTCAAGGAAGGGTGTGCACGAGCCCTGCTATACCGGATCGAAAGCAGTTGATGCCATGACCCCTGTCGGTCGAGGACAGCGTGAACTGGTTATCGGCGACCGTCAAATAGGAAAAACAGCCCTTTGTGTTGATGCTATTATTGCACAGAAAAATACTGATATTCACTGCATTTACGTTGCGGTCGGGCAAAAGAAATCCACTGTTGCTCTGGTTGTCGAGGCACTGAAAAAACATGGGGCTATGGCGTATACCACAGTCGTTTCCGCATGTGCTTCAGACCCCGCGCCAATGCAGTATATTGCCCCTTTTGCCGGATGCGCTATGGGTGAATATTTTAGAGATAACGGCCAACACGCACTGATCATTTATGATGACCTTTCAAAACAAGCCGTTGCGTATCGCGAACTCTCTCTCTTGCTCCGTCGTCCGCCAGGACGTGAAGCATATCCTGGTGACATTTTCTTTAACCACTCACGGTTACTTGAGAGATCTGCCAAGGTAAACGATGAACTTGGGGCAGGCTCACTCACCGCATTACCGATTATTGAAACTCAGGCCGGCGACGTTTCAGCATTTATTCCCACAAACGTTATTTCAATCACCGACGGGCAGGTTTATCTTGAGCCGAACCTCTTTTTCTCCGGTGTTCGCCCTGCAATTAACGTAGGTCTTTCGGTTTCTCGCGTTGGTGGTGCAGCGCAAGTTAAAGCCATGAAACAGGTAGCAGGAACTCTTCGTCTTGATCTAGCACAGTATCGTGAGCTTGCGGCCTTCGCAGCATTCGGTTCCGATCTTGATGCAGGAACTCAGGCGAAACTGACACGTGGGGAACGGCTTGTTGAGATCTTGAAACAGCCTCAATATCAACCACTGCCGATGGAAAAACAAGTGGTGATAATCTACGCTGGTTCAAATGGCTATCTCGACAAACTGCCAGTTGCTACCCTGGCCGACTATGAGACTGAACTCTATAGTTATATCGAGTCCAACGAGCCGACCATTTTCACTGATCTTGACAAGGAGAAAATGTTCACTGATGCCATTAAAGAGAAACTCAACCAGGTGTTGACAAGCTTTGGTAATACTTTCAAGGCGTCAAAAGGTCTTAACTAATCACATATAGGTCAAGATATGGCGAGCTTAAAAGAAGTAAAAACGAAGATCGCGGGCGTTAAAAAAACCGCTCAGATCACCAAGGCTATGAACATGGTCGCTGCGGCGAGACTGCGCGGTGCCCAAGAAAAAATGGAGGCATTTAGACCTTATGCCTCTAAATTCAACGTGACAATGTCCAATCTGTCAGGCGGAGCAAACACTACTGGCTTTCCATTGATGGAAGTCCGTGATGTTAAAACTGTTGAGATTGTAGTTGTTACTTCTGATCGCGGACTATGCGGCTCCTTTAACGCCAATATTATTAAACTTGCCTTAAAAATGAGGGCTGAGTATGAAGCTACCGGGAAAAAGGTAAGTTTTGTCTGCGTCGGCAAAAAAGGAAGTCAGCTTCTTAAAAAAACCGGGCTGGTCAGAAAAAGTTACCGTGATATCATGAGCAATTTTCAGATGTATAATGCCAGGGAGATTGCGACGGATATTGCTTCACAATTTTTAAGCGGTGCGACTGACAAAGTTGAAGTCCTATACGGTCACTTTAAGTCCGTCGCTTCCCAGATACCTGCAATTTCTCATCTACTTCCTGTGCAACCGGCAAGCGAAGAAGAAACCGAGAAAAAGTTCTCAGGAGATTACATCTACGAGCCTTCAACCGAAGAAATCATGGATGTCCTGCAACCACTGTATCTCAATGTCATCATTTATCATGCGATGCTCGAAGTAGGGGCAAGCGAACACGCCGCTAGGATGACCGCGATGGATAACGCGACGAACGCATGTAAAGATATGGTCAAAAGCCTGAGCATCATTTACAATAAGGCTCGTCAGGCAGCGGTAACAAGTGAGCTTATGGACATAGTCGGCGGGAGCGGAAGCCCTGAAATAAATTATTATCTCTATGATAATCTAAGACTTTTGAGGAGAGGTAAGGCCCAATGAGTGAACAAAAAATAGGAAAAATCACGCAGGTAATCGGTCCTGTAGTAGACGTGGAATTCGAGCCCGGCAAACTCCCTAATATCCTTAATGCCTGTTTTGTTACCAATCCCGGCATCAATGATAAAGAGGATAACCTGGTAATTGAAGTAGCCCAGCATCTTGGTGACAACGCATGTCGCTGCATCGCCATGGATCAGACCGATGGTCTCGTCCGTGGAATGGCAGTTAAAGACACTGGCCTGCCAATTACCATCCCAGTTGGTGATGCCGCACTCGGCAGGATCATGAATGTGGTTGGGAGGCCAGTTGACGGGCTCGGTCCAATCACCTCCAACAAGACCATGCCTATTCATCGAGAGGCACCGCTCTTCACAGAGCAGAATACAGAGGTTCGTGTTCTTGCGACTGGGATCAAGGTAATTGATCTTCTGGTTCCGTTCCCACTTGGTGGGAAAATGGGACTGTTTGGAGGTGCCGGTTGCGGTAAGACAGTTATCATGATGGAAATGGTCAACAATATTGCCATGCATCATGGAGGAATCTCCGTATTTTGCGGTGTAGGCGAACGTACTCGTGAAGGAAACGATCTTTACCATGAGGTGAAGGAATCCGGAGTTCTTCCGAAAGCTGCCCTTGTCTATGGTCAAATGACAGAACCTCCTGGAGCTCGTGCCCGTGTTGCCCTCACCGGTTTGACTGCTGCAGAATATTTTCGTGATGAGGCAGGCCAGGACGTACTTCTCTTTATTGATAATATCTTCCGTTTTACCCAAGCGGGTTCTGAGGTATCTGCTCTTCTTGGACGAATTCCTTCGGCGGTTGGTTATCAGCCGACACTGGCTACTGACCTTGGTGCCCTCCAGGAACGTATTACTTCAACGAACAAGGGATCTATTACCGCGGTACAATGTGTATACGTCCCTGCAGATGACTTGACTGACCCTGCCCCTGCTACTACGTTTGCCCATCTTGATGGTACTGTTGTTCTTTCCCGACAGATTGCCGAGCTTGGTATTTATCCTGCAGTTGATCCTCTCGATTCAACCTCTAGGATTCTTGACCCCAACGTTATAGGCAAAGAGCATTATCTGGTAGCCCGGGGTGTTCAGGTCACCTTACAAAAATACAGGGATCTTAAAGATATTATTGCAATTCTCGGCATGGACGAATTATATGAAGACGATCAGCAGCTTGTGTCCAGAGCTCGTAAAGTGCAGAGATTTCTTTCTCAGCCTTTCACCGTCGCTGAAGTCTTTACTGGTATGGCCGGAAAATTTGTAAAAGTATCCGATACAGTCCAGGGTTTCAAAGAGATACTCGAAGGGAAACATGACGATCTCAATGAGAACTCCTTCTATATGGTTGGTTCCATAGATGAAGCTGTTGAAAAGGATGCAAAATCCAAGGCCGCAGATAAATAATCTGCTTAAGGGGAAAGTTCGATGGGACAACAGATAAGACTTGAAGTCGTAACTCCTGCTGGTGCGAAGGTTAACGAAGATGTAGATATCGTTAATGCACCTGGATTTGGTGGAGACTTCGGTGTGCTCGCAAATCACGCACCCTTTCTGTCGACAATCAAAATTGGTACTCTTACCTATGAGAGCGGCAATAAAAGAGAAAGCCTCATGATAAGCGGAGGTTTCTGCGAAGTCTCAAATAATAAGATCACCTTCCTCGTCGAGAGTGCTGAAAAGGGTAGTGAAATTGATGTTGACAGAGCGCTCAAAGCAAAAGAAAGAGCGGAAAAACGTTTAGCACAAGCTGCTCAACAAGCAGAGAACTTCAATCGAAAAAGGGCAGAGGCAGCCTTGCAGCGAGCTCTTGCTCGAATGAAAGTGTCAAATATGCGATAATTAACCATCAAAAGTCTCGTCCTCTTCCCAAGAGGGTGAGACTTTAGCAACAACAAAAAAAGGGGCGACTCTCTTTCATGAGAGTCGCCCCTTTTTTCATAACTGAGCAGTTGTATTATTTATATATGTACGAATGCCTTCACCGATCTCTTTTGTAAGCATTTCAAGAAAGGCGTGATTCTTAAGATTATCTACGTCCTTTTCATTGCTTAGAAATGCCAACTCAATAAGTATGGCCGGCATTTGAGCACCTATTAGGACATAAAAGGGGGCCTGTTTCACGCCAAGATTTTTAATATCAGCAAAACCGCGTTTGTCGGCCTCAGTGAGAATAGTGTTGTGAACCTGTTGTGCCAATCGGGAGGACTCATCTATCTTCGAATTCTTCATAATATCCGAAAGAATATCCTGAAGTTCACTCATCTGATGAGTGGATGTTGCGTTTTCTCTGGCAGCAACACGCATAGCCTCAGCATTAGTCGTGAGATTAAGGTAGTAGGTTTCAAGGCCCCTCACTTTAGTGGATGTATGAGCGTTGAGGTGGAGAGAGATAAAAAGATCTGCATTATTGGTGTTGGCGATCGCAGTCCGCTCTTCCAGAGAAATAAAGGTGTCATCTTTTCTGGTGAGAACAACCTCGCAACCAAGTTCTTTTTTGAGTACCGGGGCAAGTCTTTTAGCAACATCAAGGACGATATCCTTTTCTTTCAAGCCAAATGCCATGGCACCTGGGTCTTTGCCTCCGTGCCCTGGATCGAGCACTATTTTTTTAACTCCAAGACCTAACTGTTGAGCAAGAGAAAGAGGTTTAACTTCAGGAACTGCTTCGATTTTGGCTGGTTCTGAAGAAGGCTTAACAGTAACTGCAACTTTTTTGTTGTCTCGTAACACGACAACATTGTTCTGAGATTCGACTTCTAATTGATTCTCAGGTTTTTTATCCGTTCGGGCCGTGCTAATGGGTGTAGGGGTTTCCTTGGCAAATTTTTCTCCTCTTACATCAATGACGACACGAAATGGGTCAGGGAGACTGTAAATTTTATAACTGCCGATCGATTCGATATCAAGAACCACCCGAACAGTATCAGGAGAAAATTGGCCAGTACGAATTCGTTTTAAAAGGCCGTCTTCGATGGGTACCGGTGAACGATATTGAGGTTCAATATAGCTTTTTTTGAAGTCAATATAGAGTCTTCGCGGTATGTTTTCTGTTTCTTCCAGAAGAATTTCTTTATAGTTTACTGGTCCAGAGGCCATTATAACAACACGGGTGTAATTGTTTGAGGACCAGTATTTGACAGGTAGAACATAATTTAATTTATTGTCTCGCGAGGATGATATCATGATTTTTGGAAGGGCAATATCATGCTCAAGAGAAAGAACTTTGAGGAGGTTTTCAGCATCTGGATGCATATCGCCATTTGGATAGTTGGTAACAATCTCACTCAGATAATATGCTGATTGTTGAGGATTATTTTTCTTGTCGAGGTAGAGTTGGCCGAGAGCCCATAAGGAATCATCTGCCAGTCGATGTTGCGGGAAAAGTTTAGTCACTTCTTTGAAGTAAGTGATTGATTCATCAAGGTCTAGGCCGTTTTGGAATCTCTCGTGCATTTCCCCGTATATTCGGCCAAGAATAAACAGGCAGGATGGGGCAACTTCCGATCTGGGGTTGGAGAGATAGATTCTGCGAAAATTTCTGGTTCCTTTCAACCAGTTGTCACGAGATGATGAAAGTTTAGCGTTGTTCTGAAGCTGATTGTAGTAGAATTTTGCTTCGTCGTACAGTCGGCCTACTGGAAGTGGTTTGTCGCGGTCCTCGTCTACTGCCTGGCTATTTGCTGAAACACACAGCAGGGTTACTAATAATAAAAGTGAAATAGAGATGACTGAGCGAATCATTGTATTATAAATTCATGCTCCTGATAAGAAATGATAAGCCATTAATAGAAGAAATGACAAAATTAATTGATAGCAAACGGCATTATACAGGAAATATAGGGACATGGCAAAACAAATAGGGCAATAAAACCAGGTAGCTCAGGGCGAACGTGAAGACAGCAAATAATGTTGATAAGAAATTGTGCATTTCCAGATGTGGGCAAAAAGAAGATGTGGTCGGTTGTTCTTCGCTTTGCTTGTTGAAAGAGTACCAATAATTGATACAAATATCTTAAATATTTAACATATTTTTCAAGGAATAGAGGCAGGTGAGGGCATCTAAAGGCGAACATTCATCGAGGTTGATCTTTTCAAGATATTCTCTGACTGGATCTACTGGTGGGGAAAAAAGAGAAAGTTGGTCAGGGCATTTTCTGCTATTTTTATCTTTTTTCAATGGTCGCGAGTTAATAGAGGATTGTTGAAAGTTTCCAAGTTCGATGTCTTTAAGGATCTCTTTGGCTCTTTTGACAACGCTATCGGGAACACCCGCAAGACCTGCGACCTGAATACCATAGCTTCTGCTTGTTCCGCCTTTGACCAGCTTGTGAAGAAAAATGATATTTCCCTGCCATTCACGAACGGCAATAGAATAATTTTGAACTCGATTTTTGGTTTTCGCCAACTCAGTGAGTTCGTGATAGTGGGTGGCAAAGAGGGTTTTGACACCTTTTTGGTTTTTTTCAACAAGATTCTCAGCCACTGCCCATGCTATAGAAAGACCATCAAAGGTTGAGGTGCCTCGACCGATTTCGTCGAGAATGACCAGACTCCTGTCTGTTGCATTGTTCAAGATGTTGGCTGTTTCGCTCATTTCGACCATAAAAGTCGATTGGCCAAGACGAAGATTATCCATTGCGCCGACACGTGTGAAAATCCGATCGACAATTCCGATACCGGCACTTTCAGCCGGGACATAGCAACCCATCTGAGCCATGAGAACGATCAGAGCTGTTTGTCGAAGGACTGTCGATTTTCCAGCCATATTTGGTCCGGTGATAATAAGCATCTCTTCTGTTTTCTGGTCGAGATGGACATCGTTTGGGACAAATTTACCAGACGGCAGGGTCCTTTCAATAACCGGATGACGCCCTTCAATAATGTGAATATCATCACCATCATGAACTTCCGGGCGACGATAGTTATGCTTATAAGCAACCTCGGCGCTGGTGGAAAGAAAATCGAGCTGGGCGAGAAAGCGGGCAGTTTTCTGAATACGGCTTGAATTTTCTGAAAGCCGTAAACGAATAGCAACAAAAAGTTCATATTCCAGCTCAATACGTCGATCATCTGCACCAAGAACTCGGTCTTCAAAATCTTTCAGTTCCGGCGTAATAAAGCGCTCAGCATTTACCAGAGTTTGTTTGCGAATATAGTGGTCCGGTACTTTGGCTTCATGGGTTTTACTTACCTCGATGAAGTAACCAAAAACTTTATTGTAGCCAATTTTTAGTTTAGCGATACCGGTGGTTTCCCTTTCTCTGTTTTCTAGGTCGAGAATGAGTTTTTTTTGATCTCGCAGAATCAATACTATCTGATCCAATTCTTCATTGTAGCCTTGCTTGATCAGATAGCCTTCTCGTATGCTTACAGGAGCTTCTGTATTTATCGCCGTTTCGAGCAGCGCGTGTAAATCGGTTAAACAGTCAAACTCCTTTCGTATAGTGATGAGCCTCGTGGTATCGCATTTATTCAGGAGGCTAAGGATTGAAGGAAGGCAGGCCAGGGAATTTTTCATTGCCAGCATATCACGACCGTTGCCGGAACCGAGAATCATTCTGCTGTTAAGTCGTTCGAGGTCGTAGACGCTGTTGAGGAGAGTTCGCAATTCCTTCCGCAACGAACTGTTCTTGAAAAAACAAGTAACGGCGTCAAGTCGATCAACAATACGGTTGATTTGTTGTAGAGGGGAAAGCAGATTATGTTTCAGTAATCTGGCACCCATTGGGGTGCAGGTATGATCAAGAACAGAAAGCAAAGAGCCTTGCCGCTGTCCACCAACAATTGTTTGGGTAAGTTCGAGGTTACGACGCGATGAGTCGTCGATATGCAAGATGGAATCAATATCGAGGGGTGCAAGTTTCTCAATATGGTGGATTGCAGACTTTTGCGTTTCGCGGATGTATTCAAGCAGGGCACCGGCGGCGAGTATGCCTGAAGTGAAATGTCCGCAGCCAAAACCATCAAGAGTGAGCACCTGGAAGTGGGTATGAAGCAGGTTAAGGGAGGCTTCGATTTGATAGATCTCACTCTTTCTCTCAGTAATGCATATGTCTGGGAGTATGCTACCTAATTGTTGAAGAAAAGGAGAGAGACTCATCAATTCACTTGAAGATACAAGCAATTCAGAGGGAGTCAGTCGGGTTAGCTGGTCAAAGATACTCTCTGCATTTTCTTGTTTTTCGGAAAACTCACCAACTATAAATTCGCCAGTACTGACATCAAGAAAACTGATGCCGAACAATGGGTTGTTCCCAAACGCATTACCAACAAGGGAACAGATATAATTATTGCTTTTGCCATCAAGCAGCTGATCATCTGTTATAACCCCCGGAGATATTATTCTCACAACTTCTCTTTTTACAATGCCTTTAGCTTCTGCCGGGTTTTCAGTTTGTTCGCATATTGCGACACGCTGACCAGCATGAATCAGTTTGGCAAGATAGGTCTGCGCAGCATGATAAGGGATACCGCACATGGGCACTTGGACCTGATCACTTTTCTTATTCCTTGAGGTAAGTGTAATACCAAGAATTCTCGAGGCAGTAATGGCATCATCAAAAAACATTTCGTAAAAATCCCCCATCCTGTAAAAAAGAATGGCATTTTCATGCTGCTCTTTGATTTCGAGATACTGTTGCAACATTGGGGTGATTTTGGTTATGGCATCCATAATAAAGTCTATTCTTTAAGAGAAAGAAAGTCGGGGGAGAGTCGGTCGAAGGTCACTTCTATATGTTCGGCAATAGTACGAGTGTCTGCGAGCACAGTGATGAAGTTGTGATCACCATTCCAGCGTGGAACAATATGGAAATGGAGGTGGTCGGCGATACCGGCTCCGGCAATCTGTCCAATATTGCAGCCAATATTGAAGCCGTCGGGGGTAAGATGTTTGTCTAAAAGAGTCGTTGCCTTTTTGACCATTTCCATCACTGCATCGCTTTCTTGCTGTGATAAATCGGTTATATTGGGAACATGGCGTGTCGGTGCAACAAGAAGGTGGCCATTGCTGTAGGGGTAGCGATTGAGAAGGACAATAACCAGGGCGCCACGATATAAAAGGAGTTGGTTCTTATCGGCAAAATCATGGCCTCCAGGTTCAAAAATGCATCCGGTTGTTTTGGGGGCATTGCCGAGAACATGTTCAATGCGCCAAGGGGTCCAGAGGGTTTTCATGGCAAAGGAGAAAGGGTGTGAATAGAAGATTGGATGCCGGTATCAAGAAGATGAAGGATGGCGTACGTTCCGGTAAACCCATGTTTGCCTGTACCTTGGAAACTGCCAGGATTGACGAGAAGGGTGTTGCCAATTCTGCGGCAGGCCGGAAGGTGGGTATGTCCATAAATAATGCAGTCGGCCGTCGGGAAGCGAATGAGCATTCGATCTTCAATATTGTGTCTTGGGCCAGCTCCATGGGTGATGCCGATTGAAAAACCGGCGATGATGATAAGTTTGTCTTCAGGCAATACCTGTCTGGTTGACCAGCTGCACATGTTGCCGCTGACAGCGTGGATATCTTTACCTGAAAAGGCCGAAAGAATAGAAACATCGGTGAGATCCCCTGCATGAATTATCGCGTCGCATCGATTAAAGGCAGTGGCGCATTGACGAACAAAGCTATCAGTGATCGAGGACATGTGGGTGTCAGAAAGAATTCCAACGAGTTTCATTTCGCATTCTCCTTATGCTGAATGACATATTATAACCGGACCATGTGTCGGCGCATTGAAAAAGAACAAGGTCGACGAAATTGACTCAATGATATCATGAATGTCAGCTGAAAGGAAAAGAGTCGGTTGGCTTTAGGGAAAAATCAGCTTTTGCGCTTGCAGAATTGAGCAGAAGACAGGTATAGTATGGGGTTTTTTAACACTTCCAACATGTAAAGCCCATCCAGTTAACTCGGATTCCTTGTCTGCCGGGTGGTTGGATGTGGCCAAAGGTTAGATTTTGCCGCTTTTGCGGTTCAGATTAAGAAGATATGGAGAAGTACGATGCTCAGTGCCTCTGATTTACGCAAAGGTCTCAAAGTACAGATAGATGGAAACCCTTATATCGTCACCGATTTTGAATTTTCAAAACCCGGCAAGGGACAAGCTCTCTATCGATGTAAAATGAGAAATATGATTTCCGGAAATCAGCTTGTTAAAACCTACCGTTCAAACGACAAGTTTGAGAAGGCTGAACTCGACGAAAGAAAGATGCAGTTTCTCTATAGTCAAGGCGAAGAGTACCACTTTATGGATACCGACAATTATGAACAACTCAGTCTGACGAAGGAGCAGATGGCAGACAACATCAACTTCCTTATTGAGAATATGGATGTTGAGGTGCTCTTTTTTGACGGCAAGCCAATTGATATCACTATTCCAACCTTTGTCAATCTGGAGGTTACCAGAGCTGACCCCTGGGCGAAGGGTGACACATCGGGAAATGACACGAAGCCGGTTACTGTCCAGACGGGATATGAATTGCAAGTGCCGCCCTTTGTCGAGGAAGGTGACAAAATTCAGATTGATACTCGAACCGGGCAGTATGTAACCCGGGTAAAAGAGTAAAATCGATGTTGAGCTTAGAGGGGCTGCACAAACGTGCAGCCTTTTTTCGTTACATCAGATCGTTCTTTCATAGTCTCGAGTTTCTTGAAGTCGACACTCCCCTGCGCCAGCCTGTCTATATTCCGGAAAGCAATATAGTCCCAATCTCATGTGAGGGACAATATCTCCAAAGCTCTCCGGAATTAAGCATGAAAAGGCTCCTTGCCAGTGGCTGTAATAGAATTTTTCAGCTCAGTCACTGCTTTCGCAAAGGCGAGCTCGGCAGGCTTCATCTTGAAGAGTTCCAGCTGCTTGAATGGTACAGAACTGGGTGCGATTACAATCAGTTGATGACTGATTGTGAGGCTTTCTTGCGATTTCTCCAAGAAGCAATGAGGAATTATGCAACTTCCTGTGGAGACTTGAACTTTACAGAGCTTTTTCCCGGCGTCGACTTGTCTGCTCAGTGGCAGAGACTGACGGTTGCAGACGCCTTCGCCCAATATAGCCCCATACCTCTGGCAAGAGCCCTCGAGGCTGGGAGTTTCGATGCAATTTTGACAGAATATGTCGAACCTTGTCTCGGCATAGAGGTGCCAGTGTTCCTTTATGCCTACCCGCATCAGCTTGCTTCTCTGGCGCGAAAAAGCCCTTCCAATCCGACCATAGCAGAACGTTTCGAGCTGTATATAAAAGGCATCGAACTGGCGAATGGTTTTTCCGAACTCACTGACGAACACGAGCAGCGGCACAGGTTCCAGAAAGAAATTGCCGCCATCCATGCCAATTACGGTCGTGAGGTTGTCATGCCGGAGCGGTTTCTCCAGGACCTGAGAAATTTGGAGGCTGCGGCGGGCATTGCCCTGGGTGTTGATCGTCTTTTCATGCTTGCCCTAAACTGCAAAAACATAACCTCGTCTGTTACTTTTGCTCCGGAAGATTTTCTATAGTTTTTGTATGACCTGCCCCGCTTTGCCCTGACGGCTGAAGAAGAGGTGTTGTAATGAAATGAAAAATAGATTTAAATATTTGATTGTTCAACAGTAACTGAACGATTTTTTCGGCCATGAGTCAATCGGCTTTCCTTGTATCGCTAATAAACTTCCAGCATAATATACTCTCATAATGGTGGAAGAATCACAGTCGAAAAAGTGAGTAATCAGAGCCGATTATGTAATGGCTCCTCAACTCAAAAAAACACTTTCCCATGGATTTCAAACAGCGTCAACTGGCAATCAAGTATATTGATCTTCTGTTCAGACGGAAAATCCTCATCGTTACTTTGTTCCTCTTGAGTTTGCCGATTGGCTTGGCAGGCTATCTTATAACGCCCAAGGTATATCAGGCGACGAGCCTGCTTAGCTACGAACAGCAGAAAATCAGCCCGAACAAGATGTCGCCGGATGTCGTTTCAAGGATCCGCGACATCGTTAGTACTCTTACCCAAATAGTTACCAGCAGGACGAACTTGGAAAAACTTATCGTCGATTTGAATCTTTATCCTGAGATGCGCAAGAATAGGCCGATGGAGGATGTTGTTGATGCAATGCGCCGGGAAATAAAAATAGACCCTTCCAAGCAAGGAGATATCTTTCAAATCACCTTTACCCACAGTCTTCCCGAGAAGGCGGTAAAAGTTACCAACGCCCTTGCCGCCAAATTCATTGAAGAGAATCTCAAGTACCGGGAAGAAAAGGCAACAGAGACCTCTTCTTACACCAGCGATGAACTGCTGATGGCCAAAGTGATAATGGATCGCAAAGAAAATGCGATGCGTGATTTCAAGCTTCATCACTATAATGAAATGCCTGAGCAGCGTGACGCCAATGTCGGTCGGTTGATAGCTTTGCAAAAGCAATATCAGGACAAACAGGCCAGTATTCAAGATCTTGCGAGAACCAGCGTCATGATTCAGGATCAGATATCTAACAGAAAAAAAGTGCTTGAAGCCCTTGTCGAGGCAAAAGTTGAACCAGAAGAGCCGGGACGTTTCCCTGCCCAGGCACAACCTTTAAGTAGTGAGGTACGATTGGCTAGAGCCAAGCTTGTCCTTGAACAATTGCTGACTCGCTACACCGAGAAACATCCCGAAGTGAAAAGAACAAGGGAGATAATTGCCAAGCTCGAAAGCGATGTCGGCAAGGAAACACCTGCAGGCGATGCCGCTGGCAATGATTTAAAGGGAGGAAGCTCGAGGGAAGATCGAAGTGGTCAAGAGACTGATCGGATAGAAGTTGATCCGGTAATTCTTCAGCTGGAGACTCAATTAAAGGGTATCTTAATAAATATTGAGACGATCAAGGCCGAAAAAGAGCAGGAGAAAAAGGTTATATCTCAATATGAAGAATGGTTGTCGGCAACACCCAACAGAGAAGCGGAATGGTCTGCCTTGACCAGGGAGTACGCCCAGCTGAAAAGGCACTACGACTATCTTGTTTCTCAAGATCTTGAAGCCAAGTCGATGCTCAATCTGGAAAAGAGACAAAAAGGAAGTCAGTTTAAAATTGAAGATCCTGCCAGACACCCGGAAAAACCAATTAAACCGAAGTTTGCAACGATCATGGGCATAGCTGTGGCGATTGGAGTAGGTGCCGGCCTGGGCTTGTCTTTGGTGCTTCATTTTTTTGACTCCACATTTCGTGATCCTGAGGCTCTGGAGCCCTCGCTTGGTATCCCTTTGCTTACCACTGTTCCGCATATCGCAATATCGCCGGAAGAGAAACGAAAAAAGTGGTTACTGTTTTCCCAGGTCATCATTGTTTTAGCGATGACCATTTCCGTTGCAGCCTTATTTGCGGTTGTCTGGCTCAGAGGTTACATCGTTCTATAGAAGCCGTTTGCGGAAATGATTTGGCCGTTTGCGCCCCTGGCATACTGAAAAAGTGCAGTTTGCTGCAGTCAATGGCCAAGATTTAATTTTATTGCGGCTTCGTGCAATGATCACATACCATGTACAGAAAACATTTTGGGCTGGTTCGAAAGCCATTTGAACTGACGCCCGATTATAAAATTCTCTTTCTTGGGGAAAGCCACAAAGAGGCCTTGGCGGTTCTGAAACATGGTGTTGTTTCAGATAAGGGTTTTCTGTTGTTTACCGGGGGAGTAGGGACTGGTAAAACTACACTTATCAATGTGCTTTCAAAAACCCTGGAAAATCCAGGATATATTTGCATGATTTCAAATCCTACTCTGGGAATTGATGATTTTTTCTACTATTTTGCAGCTCAACTTGGGCTTCTTTTTGATGGCAATAAGGCAAAATTTCTCTTTCTCTTCTCAAAACTCTTAGAGGAATGTAAGAAATACAATAGAAAGGTTTTGCTCATTGTTGATGAGGCACATGCCCTGCCGACCGACCTGCTTGAAGAGATGCGCCTGCTTGTCAACATGGCCGCGGAGGTGAAAAATGTGCTCAGCATCTTCCTTGTTGGGCAACCGGAACTCTTAAACCGACTTACTGAGGAACAGCTTTCTTCCCTTAGCCAACGTATCGCTGTTCGCTATCATCTTCATCAGCTTTCCAAAGCAGATTCTCTGCAATACGTGCTTTTCAGATTGAACAGAGCTGGGGCAAAAAACAATAAGCTTTTTTCAGACAGAGCGTTGGATCTGATTTACCAGGCAACATGCGGCAATCCAAGACAGATTAACATAATTTGTGACAATGCCCTCTTTGCGGCCTATTCGAGAGACAGGCTTGAGGTGGATGAAAAACTAATTCGCGAGTGTGTCGAAAAACTTTCTATTCCCGGTGATGAAAGCGCTTTTTTCCTTCCTCCGCCGAAAAATGGCCTATGGAGACATTGGGTTGTCTGGTGTGTCCTTGGTATTGTTGTCGTTGAAGGTGCAGTGATCGTCTATGCCCACCAGAAAGGGTGGTTGCAGCCGATTTTCCTGTATTTTAAAAGACTCTTAAGTGTGGGTTGACGTAGCAATGGAAAAAATTTCGGAAACATCAGAGAAAGAGAGCCAATCGTTTGAACCAATTAAAAAACACAATCCACCTCGGGTGCCTGTGCCGATACAAAAGACTTTGGTCCCCGATCATCCTGAGAAAAACGCTGGTGAAGGAAATGGTTTAATGGTGGAGGGGGACTCGGGGAAATGGGATAACAGGTTGGTGCGGGCTGTGAATTTTTCCGGTGAGGTGGCAGAATCCTTTCGTGTTTTGCGCTCGAAGATATTGAGGCCTCAGGATGGCAGTAAGGCAGCGAAAACAATAATGGTTGCGTCTGTTCTGCCCAGGGAAGGAAAAAGCTTTGTGGCCGCGAACCTGGGTGTAGCTCTTGCGCAATGCGTCGACCAATACTCTCTGTTGGTTGATTGTGACCTTCGGCTCCCTTCTTTGGCAGGGCTCTTTGGTATGTCTCAAAGACGTGGCCTGGTCGATTATCTTAAGAATAAAACAGATATTTCCACGCTCATTCGCAAAACATCAATGGAAAAACTTTCCATCCTTGCCAGTGGTGTCCCGCCGGCTAATCCCGCCGAACTGCTGGGTTCAACGCGGATGCACAAACTGATCGAGGAACTGTCCAGCCGCTATCCGGACCGATTCGTAATTTTTGACAGCCCTCCCCTTAGAGTGGCCTCCGAATCGATGATTCTTGCCCAGGTAGTCGATGGAGTGGTCCTGGTGGTACGACATGGGGTTTCAACTCGGGCACTTATTGAACAAGCCATTGTCGACATCGGCAAGCAGAAAATTATCGGAGTGGTCTTCAATGGACATGAGAGCAATTTCATTACTTCAAGACTTATCAATAAAAGTTACGCATTTTATGGTGATTACTACCGAAAAAAGGCGCAATAGCCATAAATAATCTACTGATAGGCACCTCTTGATGCGGCTATTTTTTCTTTTTTAGTTGGAACTCCTTTCTATCGCCGACCTTTCGGTGGAAATTCCCTTCCAGAATACGGCGTTCTTTCTGTCGATCTGAGTGGCAGCGGGGGACGGTAATTGCTTGTTTGGTATCCGGTCGTAGCCCTGTCACATACATGGCAGTAGAAAGGGTGCCCGGAGTGGGGGTGAAATCCTGGAATTTTCTTGCCTTTAGTCCCAGTCTTTGTAGATCTTTGACTAATCTTTCGACCAACTCCGGAGTAGAGCCCGGGTGAGAGGTAATAATATAGGGGGTAAGCTCAATTTTTTTGCCAAGCTTTTTACCTATTTCCCGGCATTTTCTAACGAAATTTTGAAGAAGATCATGGGGTTCCTTGTGCATGAGGAAGAGTAGGGCATCATCACTGTGTTCCGGAGCAATTTTCAAGGCTCCCGGCGTATGCGATCGGAGTATGGTTTCAAGTAGGCGGGGGGTTAGCAGAAGAAGCTCCATCCTGAGTCCGGACGAGATAAAAAGGTGTTTAACGCGCTCAATCCCGGAAACTTCCTTGAGCAGAGATAAGAACGATTCTTCGTTTATCTTGAGGTTGGGGCAGAGCTTCGGGAAAAGACAATCCCGTTTTTTGCATGATCCGATCGCGCAACTGGTTCCATAGAGATTTGCAGTTGGCCCGCCAAGATCGCTGATGGTTCCACCAAAATCTTTCATTCCGGCAATACGGTGGCATTCCGAGAGGATCGATTTCTCACCGCGTGAGATGATGGCCGGTCCCTGGTGTCTGGTGATGGCACAGAAGGAGCAATTCCCGGAACAGCCTCTGACAATAGTTACCGAATCCCTGATCATTCGATAAGCGGGAATTTCCTGACTTATCGGATGAGGTCGGCGCGTGAAGGGCAGGTTGTAAAGGGCATCAAGTTCCTCTGGAGTCAATGGCGGAGGTGCAGGATGTTGTACTACCCAGTGAGATTGCTGACGTTGTAAAATTATCCTTGGTGAGCATCCCCTGGCATGCTGGTCAAGTTCTATCTCGGCTTCAAGGAATCGTTCTTGCTTGACACCAATATCTTCCCAGGAGGGAAGGAGGAGGATTTTTTTGCAGCTTTTTGCTTCGAAGTCGGGGATAAAACTGGCCAGTTCCCGGTCGGTAAGTCTTTGACAAGTGCCGGCAATGTGAGAGATTGGCGCTTTAAGACGGCACTTTTCGGCAATTTCCAATACCGCTTTCTCGCCCATTCCATAGACGATAATATCCGCTTTGGCATCGGTCAGAAATGAAGAACGAAGTCCTTCCTGTTTGTAATCATAGTGGACAAATCTTCGAAGAGAAGCTTCGATCCCTCCGAGGACGATGGGAATTCCACGAAAAACTGAGCGCGCAAGGCTTGCATAGAGAAGACAGGCGCGATCGGGGCGTCGACGTTCCGTCTTGCTCTGCACCTCACCGCGCCATGGGTTGCCTCCGGGTGAGTAGGCGTCGGTGTCGCGTACCTTACCGTTACCGCTGTAGTTGGCGACAATAGAATCAAGGTTGCCGGCGGTGATTCCACAAAAGAGTAACGGCACCGGAAACGCTGAAAAATCTGCTGAAGTATCAAAGTGAGGCTGGGCGAGAATGGCAACCCGATAGCCATGGCTGAGAAGCAGGCGTCCGATAAGAGCCACGCCGTAAGATGGATGATCGACGTAGGCATCTCCGGTGACTAGCAGGACGTCAAGCTCAGTCCAGCCTCTGGCGGCACACTCTGCCCATGAAATAGGTAAGGGTGATGAAAGGTTATAGTTGATCTTATTCATGCAATGTCGAAGGATTTTGTTGAATAAACCAAACAAATAAAAGGCGCAAGTCAGGCAACCAGATTTTGCGTCTGGTGGCCAAATGAGGAGCACGCTTTGAGGTGGAAACGCTGGATGGCAGTTAAGGCCAGATTTGGCAATATAATATTGACTAAACCAGGTTTTGGCAACGTGTTCGTCCTGCTCGACCAAAAGTTGAATGAGTGGTGTATCAAATCAAGCCAGGGAAATTGCAATTTTTCATAAATTATGGTTATCAAACAAGGAGACTGAATCGGAACTGAACCAAAAAAGAGAATTTGGCTCGGGCTTATTTTCAGATAGTTGCAGTCCAAGGGGTCCAAGAGTGTTACCTGGTAATAAAAAAATTCGAATATTACTTGCAGATGATCATGTCTTGATTCGCCATGGTATTAAGAATATCGTTAAAGGCAATGAAGCATTGCAGGTAGTGGGAGAGGCGAGCAGCGGCGAGGAACTCATGGCTTGTCTCGACAATTCAGACGTCGATCTCATTATTCTAGATATCTCCATGCCGGGCATCGGGGGTATGGAAACCATAGGGATGGTTAAGAAAAAGTACCCTTGGATAAAGATACTGATGCTCACTATGTATAAGAATAAGCAATACTTCTATAATGCTATGTCAGCAGGCGCTGATGGTTATCTGATGAAGGATGACTCTGATAATGAACTTCTGGTGGCAATTGAAAAGGTTTTGTCAGGTAAAAACTACATTTCACCTTTTATGGCTGAAGATTTTGCCAATGATGTCATCTCCATGCATCGTAATGGAAAAAAAAGTCCTTTTCAGGAACTAACCAGACGGGAAAAAGAGGTTTTGCAACTCGTCGTTAAAGGTCTTACCAGCAAACAAATGGCTGAATATCTCAATCTGAGTCAGCGTACCGTTGACCATCATCGTTCGAATTTATTACGCAAATTCAAACGAAAAAACAGCGCGGAAATGGTGAATTATGCGGTTCGGAATGGTTTTGTCACCTCTGAATGACTTGGTTTGATGTATTATCTCGTATTTATTAGGGACACTTCCCGTATATTGGTAAACAGAGATAAAATACGGGAAGTGTCCCCAATAAATATGGGTAAATATACCTAGAGAAAAACGGGTATTTCCGACAATTGTTATTTTCGCTGGAGGGGCTAATAATACAGGATACTTTTGGGAAATTTCATTAACTATCAAGAAAAGGTCGGGGCGAAAATGAACAAAGGAGAACTCGTTGCAACAATAGCAGAAGTCGGCGGGATAACAAAAGTTCAGGCAGAACATGCATTGAACAGAGTACTGATCAATATGGCTGGTGCTATGGAGAAAGGTGAGAGGGTAACTCTGTCCGGTTTTGGTTCTTTCAGGGTGGTGGAAAGAGCAGAGCAGAAGGGCAGAAACCCGCAGACCGGCAAAAGCATTATTATTCCCGCACACAATGTGGTGAAATTTAGACCGGCAAAAATGCTCTGGAATAAATTACAGTGAGCAGCTTCTGTTTTCAGAGATTGTTGGATGAGAGCTGTCATGCAATGATACGTGGATAGCTGGGCGCTTGTGTCGCTTTTTGGGGACGGGGCAACCAGCCATCATCGGCTTGGCGTCATTCAATTGGGGTTGTGTTTAAGCGAATGCAATCGCAATTTCCATACAAGAAAGCCGCCGATTACCATAGCTACACTCAAAAACTGCCCCATCGTAAACAAGCCGAAGTAATACCCTAGCTGAGGGTCTGCTTCCCGGAAATTTTCAACAAATATTCGCATGCAGCCATAGCCTGCAAGAAAAAGTGCAAAGATACTGCCGTGTGGCCAGTATCTGCTTTGCCGCCAAGGCATCTGGCGCACGGACCAGAGTAGCACAAAGAGCAGCAAGCCCTCAAGAAATGACTCGTAGAGTTGCGAGGGGTGTCTGGGTAATGGGCCACCATCTGGGAACACCATGCCTATTGGCAGACTGGTCACGCGGCCAAATAGCTCGCCGTTGATAAAGTTGCCAATCCTCCCAAATCCAATGCCGATAGGGATGGTTGCCGCGTAAAGATCGGCTGCCTGCCAGAAATCGATCTGCTTTTTACGACAAAATAGCCATCCCCCAATCAACACTGCAATACACGCCCCGTGAAAAGACATGCCGCCGCTCCAGGTAGCCGGGATCTCCATGGGATGGGCAAGATAATATGAAAAATTGTAGAACAGCACGTAGCCCAGTCGGCCTCCGACAACAACGGCGATAATAAGGACCATATTGAGGTTTTCAAACTCGTTGCCGAGTTGATGGAAATGAGATTCCCGTATCTGTTTTCGAACCAGATAATAGGTGGCAAGAAAGCCGAGGACATACATCAGTCCGTACCAACGGATATGCAGAGGACCAAGGCTGAATATTATCGGGTCAATCTGGGGGAAAGTGAAAAATGGCATATTTTCCAGGGCCGGGTTGCTACGGTTGGTTATTGTGGTTCGTTTTCAAGTTGGCAGGCATCGAAAGGTGCATTTCATACACCATCTGTTTTTGTTGTGGTGAGCAAAACAGACCCTCCTACTCAAAGCGCCATCATCAAGGCAAAACCGAATGAGCCAATTTTTTCAAGTGAACCTGCAGCACCGAAATCGCTGCCGGCGTAATTCCAGAAATTCGTGAAGCCTGGCCAAGTGAAACCGGCTGAATTCTGGTCAGTTTTTCTACTACCTCATTGGATAAGCCGGATAGTGAACGATAATCAATTTCCTTGGGCAGGAGAACCGATTCCATCTTTTTGAAACGGGTCACCTGTTCGTCTTGTCGGTCAAGATATCCTTTGAATTTTACCTGTAGTTCAATTTCTTCCTTTACCCCGCTGTCAATAATCCCAGAAAGAATACGTTGCGAGTCGGCCTCAAGCGGTAGTGATGCAAACGATTCTATCGACAGTTCCGGTCGTCGCAACAGATCGGCAAGCGAACATTTTTGTTTGATGCTGCTGCTGTTAAGAGTGGTGAGAGCCTCATTTACCACCGGCACGGGCTTTATAAAGATTGCCTCTAAGGCATCCTTGCCGGTTTGAATAGCTTGCTGTTTTATCAGAAATTGCTGGTAGATAGGTTCTTTGACAAGACCAATATCGAAACCAATTGCGGTCAGTCGGGTATCGGCATTGTCCTCGCGCAGAAGCAGCCGATATTCCGCCCGCGAGGTGAAGAGTCGATACGGTTCCTTGGTTCCGCAGGTCACCAGATCGTCGATAAGCACACCGATATAGGCCTGGGAACGATCGAGGATCAGCGGTTCTAATTGACGACAAAAGCGAACCGCGTTAATGCCGGCGATCAGCCCTTGTGCTGCTGCTTCTTCATAGCCCGATGTACCGTTGATCTGGCCTGCCAGAAAGAGGCCTCGAACCTGCTTGGTCTCAAGAGAAGGGTGTAATCCCAAGGGGTCAATATAGTCATATTCAATTGCGTAGCCCGGTCTGATAATCTGCGCCTTTTCCAGGCCCTTGATCGAATGGATCATAGCTGTCTGGGTAGCGAGCGGCAGGCTGGTCGGCAGTCCGTTCGGGTACACCTCGACGGTGTCGAGTCCTTCCGGTTCGAGAAAAATCTGATGTCGGGTTTTTTCGGGAAAGCGCATGACCTTGTCTTCGACCGAAGGACAGTATCTCGCCCCAATCCCCTTTATTATTCCGGCGTACATCGGAGATTTGTCGATACCCGCCCGGATGATCGCGTGGGTATTTTCATTGGTGTAGGTAATGTGACATGGCAGCTGAGGCAGAGTGTAACCACCTTTCGAGGAATATGAAAAGTGTGCCGGAGGGTAGTCACTGTGTTGAATCTCAAGTTCAGAGTAGTCAATAGAATGAGCTGCAAGTCGTGGCACCGTTCCGGTTTTCATTCGCCCTACGGAAAAACCGTTTTCTTTGAACCAGGTTGAAAGTCGTTTCGCCGGCGCATCACCTAATCGCCCTGCCGGGAAATTTTTAAGCCCGATATGGACAAGGCCGTCGAGGAAGGTCCCAGTGGCAACTACCACCGCCTTGGTGCGGATTTC